>JASEFU010000002.1 GCA_030018455.1 Dehalococcoidia bacterium
CATATCTTCCTCTCCCCACGTGGCATTATGGTGTACGGAATGTATCTGGACGAGCTCAGCGGGAATTCCCTGGGAAATGGGTATTGCGACGAAATCGCCTGTCTTCTCATTGCTACGCTATTTGCTAAGTTTTATAATGTAATTGATAGCTGTGAAGACAGGGAAAAGGTGAATGGAGCCGGTCCTTGCTTGTCTTCACGGGACGGAGGATGAGGTAGATGGGTAGGTTGGTGTTGAGGAGACGGACCGGCGAAAGTCTGTCCGTTGGCGATAACATTCACATCGAGGTCCTTTCGGCGCACGGAACCGGTCGCGAGATATGCGCAATAAGGTTCAAGGTAGGGGAAGACGTAACGGTCGATGTCACTAAGGAAGGCCGTCACATCAAGTTCCTCATCGAGGCGCCGGAATCGACGCTCATACTGCGCGACGAGCTGATCAGGCGATCAGACGCGACGTCGGCGAGCAAGGAAGCGTTCGAGCCGCACCACTTAGCGCATCGACCGTAGTCTCCTTCTTCCCCTTCGCCTTTCTTGCCTCGCGTTGATCCTGCCAGCGTAGTAGCTCTATACTTGCGCCTGCGGGAGGGGTGGCCGAGTGGCTTAAGGCGGCGGTCTTGAAAACCGCTTCCCGCTTGTCGGGACGGGGGTTCGAATCCCTCCCCCTCCGCCACCGGCGCATGAAAGTCCACGAATACCAGGCAAAGCAGATGCTCGCGGGATGCGGCGTGCCCGTGCCCCGCGGCGAGCCCGCGGCCACGCCCGACGAGGCCCGCGCCGTCGCCGAAAAGCTCGCGGTACCCGTCGTCGTCAAGGCGCAGATTCACGCCGGCGGTCGCGGCAAGGGGGGCGGCGTCAAGCTCGCCGACACCCCGCAGCAGGCCTTCGAGGCCGCCCGCCAAGTCATCGGCATGACGCTGGTGACGCCGCAGACGGGGCCGCAGGGCCGCGTCGTCAAGAAGGTGCTGGTCGAGGAGCAGGTGCGGACGGAGCGCGAGCTTTACCTCAGCGTCGTCATCGACAGCGCGGCCGCCTGCCCCGTGATGATCGCCAGCGCGGCGGGCGGCATGGAGATCGAGGAGGTAGCCGCGAAGTCGCCCGAGCTGATCCACCGCGTCGCAATCGACCCCGCGTTCGGCCTGATGCCCTACCAGGCGCGGCAACTCGCCTTCGCCGTCGGCCTCACCGGCGACTTGCTGCGTCCGGCAACGCAGCTCATGGCCGCCCTTTACGACGCCTTCGCCGCCAACGACTGCTCGCTGGCGGAGATCAACCCCCTTGTAGTCACCACCGACGGCCGGCTGCTCGCCCTCGACGCCAAGATGAACTTCGATGACAATGCCCTCTTCCGTCACCCTGAGATCGCCGCCCTGCGCGACCTCGACGAGGAGGACTCGCTGGAGGTGCAGGCGCAGGAGCTGGGCATCAACAACTACGTGAAGCTCTCCGGCAACATCGGCTGCGTGGTGAACGGTGCCGGCCTCGCCATGTCGACGATGGACGCCATCAAGCAGGTCGGCGGCGATCCGGCGAACTTCCTCGATATCGGCACCGTGAACGACGTGTCGCGCGTGGTCAACGCCTTCCGCCTGCTCACGGCCGATCCCCAGGTGAAGGCGATACTGATCAACATCTTCGGCGGCATGGCGCGCGTCGACATCATCGCGCAGGGGGTCGTCGACGCCCACAAGACGATGAAGATCGACGTGCCGGTGATCGTGCGGCTGGCGGGCACGAACGTGGAAGAGGGCGAGCGCATCCTGCGCGACGTCGAATTCCCTCTCATCCGCGCCGATGGACTCGCGGAAGCGGCGCGAAAGGCGGTCGAGGCCGCCGCGGCGACGGGAGAGTCGGCGAGGTAGCGCATGGAGCAGCCGCGCCCCCCCATCGACATGATTGCGCCGCTGCTGTCGCTTCCTCCATCTGGGCCGTTCGTCGACGCGGCGCGGCGTCAGGGAATCACCGTGCGCCGCGCGAAGGTGTGGGAGGCGCCCGCCGTCCGCAGGTTCATCGAGGAGCGGCTGGTGCCGTTGTGGGCGGAGGAAGCGGCCGTCGCCTTCGCGCATCAGCCCGTATCCTGCTTCGTTGCCTTCGATGGCATGACCATCGTCGGCTTTGCCGTGTACGAGTGCACGTATCGCGGCCTGTTCGGCCCGATAGGAGTGGACGCGGCGTACCGCGGGCGCGGGATCGGCGCGGCGCTGCTCATGAGGTGCCTGGAGGCGATGCGGGAGATGGGCTACATCTACGCCGTCATCGGACAGGCGGGGCCGTGCGAGTTCTTCGAGAAGGTCTGCGGCGCGATCGCGGTGCCGGAGCACTGGCCGAGCTACCTGACGGAGGGAGACTGATTTGAGCATTCTCGTTGATTCGAGCACGCGCGTCGTTGTCCAGGGCATCACGGGCCGCGAGGGCAGCTTCCAGACGCGACGCTGCATCGAGTACGGCACGAACGTCGTCGCCGGCGTCACCCCCGGCCGCGGCGGCGAGACCGCGGAAGGCGTGCCTGTCTTCAACACCGTTCGCGACGCCGTCGCCGAGACCGGCGCGAACTGCAGCCTCATCTTCGTTCCCGCCCCCTTCGCCGCCGACGCCGTCCTCGAAGCGCAGGACGCCGGTATCCCCGTCATCGTCTGCGTCACGGAAGGGATACCGACGCTCGACATGGCGAAGGTGAAGCGGCAGCTCCGCATGAGCGGCGCCCGCATGGTCGGGCCCAACTGCCCGGGGGTGATCACGCCCGGCGAGTGCAAGGTCGGCATCATGCCCGGCGACGTCTTTTCGCCGGGCAGCGTGGGCGTCGTCTCGCGCAGCGGCACGCTCGTGTATGAAGCGGTCGACCAGCTCACCCGGCTCGGAATCGGCCAGTCGACGTGCGTCGGCGCGGGCGGCGACCCCATCCTGGGGATGACCTTGCGCGACGTGCTGGAGCTGTTCGAGGCCGACGCGAAAACCTCCGCCGTCGTTCTCATCGGCGAGATAGGCGGCGGCATGGAGCAGGAGGCGGCGGCGTTCATCGCCAAGAAGATGACGAAGCCCGTCATCGCCTTCATCGCCGGCAGCACGGCCCCGCCGGGACGTCGCATGGGTCACGCGGGGGCGATTATCGCCGGCAACACGGGTACCGCGCAGGCCAAGAAAGAGGCGCTTGCCGCTGCCGGCGCGGCCATCGTCGAGAGCCCGGCCGAGATCGGCGCAACGACGCAGCGCGTGCTGCGAGAGCGGGGCTTGGCTTAGCTGCGTCCCGCCAGGCAAAGGAGGGAACCGACCATGAGCGCGAAGACAGAAGCCGCAGCTCGATTCATCGATTGCGTGCGCGGGAAGCAGTTCGCGGATGCGGCGGGAACGCTCGCGGAGGACGTGGTGCTGACGGTGCCTCAGATCGGCGACATCCCCGGACGCGGCGGGGTCGAGACGGCGCTGCGCATGGCGTCCGAGGGCGGGCGCGGCCTGGAGCGCGTTGGCTGGTCGGCGCCTCAGGAGCAGGCCGACGGGACGGTGCTGGTATCGGGGAAGGCGCCGACGGGCGCGCTGGGGCTGGTCGCGAAGATGCTGCGGAAGCGGGTCGCCGTCGCCATCACCTGCGGCTTCTCGGACGACGGCGCGATAAACAGGCTGACCATCGCCACAATCTAGCGCTCCGTACGCGCGGGCGGCTTGCCGACGGTACGCTTCATGGACGGTGGGCAAGATGTCCCCCGATTCCGGAAGGCGGGCCGTCGCAGCCTTCTTTCTTGTACCACCATCCGGCCGACTGTATACTGGAACATCAACTTCCCTGTGAGCGATGAATTGACCAGAGTAGGCATTTTCGGCGCCACCGGCTACGCGGGCAGCGAGCTCGCGCGGCTCCTCTACCACCACCCGCACGTCCAGCTCACATCCGTCTCCAGCATCGAGGGCGTCGGACAGCGGCTCGGGGAGTTCTTTCCTCACCTCTGGCCTTTCGACCTGACGATCAAGGACGATCTGGACGAGGTCGATTTCGTATTCGGCGCGCTGCCGCACGGCGCCGCCGCCAAGCTCCTGCTGCCGTACATCGACCGCGGGCTGCCCGTGGTCGACTTCAGCGCCGACTTCCGCCTGAAGGACGCCGACGAGTACGAGCGCTGGTACAAGACGCCGCACCCGCGTCCCTCGCTGCTGGCGGAGGCCGTGTACGGCCTGCCGGAGCTGTACCGCGAGCGGATCGCCGGGGCGAAGCTCATCGCCAACCCCGGATGCTACCCCACGGGCGCCATCCTCGCGCTCGCGCCGGCGCTGAAGAACGGCCTCATCGAAAGCGATATCGTCATCGATAGCAAATCGGGCGCGAGCGGCGCCGGGCGCTCCCCCAGCCTCACGACGCATCTTTCGGAGGCGGCCGAAGGCGTCTCCGCCTATGCCCTCGCCGGCCACCGCCACCTGCCGGAGATCGTGCAGGAGCTGGCGCTGACGGCAGGGGGCGCGACGCCCCGCGTCACTTTCGTCCCCCACCTCTTGCCGATCGTCCGCTGCATACTCACCACCTGCTACGCGCCCCTCAGCGAAGCCATCCGCGGCTCGGCGAACGCGGAAGCGACGGTGCGCGACGCGTACAACGAGTTCTACCGCGACGAGCCGTTCACGCGCGTGGTCGACGGCCCGCCGCAAACCAAGCAGACGCGCGGGAGCAACTTCTGCCTCGTTTACCCCACTGTCGATGCCAGGATCGGCCGCTTGATTGTCGTAAGCTGCCTCGACAACCTGGTGAAGGGGGCCGCCGGCCAGGCGATACAGAACATGAACGTCATGCTCGGCCTGCCGGAGACGGCGGGACTGCAAGAGCTGGGACTTTACCCTTAGGCAGACGGCGGACAGACCTCCTCCACGCGAGCGACCACAGGAAGGTTTCCCTGCGAGATGATAGAAGAGCCATCTGTTAAGCTCACCGAAGGCGTGACCGCGCCGCGGGGGTTTTTCGCCGGGGCGGTCGCCGCCGGCATCCGCGACGATGACAACGAGCGGCTGGACCTCGCGCTGCTGTACTCGGAGCTGCCGTGCACGGCGGCGGCCCTCTTCACGACAAACGTCCTGAAGTCAGCCCCTGTGAGGCTTTCCCAGCGGAACGTCGCTTCGGGGCGAATACAGGCGGTGGTCGCGAACAGCGGCTGCGCCAACGCCTACACCGGCGCGCAGGGGATGCGCGACGCCGAGGAGATGGCGCGCCTCGCCGCGGACAAGCTCGGCATCGGCGAAGCCGACGTCGTCGTGGCCAGCACCGGGGTGACGGGCCGTCCGCTCCCCATGGAGAAGATACGGGCAGCGCTCCCGTCGGTCGCCGTGAGCAGGACGGCCGGCGAAGCGTTCGCGCGCGGCATCATGACCACCGACCGCGTCCCCAAGCAGGCGTCGGCGTCGTTTACGGTGGGCGGCATCGAGTACCGCATCGGCGGCTGCGCCAAGGGCGCGGGCATGGTCCACCCCAACCTGGCGACGATGTTCGCGTTCCTCACCACGGACGCGGCGGCGGACCACGCCTTCCTCGGAAAGGCCCTGAAGCGGGCGGCCGACCTCTCGTTCAATATGCTCACCGTCGACGGCGACACCAGCCCCAGCGACATGCTGCTCGTCATGGCAAACGGCGCCGCCGGCGGCCCGCTCGTCGATCAGTCGAGCGAAGGGCGGCTGCTGTTCGAGGAGGCGCTGAACGGGGTGTGCGTCGCGCTCGCGAAGTCGATGGCGCGTGACGCCGAGGGGGCGACGAAGCTGATCGAGGTCGAGGTCGTCGGCGCCCTTACGGAGTACGACGCCCGTGTCGCCGCCCGCGCCGTCGCCGGCTCCGCGCTGGTGAAGTCGGCGGTGTACGGCAACGACCCCAACTGGGGGCGCGTGCTCGCGGCCGTCGGACGCAGCGGGGCAGCCGTCGACGAGTCGCGCATCAGCCTCTTCTGGCAGGAGGAGCGCCTGTTCGACCGGGGAACGCCTGTGCCCTTCGACAAGCGGGCGCTCGGCCGCGCCACCGACCGGCCCGAAGTCCGCATCCGCGTCGACCTGGGCGCGGGCAAGGCGGCGGCTACGGCCTGGGGCTGTGACCTAACGGAAGAGTATGTCAGGATCAACGCTGAATACACCACCTGAGCGAGGAGCGACGTGGGCAAGCGGGGAGTGACGGTGGTCAAGGTCGGCGGGAGCACCTGGGACAGCCGGGACGCCGCCCTCGATGACTTGGTGACGCTGCAGAAGGACGCCTGGCCGCTGGTCGTCGTGCACGGCGGGGGCAGCCTCATCAGCCGCTGGCTGGAGGCGCACGGCGTCGAGTCGGCGTTCGTGGGCGGGCTGCGCCGCACCGACGAGAAGGCGCTCCCCGTCGTCGTCGCCGTGCTGGCGGGACTGGTGAACAAGGAGATCGTCGCCGGCGTCAACGGACTGGGCGGCCGCGCTATCGGCCTCAGCGGCGCCGACTGCGAGCTCATCCGCGCCCGCCGCATCCCTGAGCTGGGCTTAGTGGGCGAAATCGAGAGCGTGCGCTCCGAGATGTTGCTGCCGCTACTGGAGGTGGGCTACATGCCCGTCGTCGCGCCCATTGCCATTGAGTGCGTGAACGGCGAGCCGCGCCCTCAACTCCTGAACGTCAACGCCGACACCGTCGCCGGCGAGGTCGCCGCGGCCGTTAAGGCGGAGTTCCTCGTCTTCCTGACCGACGTCCCCGGGATACTCGACGGCGAGGGGCGGGTCGTCGGGCGGCTGCCGGCGGAGCAGGCCGCGGCGATGACCGACGCGGGCACAATCGTCGGCGGCATGCTGCCCAAGGTGGAGGCCTGCCTGCGGGCCGCAGCAGCGGGCGCGACGTCGCTGATCGTAGACGGACGGCAGCCTTCGGCGCTGAAGGCGGCGCTGGAAGGCCGCGTCGCGGGCACGCGCGTGGGCTAGGAGGGCGAGTGGACTTCTTCCGACAGCCGGGCGACCGAGAAGAAGGGCTGGGGCCGCCTCCTCCGCCGTTCCGCATCCGACGCTACCGTCCGCGGCGCATCGGCGCTTACACGCGATGGCTGGCGATCGCCGTCGCCCTTGTCGTCATCTTCATCGTCGCCAGCATCCTCAAGGGCCTCTACACCGACTGGCTGTGGTTCGAGGCGGTCGGCTTTCGCTCCGTCTTCGCGAAGATGCTCACCACGCGTGTCTGGCTGTTCTTTGCGGGAGCGGGCGTCTTCCTTGCCTTCTTCGTCGGCAATTATCTGGTCGTGCGGCGGCTGGCGCCGCTGGCCGGCGAGCCGCTCTTTCTCGACGTCGACCCCGTGGCGCTGCGGCGACTCAGCCTGGTGGCGATGCTGGCGCTCTCTCTCTTCCTGGCGGTGATATTCGGCTCCGTCGCCTCCGGACAGTGGGACACGCTGCTGACGTACCTCAATTCACAGCCGTTCGGCCGTGAAGACCCAACGTTCCACCGCGATATCGGCTTCTACATGTTCGAGTTGCCGTTCCTGCGCTTTCTTCAGGGGTGGTCGCTCGCCGTCGTCATCCTGACCACTGTGTTCGTCGCCGGACTCTATCTATTCCACTTCAGCCGCCGCGGGTTCGCCGTGACAGTGCCCGCGGGCATCAGGGCGCACCTTTCGCTGCTGGTGATCGCGATCCTGGGCGTCTTCATCTGGGGCTACTGGCTGAGCCGGTACGACCTGAACTTCTCCAGCCGCGGCGTGGTCTTCGGCGCCGCTTACACCGACGTGCACGCCCAGCTCCCGGCGATCTACGTGTCGATGGGGCTGGCGTTCGTCGCTGCCCTCGCCGTCGCGGCCAACATCTTCCGGCGCGGGCTCGTCCTGCCGGTGGCCGCCGTCATTCTGTGGGTCGCGGGCGCTGTCATCGTGGGGCTGGTCTACCCCGCGACCGTGCAGAGGTTCGAGGTGGAGCCGAATGAGCTGGAGAAGGAAAGCGAATACATAGAGCGGAACATAACCGCCACCAATGAAGCCTATGGCCTCGTCAACGTCGACTTGCGGGAGTTCAGCGCCAGGGACGCCGTCACCGTCGAGGAACTGGCCGACAACCCCGAAACCCTGAGCAACATCCGGCTATGGGACCACCGGCCGCTTCGCGAGACGCTCAGCCAGATTCAGTCGATCCGTCCTCTGTACGACTTCCTGGACGTCGACGTCGACCGCTACACGCTGGACGGCAAGTACCGCCAGACGATGCTGAGCGCCCGAGAGCTGTCGCCGGAGCGCCTGCCCTCTGAAGCGCAGACGTGGGTCAACCGCCGCCTGCAATACACGCATGGGTACGGCGTGGCCTTGAGCGCAGTAAATGAGGTGGTCGATGAAGGGCTGCCGCGCCTGCTCGTCAAAGACATCCCGCCGGAAGGGACGCCGGAAGTGACGCGCCCCCAGATCTACTACGGCGAGATGCCCGATCATTACGTCATTGTGAACAGCAAAGAGGATGAGTTCGACTACACGACGGAGGCCACAACGGCGCTCACGACGTTCGAGGGCGAGGGCGGCGTCAAGCTCGACTCGTTCTGGCGGCGCCTCTTCTACGCCTGGGAGTTCGGCGACGCCAACATCATGATCAGCGGCCAAATCTCCTCCGACAGCCAGCTCCTGTACCGGCGCAACATACAGCAGCGCGTCTCGGAGATAGCGCCCTTCCTGCGGCTCGACCACGACCCCTACCTTGTGATCGCTGACGGCCGCTTGTTCTGGATACAGGACGCTTACACGGTGAGCGACCGCTACCCTTACTCGCAGCCGTCCGGGCGCGGCTTCAATTACATCCGCAACAGCGTCAAGGTGACCATCGACGCCTACGACGGCTCGACGACGTTCTACCTCTGGGACGAGTCCGACCCCATCGCCCGCGTCTACGACAAAATATTCCCCGACCTTTTCACGCCGCGAGAAGAGATGCCGGCGAGCCTCCAGGAGCACGTCCGCTACCCCGAAGACCTCTTCCAGACGCAGGTGCAGATGTACACCGTCTACCACATGGACAACGCGCGGGCGCTGTACAACAAGGAAGACGTGTGGAAGATACCGGAGGAGACTTTCTTCGACCGCAAGCAGCCCATGGAGCCGTACTACGTAATCATGCGCCTGCCGGGAGAAGCGCGGGCGGAGTTCATTCAGATAATGCCGTTTTCGCCCGCGAACAAGAAGAACGCCGTCGCCTGGCTGGCTGCCCGCTCCGACCAGCCGGACTACGGGAAGCTCATCGCCTTCCGTTTTCCCTCCGGCCGCTTCTTCGATGGGCCGGAGCAGGTGGAGTTCCGCATCGATCAGGATACGACAATATCGGAGCAGTTCACGCTCTGGAACCAGGCAGGCTCGCAGGTGATACGTGGCAATCTGCTGATGATCCCCATCGGGCAGTCGGCGCTCTTCGTGGAGCCGATCTATCTCCAAGCGGAAAACGGCGGCCTGCCCGAGCTCAAGCGGGTGATCGTCGTCAACGGCAACGAGATCGCGATGGAGCCGACGCTGGAAGACGCACTCGACGTCATCTCGGGGCGGGCGGCGCCCACAGAGCCCGAGCCTATCGAGCCGGAGCCCGGGGAGCCCGGAGTCGCGCCCACGCCTCCTGCGGAAGCAACGCCGTCGCCGGAGCCGACGCCGACGCCAACGCCCGCCGTCCTGCCCGATGACGCCGCCGCCCTCGCGCGGGAGGCGCAGGAAGCGTACCAGAGAGCGCGGGAAGCGCTGCAACGGGGCGACTTCGCGACCTTCGGCGCCGAGCTCGATAGGGTTCAGTCGGCGCTTGACCGGCTCGTGGAGCTGACTTCAGAGTAGAGAATGCGGGCTCGAAGGCGGCAACGGGGTCCAGGGGGCGGAGCCCCCTGGCGAGGGCCCTGGGGGTGTCCCCCAGACCCCAGAAGAGAGGCCGCGAGTCCCCGCCTCCGGCGGGGACGACGTGGCCGACGAAGGAAAGGCCCATTTCGGTGCCCTGGCTAACCCTCAAGACCGATACAATGAGCGCGTAGAAAGGGAAACAGATGGCGGACTGGCGAGAGCTCGAAAGCAAGTACATGATGACGACTTACAAGCGGATGCCCGTCACCCTCGTGAGGGGCGAGGGAAGCCGCGTCTGGGATGACGAAGGGCGCGAGTACCTCGATTTTTTCGGCGGGCACGTCGTCATCAGCCTCGGGCACTGCCACCCCGTCATCGTCGCCGCCGTCAAAGAGCAGGCGGAACGGCTCATGCACTACTCGAACGTCGTCTATACGCTGCCTCAAATCGAGCTGGCGCGCCTGCTCATCGACAACTCCTGTTTCGACAGGGCCTTCTTCTGCAACAGCGGCGCGGAAGCGAACGAAGCAGCGTTCAAGCTGGCGCGCAAGTGGGCGAAGGAGCACCGCGACGGCGCTTACGAGGTGATAGCGGCGCACAACGCCTTCCACGGTCGCACGCTGGCCACTGTTACCGCCTCCGGCACCGAGCGTTACAAGGCGCCGTTCACGCCCCTGCCGCAGGGGTTCGTGCACGTGCCGTTCAACGACCTCGAGGCGCTGAAAGCGGCGACCGGCGAGAACACCTGCGCCGTCATCCTCGAGCCGGTGCAGGGCGAGGGCGGCGTCCTGCCCGCAGAGCCGGAGTATCTGCGGGGCGTCCGCGCCTGGTGCGACGAGCGGGGCCTACTCCTCATCCTCGACGAAGTGCAGACGGGCATCGGACGGACGGGCGCGCTTTTCGCCTACCAGCACTACGGCGTCGAGCCCGACATCATGACGCTCGCCAAGGGACTGGGAGGCGGCTTCCCCGTGGGCGCCGTGCTGGCGAAGGAGCATTGCGCCGTCTTTGTCCCCGGCGACCACGGCACGACCTTCGGCGGCAACCCGCTGGCGACGCACGTCGCGTATGCAGTCGTCAAGTACATGATCGACAACGACGTGCCGGCGCAGGCGGCAAAGAAAGGCGAGCTCCTGGAGAAGCGGCTCCGCACCCTGCACGACGCCCATCACTCGATAGAGGACGTGCGCGGCAAGGGAATGCTCTGGGCGATTGAGCTGCGAGAGGAGATAGCAGAGGATCTGGTGCTCGCCTGCCTGAAGGAGCGGCTCATCGTCAACAACGTCCGGCCGAACGCGGTCCGCATCTCGCCGGCGCTGACGATAACGGAAGGTGAGCTGGAGGAGGGCCTCTTGCGCCTGGCCGGCGTGCTCCGTTCGTTCGGATTGACTTAGAAGATTGGAATTGGTATGATATTGGATACCAAAACCTCGGAGGGCTGACATGCCCATCAACCAGGCAACTCTGCTAAAAGAACTGAGAACCGTCAGGCAAATCGTCGAAAGACTGGAGGAGCAGATAGCGGGCCCGGATTCGGAAGAAACCGATCCTTACCAGAGGCGCCGCGAGGTGCTACGCACAATCTACTGGTCCGGAAACAGCGTCGCGTTTGAGGCGCTCGACCAGCTATTGAAATCAAAGGGCACCGACTATCATTGGATCGCCCAACAGGTGAAGAAAGGTTATCTTTCCGTGCACCCTTTGCCGGGCGGCGAAAAACGCTACTCCGTTACCTCAAAGGCGGTGCGCGAACTGGATTTGGGGGGAGAGGCGGGGGAAGCAGGGGCGATGGCGGCGCTGTCAGAGGCGGCGTTCGCCGAGGACTGGGAAAGCGAGGAAGACGCGGCCTATGACACGCTATAGCCGCGGCGATGTCGTTCTCGTACCGTTCCCTTTCACCGGTCTCGATGGGGTGAAGCGCCGGCCTGCTCTCGTGATCAGCGGCGAGGAGTACAATTCGGCAGGAGAAGTATTAGTCGGTCAGATCACGAGCAAGGTGAAAACGGCGCCACGACCGGGCGACCACAGAATACGGCACTGGCAGCGTGCCGGGCTCATTGCGCCGTCGCTATTTCGTTGCCGGGTCGCTACCCTTGCGGCTCCTCTGATCATTCGCAAGTTGGGCAAAATGGGGAGCGTGGACATGCAGGCAGTAGACGGCCGCCTCCGCGAAGTGCTTGGCCTTCAGATGCGAACCGATAGCTAGTCGTTCTAAAGGAAAGAGTGAATCATGGCGGAGAAGTTGGTACTGGCGTATTCCGGTGGACTGGACACGTGCGTCGCGATCAAGTGGCTGACTGAAGAGCGCGGCTACGAGGTGATCGCCCTCCACATCGATATGGGGACGGAGAAGGACTTCGACGTCCTCCAGGAGAGGGCGATGGCCTCCGGCGCGGCGAAGGCGCTCTGGCGCGACGGCAAAGACCTGTTCATCCGCTACTTCGCGTTCCCCGCGCTGGCGGCGGGCGCCCTCTACCAGGGCCATTACCCTCTGGCGACGGCGCTGGGGCGGCCCCTCATCTCCAAACTGATGGTGGATGTCGCCCGCGAGGAGGGCGCGTCGGCGGTCGCCCACGGCTCCACCGGCAAGGGTAACGACCAGGTTCGCTTCGACGTGAGCGTACAAGCCCTCGCGCCCGACCTTCGCATCGTCGCGCCCGTCAGGGAGTGGGGGATGACGCGCGAGGAGGAGATCGCCTACGCCGAGAAGCACAAGATACCCGTCCCCGTGACCAGGGACAGCCCCTACTCCACCGACGAGAACCTGTGGGGACGCAGCATCGAGTGCGGCGTGCTCGAAGACCCGTGGGAGGAGCCGCCTGAGGACATCTACGAGCTGACGCGCTCGGTGAAGGACGCGCCGGACAAGCCGCGCTACATCGAGATCGGCTTCGAGCGCGGGATACCGGTGTCGCTGGACGGTGAGGAAGTGGACGGCGTCACGCTCGTGCAGCGTCTCAACGCCATCGCCGGCGAGCACGGCGTCGGCCGCGTCGATCTTGTCGAGGACCGGCTCGTCGGCATAAAGTCGCGCGAGATCTACGAGGCGCCGGCCGCCGTCACCCTCCTGAAGGCGCACGAGGCGCTGGAGCACCTGACCCTGTCGAAGCCGCAGCTGCGGATGAAGGCGCGGATCGCCCAGGAGTACGCCGACCTCATATACAACGGCCTCTGGTTCACCGCCTACCACCAGGACCTGGCGGCGTTCGTCCAGAGCACGCAGCGCCACGTGACGGGGAAGGTGCGCATGCGGCTCCACAAGGGCCAGGCGACGCCCGTGGGGCGCAGCTCGCCCAGGAGCCTGTACGACTACTCGCTGGCAACCTACGACAAAGGAGACCGCTTCGATCAGAGTTCGGCGGTCGGCTTTATCGACATCTGGGGACTTCCGGTGCGCGTACAGGCGCGGGCGCAGCTCCTGGCCGAGCCCGGAGAGCCGCTGCGGATCGCCAGGCCGGGGGACTAGCCGTCTCGTTGCACCCCTGTGCTACGATAGAACATAGAGCAGGGCAAGGATTGGCGCCGTGGTCCGCGACCCATCGGCCTGGGACATCGAGTACGAGGGCTGGATCGACAAGCAGCCCGACTGCACGTGCGGCGTGTTCACGGTAACGCAGGAGGGCGAGGCCCCGCAACGGGTCGAGGTGATGACCACGGTGCAGATCGAGAGCATGCTGGCGCGCGAGATGGGGAAAGAAGCGCTCTCGGACGACGAGCGCTCGCGCCTCCTCGAAGGGGCGGGCAGGCGCCTCATCTCGGAGTGCATAGAGCAGGAGGGCAGAGTCCGCCCGATGCTCTATCTCACCGGCCAGATCTTCCGCTCCCGCGGGGCCGAGCGAAGACTTCTCAAAGAGTGCGGGCTCCTGTAGGAGGGGCGGGCGGCGTTCCCTCTCGGTAGGCGCCGCTTCCGTTTGTCCATCTTGGAAAGCAGGGCGCAGAATGACGGTACGGGCTGTCCTTTTTGACCTGGGCGAGACGCTGTGGCACTTCCCGAAGATGCCGCCGGTGGAGATAATCCGCGGCGAAACGGTGCACCGCATCTCTGACCTGCTGCGCTCCTGGGGCGTGGAGCCCGCCGGCGAGCTCTTCTTTCTCGGGCGTGACATCCGCGCCGCCATCGAAAAGGCGACGGACGAGGCCTACTGGGGGGACCTCATCAGCCCCGACTACCCGGCAATCGCCAAACAAGTGGCGGCCGACAAGGGACTCGTGATCACTGACGAACAGGCGGTGCAGCTCTGGCATACGTGGAACCTGGGCGGCGTCTTCCTGGGACGCGAGTTGTTCCCCGGCGTCATCGAGACGC
This sequence comes from Dehalococcoidia bacterium, assembly GCA_030018455.1. Lineage (NCBI taxonomy): Bacteria > Bacillati > Chloroflexota > Dehalococcoidia > Dehalococcoidia bacterium. The sequence continues at coordinate 14,052 of JASEFU010000002.1, forward strand.
TGCGGGCGTTGCGGGAGCGCGGGTACCGCGTCGGCTCGGTGACCAACCGTGGCCTCGGCGGCGAGCCCTTTCGCGAGGAAATGCGACACCATGGCCTGCTGGACTGCTTCGAGACGCTCATCATCTCCTGCGAGGTCGGCTACCTGAAGCCGCACCGCCGCATCTTCGAGTACGCGCTCGAAGACCTCAGAGTAGCGCCGGAGGAGACGGTGATGGTCGGCGACTCCCTGCGCGCCGACGTGGCGGGCTCGAAGGCGCTGGGCATGACGGCGGTGCTCAAGCGGAACCAGATGTCGGAAGAAGAGAAGGAGCTGGAGAAGGACCTGGGCGAGCCGGAGGAATCGGAGCCGCCCGTCGACTACGCGGAGCCGGACTTCGTTATCAACGAGGTGCCGGAGCTGCTGTTGCTTCCGCTGTTCTCACAGAAGTAGACATAACTCCCCACGACTCCATCCTGCCGCCGTGCCTTCCTTGTTGCCGGCAGACGAGCGGCCGCCGGTAGCCGGATGAAAGGCGCGCGCCCGCCGGCGCCCCTACGTGGAGCCGCGCCCCCGCACAGCGCCGATGGCCTGTTTGGCGGCGTTCAGCAGGAGCAGCCAACCGCAGCGCAGCGATATCCCCGCCGCCACGGCGGCATCGACGGCGAAGTTGCGGCGCATGTACTTCTTGTAGTAGCGCCACATGCTGCGGTGCCTGGCGATGACCGTCCGCATGGCCACCGTCCTGCTGCTTCCGCCGATGTGGTGCATGACCTCCACCTGCGGGAAGTAGACTACCCTGTATCCCGCGCGGTGCGTCCGCTGACAGAAGTCCACGTCCTCCAGCGAAAAGAAGAAGGCCTCGTCCAGCGGCCCGACCTCGTCGAGGAGGGAGCGGCGAACCATCATGCACGCCCCCGATACCCAGTCGACGTCGCTGATGGCGTTATGGTCCCAGTCGGTCAGCAGGTAACGGGTCGAGAAGCGGTTGCGCGGCAGGAGGCGCGTCAGAAGGGAGTAGCGATTGAAGAGGGCGGTGGCGAAGCCGGGGAAGCGGCGGCAGGAAAGCTGGAGCGAGCCGTCGGCGTCGATGAGCTTCGGCGCCAGTATGCCGATTTCCGGGTGCGCGCCCAGGTGCTCGAGCATCGGCCCGAACACGTCGGACGCGACCTCCGAATCGGGGTTGAGGAAGACGATCGCCTCGCCCTTCGACTCCTGCGCGCCGCGGTTGGCGCCGGCGGCGAATCCGGTGTTTGTCGGCAGGGCGAAAAGACGCGCCTGCGGGAACTCCTCCGCCACCATCTGCGCGCTGCCGTCCTTCGACGCGTTATCGACGACAATGACTTCGCACTCCGGGTCATCGAGGTAGCGGGAGAGCGATGCGAGGCACGTGCGCAGGTGCTCGCGCCCATTGTAGCTGACTATGACAATCGACAGCTTCATTTCGTGGCCTGCGCCGCCTGCGAGTATACCTCGATGGTCTCGCGCGCTGCTTTCTGCCAGCTGAACTCCGCCGCCCGCGCCAGGCCGCGTTCCCGTAACGATTCCCGCAGCGCTTCGTCGCCGAGGACGCGGGCCATCGCGTCGCACAACTCATCGGCGTTGGACGGGTCGACGAGGACGGCCGCCTCGCCCGCGACCTCCGGCACCGCCGAGACGTTCGACGCGACGACGGGCACGCCGCACGCCATCGCCTCTAGCACGGGCAGCCCGAACCCCTCGTACAGCGACGGGAAGACGAAGAGACCGGCGGCGTTGTAGAGGGCGGGCATGTCCTCCGGCGGTACGTATCCCGCGAAGACGACGTCGCGCTTGAGCCCCAGCTCTTCGGCGAGCCGGAAGTCGCCCTCGTACTTCCACGCCCGCTGCCCGGCGATCACCAGCTTGTGCTCGACGCCCCGCTGCCGCAGGTTTGCGTACGCCCTGAGCAGGGTGGCCCGGTTCTTGCCCGGTTCCAGGCTGCCCACGGAGAGGACAAAGCGCTCCGGCAGCAGGAGCTTGTGGCGCAGCCGTTCCACCGCCTCGGCATTGTCGAGCGGACGGAAGATGGGCGCGGCCGCCTCCGCGATCGCGCGCACCCTGTCGGGCTGGACCTTCAGGATGCGGAGGATGTCGTCCCGCACCGCCCGCGACGGGCAGATGAGGGCGTCGGCGAGGCGGGCGGTCAGGCGACTGAACGTCTGGAAGTAAAAGCGGCGGCTTCCCGGGTAGCGACGCGGCAGGATGAAGAACGTGAGGTCGTGGAAGGTGACGACGCGCCGCGTCCCCCGCGCAACAATCGGCGCCGTGTGATGGGGCGAATGGAGCAGGTCGATGCGCCTCCGCCGCAGCTCGCGTGGGAGCGCCGTCTGCTCCCACAGCAGCCGTGCCGGACGCGAGCCCGCGCCCACGCGCACGACCTCGAACCGCGGCTGTCCGCGCCGCAGGTCGTCGAAGGCGTCGCTGCGGGCGAACACCACGTACTCGTTTTCGCCGTCTACTTCAGCGAGGGCGCGCACAAGGTTGCAGGTATAGACGCCCGCTCCGGCCATGAGACGGGGTATGGACGTGGCGTCGATGGCGACCCGCATAGTCTCTCCCGGGCCTAAAGCCGGCCCACCTCCAGCGTCCTGCCCATCTTCCCGCGATAGTAATGCCACACACCGAGCAGCATCGCCTGCAGCATGCGCCAACGCCGCCGCGCGACGTACAGCGCCAGGTACGGCAGCCGCCCGGCGAGAAAGTAGGCCGTGAAGAGCGCGAACCAGAGGCGCGAAGGCTGGTTCTTGCGGACGAGGTACAAACGGTTGCGGGTGGCGTAGTAGAGCTTGAACGGCGTCATCCAGCCGCCGCCGCTCGATCCGCTCTCCATGTGATAGACCACGGCCTCGGGGACGTAACGCAGCCGGTAGCCCTCCGCCAGGGCGCGGCGCAGCCAGTCGGTCTCCTCGTAGTACATGAAGAAGCGCTCGTCCAGCATCCCTACGGCCCCGAAGGCGGCGACGGGGATGAGGGCGCAGCAGAAGCTCGCCGTCTGCAGATCGCGCGGGCGGCTGGTCGCGGGGCCGTCGGGCCGGCCATGGTAGGTGTTGCGGAAGCGGCCGAAGCGCCAGTCGAAGCCGCCGGCGTGGGTGCTGATGAGGCTGCGGTCGTAGTGATAGAGGATCTTGGGGACGACGATTGTCCTTTCGTCGGCGGCGTCCGCCAGCTTCGACAGGAAGTCGGGCGTGAGGACGGTGTCGTTGTTGAGCGCCAGCGCGAAGTCGTACTCGTGCTTGACGCAGTAGCGGAAGCCGATGTTGTTGCCGCCGGCGGTGCCCGTGTTCTCGTCGGACGGGATGAATACCGCGTCGGGCAGAAGCTCTCGGAGAGTGTCGGGGGAGCCGTCGGTGGAGGCGTTGTCGACGATGATGACGCGGAAGTTGGGGTAGTCGACGTTTCGCAGCGACTCCGCGAACTCGCGGACGAAGGACGCGCTGTTGTAGTTGACGACGACGACACCCACGGACGGCAGCGCTTTAGGCGACAATTGCCCGGACATTCATTCTGTCTCCTGAGTGCCCACATCTTATCATTCCGGTGGAGGTGGCTGTAGAGCAGCACCAGAGCTCGCCGCGATGGTGCGCACGGGCGGCGCGGGACGTGGTTCTCGTAACATTGGCGCCTATCTTCCCACCTGCCTGCCGGCAGGCAGGCCCGCCCGCAAGCGTCTACGGAATGTGGGGGACACCCCTGCCCTGCCGGCAGGCGGGCCCAGACCCCGGCAAAGGGAGACCCTCTGCACTCCCCTTTGACTCCGGCCGGGGTCGCTAGGGATTGTGGGTGGAGAAGAACTCGCGGAGGGCGTCCTGCCAGGGGCGAAGCTCGATCCCCAGCGACGCCGCCTCGCGGTTCGCGAGCGCGGTGTACGGCGGCTTCGGCGGGTACGGGTTGTATTCTGTCAGTGTCGTCGGCTTCAGCGGCACGTCGTTGCGGCCGGCGAGACGCAGCACGTCGCGCGCCCACTCGAACCGCGAGCACTCGCCGCCGTTCGTGAGATGATAGACGCCGGAGTTCGCGCGATCGATCAGCGCGATGATCGCCGCCGCCAGGTCGCGCGCCCACGTCGGTGTCGCCACTTCGTCCGTCACCATCGACAGCTCGCTGCCCGCGCGGGCCGCCGACAGCACCTTCGCCGGGAAGTTGCCCTCGCCGTCGCCGTACAGCCACGACGTGCGCACGACCCACCACCGTTCCAGCAGCGACCGCACGCGCTGCTCGCCCGCCAGCTTCGACCGCCCGTACGCGTTGATGGGGCCCGGCGCGTCCGATTCCACGTACGGCGCGCCCTTCCGCCCGTCGAACACCTCGTTCGTGCTGACGTACAGCATCGCGGCGCCGGTCTCGCGGCAGGCTTTCGCCACGTTCTCCGTGCCGCCGGCGTTCACCGCGAGCGCAAGGTCGGGGTCCTCTTCGCAGCGGCGCGTATCGGTGAGGGCGGCGGGATGCAACACGACCTCGGGCCGCGCGTCCCGCACGAGGCGTCGCACGCCGTCGGCGTCGCGGACGTCGAGCTCCGGCAGGTCGGTCGCGACGACTTCGTGACGCGGGCGCAGCAGGGCGACGAGCTCCCGCCCGAGTTGACCGTTGCCGCCGGTGACGAGGACTCGCATGGGTGACCGCAGGCGCTACGCTTCGCCGGGCACGCCGCTCGTCGACGAGGCGAGCCGCTTGCCGTACTGCTGCCGGTAGTACTCGCGGAAGGTGCCCGACTTGATCTTCTCCCACCACCAGCGGTTGTCGACGTACCAGCGGACCGTCGCTTCGAGGGCGGTGGCCAGGTTGTGGCGCGGCGACCACCCGAGCGAGCGTATCTTCGCCCAGTCGAGGCAATAGCGGCGGTCGTGGCCCGGCCGGTCCTCCACGAAGCGGATGAGGCTGCGCGGCTTGCCGAGAAGCGACAGTATCATCTCCGCCGTCTCGATGTTCGGCCGCTCGTTGCCCGCGCCGACGTTATAGATTTCGCCGGGCGCGCCCTCGTGCAGGAGGAGGTCAAGCGCCTCGCAGTTGTCCTCGACGAACAGCCAGTCGCGCACCTGGCGTCCGTCGCCGTAGACGGGCAGCGGCTCGTCGTCGAGGGCGTTGGTGATGAAGAGCGGCGCCATCTTCTCGGGGTACTGGTTCGGCCCGACGTTATTCGACGGCCGCGCGATGACCACCGGCAGCCCGTACGTCTCGATGAAGGCGAGGCACTGCATATCGGCGCCCGCCTTGCTGGCGGCGTAAGGGCTGCGCGGACGAAGCGGGTCGTCTTCGCGGGAGCGGCGCGGCTCCGGCACCTCGCCGTAGACCTCGTCGGTCGAGACGTGGAGAAAGCGCTCGATGCCCCCGCGGGCCGCGGCGGCGCCCAGCAGGACGTACGTCCCGAAAACGTCGGTCTGGATGAACGCCGACGGCTCCATCAGCGAGCGGTCGACGTGGCTCTCGGCGGCGAAGTTGACCACGGCGTCGACCCCGCGCATGACCTCGGCGACGAGCGCCTCGTCGCAAATGTCGCCCTGCACGAAGCGGTAGCGGGGGTCGCCCTCGACGTCGCGCAGGTTGTCGGGGTTACCGGCGTACGTTAGCTTGTCGAGGTTGACGACCTCGTAGTTGTCATAACGAGTGAGCAGGCGGCGGACGAAGTGGCTGCCGATGAAGCCCATGCCGCCGGTGACGAGGATTCTGCGCATCTTCCGCCTTCCGGTCCTCCGCTGCCGGCCACGTCGCACGTCGCCTGCGGCGGCGGCTCGCGGTCTCATTATTATTGAATCTGGGGGACACCCCTGCCTGCCGGCAGGCGGGCCCGGACCCCCGGCAGGGGGCTCCGCCCCCTGGACTCCCGTTCGTCTCAGCGCGCCGCTAGGGGAGACGCACTTTGCTGAAATCGCCCAGCACGAGGTTGCAGCCGCGTGGCCGGGCGTCGCTCCCCGTGAGCTCGACGTTCCGCCCGATGAGGCTGTCCTGGATTCGCGCCGTCACGCCGCGGATGACCGTGTTCTCCATCACCACGCTCTGCTCGATCTCGCTCCCCTCGACCACGCAGTCGTGGTAGACCGACGTGAACGGCCCCACGTACGAGTTGACGATGCGCGTCCGCTCGCCGATTATCGACGGGCCGCGCACGACGCTGTTCACGATCTCGCAGCCCGCCTCCAGCACGACGCGCCCCTCGACGCGCGACGCCCCGTCGACCGCGCCCGCGCTCGCCGGCTCCAGCGTCTCCAGTATCGCCCGGTTCGCCTCCAGCAGGTCGCCCATCTTGCCGGTGTCGATCCAGCAGCCATCGACGATCTCGCAGCGGACGTCGTGCCCGTGGTCGATGAGGTACTGGATGGTGTCGGTGATCTCGAGCTCGCCGCGCGCCGACGGCCGGATGGCGTTCACGGCCTCGAAGACCTGGGGGCCGAACATGTAGATGCCGATGACGGCCAGGTTCGTCGGCGGCTGCGCCGGCTTCTCGATGACGCGCGCCAGGCGTCCGTCCTTGAGGTCGGCGACGCCGAACTCGCTGGCGTTCGACACTGGGCAGAGCAGCACCTGGGCCGCGGGCAGCGGGTTGTCGCGGCAGAACCCGCAGGCGAAGGGGATGATGCCCTCCCTGATGAAGTTATCGCCGAGGAAGAGGACGAAGGGGTCGTCGCCGATGAAGTCGCGCGAGACCTTGACGGCGTGGGCGATGCCCAGGGGCGCCTCCTGCTCGATGTAGGTGACCGACACGTCGAAGCGGGAGCCGTCGCCGACCGCCGCCTTCACCTGCTCCTTCGTATCGCCGACGACGATGCCGATATCGTGGACGCCGCATTGCCGGAGCGACTCGATGGCGTAGAAGAGTATGGGCTTGTTGGCGATAGGGACGAGCTGTTTAGCGCCGGTGTACGTGAAGGGACGCAGGCGGCTGCCCTTGCCGCCGCTGAGGATGAGTCCCTTGAGCCTGACCGGCAGCTCTATCACTCGCGCCTCCGGGGTAGGAGAAGCAAAAGGTGAGCATATTGTAATCCGCCCGCGTCCCCCGCGCCAACCGCAAACCCTCCTAGATCACAGAGGGACTGCCCCAAAGCGCGGTCGTTCGCTCTATTTGTCGCCATCGTTATGGCGCTCGCGACGCTCTTCGCGTTGACAGCATTTTGCATGGTGCTATAATCGCTGCGTTCGCGACCTGACCCCGACTGAAGAAAGAGAAACGTAGGCAGACGCAGCGTGAGCGGTCAATTGCAGCTGAGTGATTCTCGGATAGACAAACTCACCAGCCTGATCAAGGACAGCTTCCGGGTTCGTCCCAATCAGGACCCTTTGTACGTGCCCATTAGCGACCATCTGGAACGGCTGAAGTCCAAGCAGCACCAGATAATTTTTGGCAGGCGGGGGTCCGGGAAGTCCTGCCTCCTCGTCCATTATCACCGGACCATCGCTTCGCAGACTTGAGAGCTTGGTTCTGTATGACACTCGACCTGCGCCCTTGTAGACCCTACTTGACACTTCTGCCGCGTCTGGAAGGTCAGGCCGCTATGAAGCTTATACCCTCGATTGGTCACTCTTCATGGAGCCCCGGCTTCGAAACATCGAACATGTTGAATTCTGGTTGACCGATGAGCAGCGTCGGAGACGAGGTCTTAGGGAAGCTCCCGTGTAGTCACTTCGGCGTGCCGGCGATGTCCTCGTCGCTCAGGATGTAGAGACCCCCGAGCAGACAATATCGGATATTCAAGCTGCCGCGCCCATCGCGGACGATGTAGACTCCGATGAGGTGTGACCTAGCATCCGCTATATCACGTTATCACTGAGTGACGCGCCGGGAACTGGTTTTGTCGTGCGTTAGGCGAGGCGGTGGAGGCCGTGGCGATGCGCCAGCCGCACCGCCTCCCCGTACTCCTCCCCCGTGATGCGTCGGCTCAGCTCGGGGTACCGCATGGCCTGCCTGCCGGTAGGCATGGCCTTGTGCTCCGGGCGGTACTGCGCCATCACGTTCACGTACGAGTCGGGCGATAGCTCCTCAGCGATGAAGCGCATCGCCTCCTCCGTTCCGGCGATGCCCCCGGGCAGCACGAGGTGGCGGATGATCATGCCGCGCACGGCCACGCCCCCCTCGATGACCAGGTCGCCCACCTGGCGGTGCATCTCCCGCAGCGCCGCCTTCGCCGTCGCCACGTAGTCCTTCACTAGCGAGTAGCGGCCCATGCGCTCGTCCGTGTACTTGATGTCGGGCATGTAGATGTCGAACACGCCGTCGAGCAGTCGCAGGGCGTCGAGGGAGTCGTAGCCGCCGGTGTTGTAGACGAGGGGGATCCGTAAGCCCGCCTGTCCGGCAGGCAGGCCTGCGTCGATGGCGTGCGGCAGGGCGGCGAGTATCTGCGGGACGTAGACCGTCGGGCTGACGAAGTTGATGTTGTGGCAGCCGCGCTCCTGCAGCCAGAGCATCATGCGCGCCAGTTGCTCCGGCGTCACCTCCTCGCCTTGTCGGTCTTGCGAAATCTGCCAGTTCTGACAGTAGACGCAGGCGAGGTTGCACGACGTGAAGAAGATGGTGCCCGACCCGCCGGAGCCGACGAGCGGCGCTTCCTCGCCGAAATGCGGCCCGAACGAGGAGACGACGGCCGACGCTCCCGCACGGCAGAAGCCGCGCCTGTCGTCCGACGCGCGGTCGACGCGGCAGCGGCGCGGGCACACGCGGCAGGGCGTGCGCATTAGCTCGTACGCCTGGTCGATGCGCTCGCGGAGTCGGGCGGCGCCGAGCTCGAGGTACGAGGGCCTTCTCATCTCACTTCGATCTTACCCGTTCCGAATGCGGCGAGACAGGCGCCAGCTCAGAACTCGTCGTAGTCGTCGGGCTTTATCGATATGTTTAGCCACCCACCTATGACGCCGCGTGGACTGACGGGAGAGGGGGTGAAGCGGATCCTCGTTTCTTCGTCGACCATTGTCGCTCTGTAATTGGCGGGGCTCATGCCGAGCTCGGTCATGCGCACCCACCTGTTCGGGCGCAGCGGTGACCCCGGCGGTTCGGGAACGCGGATTGTCCTCCAGGTCTTGTAGTGCCTCATTCCCGGTAGCTGTTTGCCCTCACGCGTGTGGTGACCGATGTACCAGTCCTCCCCATCTTCAAACGAGATTTCAGGTCTGTAGAAGAAACAGTAGCTATCGATGAATATCGGCTCGGCATCCTCCGCCTTTGGCCTGCCGCGGGGCCACCACAATGGCAGCGACATGTACTTGTAGTGCTGCTGGGGGGCGTCTCGCAGCAGATCGAATTCGGGTTCTTCGGTGAGGAACATGCACTCGATTTCCCGAAACCCCGGCGCTCGTTCGGGTGCGGGCGTCCACAGCTTCGAGTTCGCAAGTATGGCGGCGATCCCTTGCTCATGGTCATCGAAGCAGACTTCGGTTCTTCGCACGAACTGATCGAAGGGTGTGGGAGCGCCGGCGCTTGGAAAGGGAATGCCGGCATCCCACTGCTTCCACGAGCGGAAGCGCACGACGCCAGGCAGTTCCTTGATGGCGGGAACGTGTTGCGTCAGATACCAGTCCTCTCCCTCCTCTTTCGACATGCCATCGGCGTAGTTGAACAGGTACATGAAGCGTATCATCTCCTCGGCCTCCTGCTTCTTCTGTTAGCCGAGCTATATTACAAGGGTCGGTCTTGGACAAGGAGTGGGCAGCAATTCTACAGATCCTTGTGTCGTGACAGCGCCTAAAGCGGCGTCATCTGCTGCTGCTCCGCGCCGCCAAGCTCCGGGTGCCAGTCGACCGTCGGATATCGGGGCGGCGACGGCTATACTCGCGGCGTGCTCAGCGGCAAGTGGGTCTGGATATGGAACTGGCGTCGCTGCCTCGACGGCGACCCGCAGGCCGTCGCCCGACGCCTCAGGGACGCCGGATGTCGCGGCGCCTTCGTCAAGAGCGACGACGGCGGCCACCCCTTCGACCAGGGACGCCCCGTCTGGGAGATCGTCCACGCCCTCCAGCAGGAGGGACTGCGCGCCGGCTGCTGGGGCTACGTCTACGGCTGCGATACGCCCACCGCGATCTACGGCGACCTCAAGCGAACGGCGTCGGAGGAAGCGGCGACGGCGGCGCGCTTCATCACTGAGCGCCCGCATCCGTCATATCGCGGCCCCGACGTCTATGTGATCGACGTCGAATCGGAGTACGAGCGCTACCCGTCCGATCCCGGTGCCACCGCCGAACGCTACCTGCAGGCGATACGCGACGCCGCCGGCCCCGGCTTCCCGCTGCTGTACGCGCCGCTCGCTCAGCCGGACTGTCACCGTCGCCTGCCGTACGGCGTCTTCAATCGCTACTGCCGCGCCGTGATGCCGCAGGCGTACCACAACGCGATGGGCGTGTCGCCGGAGCGGGCCGTCGAGCTGTGCTACGACGCCTTCCGCCGCGAAGGGCTCGATACGCTCCCCATCGCGCCGGCCGGCGGGGCCTACGGCAGCGTCACGCCCGAGGAGCTCGAGCGCTGGGCGAAGGCGGCGGTCGAGCGGGGCGCGCGCATGCTCTCGTGGTGGAGCTTCGAGCACATCGAACGCGAGCGCCCGCGGCTATGGGATGCGATAGCGCGGGTGGAACTGCCGCCCGACGAGGAGGACCAAGTGGACGAGGAAGCGAGAAGGCGAGCGCAGGAGAACGCGTTCCGGCAGCGCATTGCCGGGCTCATACTCAGCGGCGACGCGTCGCTGGCGGAGCAGGCGTATCGCGAGATGCAGTACGTGCGGGCGCTGGCGGGGCTCCGGCCCCTGGTCACTCTCAGGTCAGACGACGCTTAGTGCCGGTTTGTCCAGCTCTGCCTTTGTGCGGCGCCGTCGCCGTCGCCGTAACATAAACGCCCCTCTTCCCACCTGCTGCCGGCAGGCAGGCCCGCCCACTCACAGGCGTGGTTCGGAATCAGGGGGACACCCCCTGCAAACCCCCGCCAGAGGGGAGGGCCCCTCTGGACTCCCCCGGTGTCGCTACCGCTCAAGCTAGACTCACGCCACACCCTCCTGTAAGATACCAAAAGACTTCCAGACTCCCCGTCGATATCTTCATCAGGTGGAGGCATGGGGACGGCCGCATGAGAATCGCATTCATCATGTACCAGGGCGGAATGTACTCCGGCGGGCAGGGCATCTACACTTACTACCTTACCCGCGAGCTCGCCCGCCTCGGACACGAGGTGCACGTCATCGCCGGCCCGCCGTTCCCGCAGACGGACGACGGCGTCGTCTGCCACAACCTCTACACCCACAGCTACTGGAGCTATTTCCACTACAAGCGCCACTTCGTCTTTCACCGTCATCCGCTGTCGCACTTCGACCCCATCAACTTCTACGAGCTCGTCTCCACCCGCGTCGCCCTCTCGTCGCTGCTGCTGACGTTCAGCATGCGCGCCTATCTCGAACTGAAGCGGCTTTCGCGAGAGCAGCCGTTCGACGTCATCCACGACAACCAGACCCTTAGCTACCCCATCCTCCTCATGAAGACCCTGGGATGCCCAGTCGTCGCGACGCTCCATCACCCCCTCTCCGTCGACCTCCGAAACAGCATCATGCAGTCGCGGACGCTGTACGAGCGGGCGCGACGCCTGCTGTGGTTCCCCTGGATCATGCAGGAGTTCACCGCCCGCCGCGTCGACCACATCATCACCGTCTCCGAAGCGACGACGAATGCCGTCGAGCGCATGTTCCACGTCCCCCGCGAACTCATGACCCGCATCCACAACGGCATCGATACCGACACCTTTCGCCCGCTGCCGGACGTGACGGAAGCGCCCAACACCATCCTCTTCAACACCAACTCCGAGGACCGCAATAAGGGCGCCCGCTACCTCTTCGAGGCCCTGGCGATGCTGAAGGACGAGATACCGTTCAATCTCGTCCTCATCGATAACGATAAGAAGAGCCTGAAGCTGGCGCCGGAGCTGGTGCGAAGGTACGGGCTGAATACCCACGTCACCTTCGTCGGCCGCGTTTCCACTGAAGAGCTGGTGCAGTTCTACAACCGCGCGACAGTCCTCGTGTCGCCCTCGCTGTACGAGGGGTTCGGCCTGCCCGCCGCCGAGGCCATGTCCTGCGAGCGCGCCGTCATCGCCACGACCGCGCCCGCCTTCCCCGAAGTGATCGAGCACGGCCGCACCGGCTGGCTTGTCCCGCCGGCGGACGCGCCCGCCCTCGCCGAAGCCATACGTATGCTGCTGGAAAACCCCGCCCTCCGGAATCGCTTGGGCAAGGCGGCGCGGCAGAGCATCATGGAACGCTTCAACTGGCGCAAGAACGCCCTCGAGGTGGTGGAGGTCTACAAGAAGGTCCGCGGCGAAGGGGGGTGAGCGGCCACGCCCGACAACATCGTCAGCGTTGACTTCCGGCGCTATCTCCCCATCGAGAAGGGCGACCGCGTGCTCGACGTGGGCTGCGGCACCGGGCGCCACACCGTCGAAATATGCCGCTGGGAGTGCCGCGCCGTCGCCGTCGACCTCAGCGTCGACGACCTCAAGACGGCGAAGGTCTTCTGGGCGTACAAGCGGGAGTCGCGCGAGGCCCTGGGCCACGCCGATTTCGTCGCCGCCGACGCCGAGCGCCTGCCGTTCAAGGACGCCGCCTTCGATAAGGTTGTCTGCACGGAGGTGCTCGAACACATACCGGATGACAGGGCGGGCATCGCCGAGCTGGTGCGGGTGCTCAAGCCGGGGGCGTTGATCGCCGTCAGCGTGCCGAACTACATCCCGGAGGTGGTCTTCTGGACGATATCCTGGGGATACTGGCACTCTCCCGGCGGCCACATCCGCATCTACAAGCCGCACCAGATGGCGCGCATGCTGGGCGAAAGCGGGCTCGAGCTGTACGCGGAGAGGTTGCGCCACGCCATCCAGGCTGCCTACTGGTTCATCCGCTGCACGTTCGGCATCGATAACGAGGATTTCCCCATCACCAGGTACTTCCAGAAGTTCGTCCAGTGGCACTACCGGCGCAGGGTTCGCCTCCTCGAAAACCTGGAAGCGCTGGCAAACCCCGTCCTGGGCAAGGACCGTATCCTCTATGCCCGAAAACCGCCTTCTTGACAGCCGTCTGCCCGCGAAGGGCGCCCACCGTCCGGAGGCCCCCACCTACCGCTACCGCGACGGCGCCCGCGGCGCCGCGCACCCACGCCTGCTCACCGTCGATTTCGGTCTGCTGCGGCTCACGCCGGGCGACCGTGTACTCGATGTCGGCTGCGGCACCGGACGCCACGTTGTCGATGCGTGCCGCCGCCCCTGCTACGTCGTCGGCGTCGACCGTGACCCCGAAGAGCTGCTCTTCTGCAAGGGCTACCTTTACTGTCTGATATGCGACGGCGAGATGCGGGCGAAGGCGAACCTCCTCGTCGGCGACGGCGACAGACTGCCGTTCGCCGACGCCTCGTTCGACCGCGTAATATGCACCGAGGTGCTGGAGCACGTGCCCGACGACGCGCTCGTCGCGCGGGAGCTGGCGCGTGTCCTGCGGCCCGGTGGGACCATGGCGGTCAGCGTGCCTGCCTACGCCGCCGAGACGCTGTACTGGCGGCTGCTTTCGTTGCGGGGGCTGTCGATGAAAGAGCACCTGCGAGTCTACAGCGGGCGGCGTCTGAGCGCCTTGCTGAAGAGCGAGGGCCTCTTGCCATACGCCCGTCGCAGCCGTCATTCTCTGGAGAGCCTCTACTGGCTGTTCTCGTTCGCTGTTGGGGAAGGCGCCTCCGAGAGCCGGATTCCCTCCGCGTGGGAGCACTTCGTTGAGCGAAAGACGCGGGAGGACTCGCAAGCGCTCCGATTCGTCGAGCGCATCGGTGACCGCGTCCTGCCGAAGAGCTTCGTAATGTACGCGTCGAAGCCGCCCGCCGGATATGACGCATCGGCAAAGGAGAGTCGAGTCGTCCGTTGAGCAAAAGCCATGCCCGATAACATCGTCACCGTTGACCTGCGGCGCCATCTTCCGCTGGAAACGGGCGATCTCGTGCTCGACGTCGGATGTGGGCCGGGCCGCCACACAAGCGAGATCTGCCTCTGGGACTGCCGCCTTCTGGGCATCGACGTTAACCGCCAGGACCTGCGGGTCGCGCGCTACCTCCTCGCCTACAAGCGGTGGGCGCATGAGGCCGTGGGTACGGGCGATTTCGTGCAGGCCGACGCCCAGCGCCTGCCGCTCAAGGACGGCCTCTTCGACAAGATCGTATGCACGGAGGTGCTGGAGCACGTCCCCGACGACCTCGCGGTCGTGCGCGAGCTGGCGCGCGTGCTGAAGCCGGGCGGTCTCCTCGCCGTCAGCGTGCCGAGCTACTGGCCGGAGACCGTCTACTCCGCGCTGTCGGCGGCCTACCGGCCTTCCGTGGGCCACGTCCGAATCTATCGACAGGGGGTAGTGGAGAAGATGCTCAGGGAGGCAGGACTCGAAGTGTACGCGCAGAGGCTGCGGCACTCGGTGCAGGCCCTGTACTACTTCATCCTCTGCGCGTTCGGCGTCGAGAACGAGAGCTTCCCCATCACGCGCTTCTTCGGCAAGCTGGTCGACCTGCACTACGGGCTGCGGGCGCGGCCCCTGGAACGGCTCGAGGCGGCGCTTAACCTTGTGCTGGGCAAGGAGCGCGTCTTCTACGGGCGGAAACCGGCCGCGACGCCCGCATCTACAACCGAGGGGGACGCGGGTTGAGGGTCGCGCTCATCGTCTACCAGGGAAGCATGTCGTCGGGCGGACAGGGGGTGTTTGCGCACTACCTGAGCCGCGAGCTGACGCGCCTCGGCCATGAGGTGCACGTCATCGCCGGCAGGCCGTTCCCGAAGGTGGAAGCGGGGGTCAGGTTTCACGGCCTTAAGACGTACCGCGGGTGGGACTTCTGGCACGACGCCGAGGAGTACCGTTACCGCACGAACCCCCTTCTTTTCTTCCACCCCTTCAATTTCTACGAGTTCGCCGCGACCCGCATCTCGCTCGGCTCGTTGCTGTTCACCTTCAGCATGCGCGCGTATTTGAAGCTGCACGAGCTGCACCAGGAAACGCCGTTCGACATCGTCCACGACAACCAGACCCTCAGCTACGGCATCCTCCTCATGAAGAAGAAGGGGCTGCCGGTTGTCGCCAGCATTCACCATCCCCTGACGATAGACCGCCGCAACCGGGTCGCCCAGGCGAAGGGGCCGCACGTGAAGGCGCAGGCGTACCTCTGGTTCCCCTGGGTAATGCAGGAGTTCGTCGCCCGGCGCATCGACCGCGTGCTGACGTGCTCGCACAACTCCGCGGCGTCAATACAGAACGACCTCCATCTGCCGCCGGAGAGCCTTACCGTCATCCACTACGGGGCCGACGTCGACACGTTCCGTCCGTTGGAAGACGTCGAGAAGGAGCCGGCCAGCATCCTGTTCGTCGGCGACTCGGAGGACCGCAACAAGGGGGCGCGCTACCTGCTGGAGGCGCTGCATCCCCTGCGGCACCGCCTCCCGTTTCACCTGCGGTTCCTCGATCACCGTCCCGCCGATCAGCTCAAGCTGGTGCAGGCGCTGAAAGACAGGTACCATCTCGATAAGAACATAAGCGTGCTGCCGTACGTCGACACACAGGAGCTGGTGCGGCTCTACTGCCGCTCGCAGGTGGTGGCCTGCCCCTCGCTGTACGAGGGCTTCGGGCTGCCTGCGGTGGAGGCGATGGCCTGCGGCGTGCCTGTCGTCGCTACGAGCGCCGGCGCGCTGTCGGAGATAATCGAGGACGGCGTGACGGGCATCCTCGTCCCGCCCGGCGACCCCGACGCGCTGGGGGAGGCGCTCCGCCGCCTGCTATCCGACCCCGCGCTCTGCCGGCGGATGGGAGAGGCGGGGCGGCAGCGCGCCGTCGAGCGCTTCACCTGGCGTCTCACGGCGCAGCGAACGGCGCAGGTGTACGAAGAGGTGTTGGGAAGGCGATGAGGATCTGTTATCTGCTGCACCAGGGGAACATGCACTCGGGCGGCCAGGGCGTGTACCTTTGCCACGTCACGCGCGAGATGGCGGCCCTGGGGCACGAGGCGCACGTCATCGTCGGGCCGCCGCGGCCGGACACGGCGCCCGGCGTGACCGTCGATGAGCTCGAGACGTTCAGTCTGTTCGAGGTGGCGGGCACGCTCAAATTCGTCGATTTCTTCCACAGCCGCCACCCGCGCGAGTTCCTGCGACCGGTCAACTTCTACGAGCTCGGCACCACACGGTTCGGCATGTTCTCCAACATGTCGGCGTTCAGCCTCCGCGCCTACGACCGTCTGCGCCGCGTCCAGCCCGAGCGCCGCTTCGATATCGTCCACGACGTGCAGGTGCTGGGCTACGGCACGTTGCTCATAAAGCTCTCGGGGATGCCTGTCGTCGCCAACATCCATCATCCGCTGGCGGTGGACCGCCACAATGCGGTGATGCAGGCGAGGACGGTGCGGGAGAAGCTGCGCTGGATCGTCTTCTACCCGTTCATCATGCAGCACCTCGTCATGCGCCGCGTCGACAAGATCATCACCGGCTCCCACAACTCCGCGCTGTCGATTCAGAAGACCTTCTCGGCGCCGGCGTCGCACATCGAGGTGATCCACGACGGGGTCGACATCGACACGTTCCGTCCGCTGGAGGGGGTCGAGAAGGAGCCGAACAGCATCCTCTTCGTGGGGAATTCGGAGGACCGTAACAAGGGGGCGCGCTACCTGCTGGAAGCGCTGCACCTGCTGAGCGACCGGCCGGACATCCGGCTGACGTTCGTCGACAATCCGAAGGGCGCGCTGAAGATGGTGCCCACGCTCGTCCGGCGCTGGGGCCTGGGCACGCGCGTGACCTTCACGGGCCGCGTTCCGACCGACGAGCTGGTGCGGCTGTACAACCGGGCGGAGATACTGGTGTCGCCTTCGGTCTACGAGGGGTTCGGGCTGCCGGCGGCGGAGGCGATGGCCTGCGGCACGCCCGTCATCGCCACGACGGCGGGGGCGTTTCCCGAGGTGGTAGCGCACGATGAGACGGGATGGCTGGTGCCGCCCGGCGACGCGCAGGCGCTCGCGGACGCCATCCGGCGCATGATGTCGGACCCTGAGTTGAGGGCGCGATTCGGGGAAGCGGGAAGGCGGCGCATACAGGAGCGCTTCACGTGGCGCGAGACCGCCCGCAAGACCGCCGCCCTGTACGAGGAGATACTGGCGCGGCGTCGTTAGTCCTGCGCCGGCGGCTCGAGGGGCGTGGTGATGAGGGCGCGCCCGATCCAGAAGGCGACGTAAAGGGCCCCGAGAAAGCCGATGACTACGGGCAGGGCCAGCGCCCAGTAGCTCTTGCGGAGCACCCCGAGCAGGAAGACGAGTCCGGCGACGGCGCTGGTGGCGCAAATGGCAAGCCCGTAGACCTGGGAACGCTCCTTATAGTTCTTCCACTCCACGCTGAGCCTCCGCTGTGTTAATTGGGGGTCGGTCTGCTGCTATGAGTGCAGCCGTATTTATATCAACAAGGCACTCTAGGTGTCAACTTGGGGGGGATCGCCTACCTCGAGTCTTATTGACCTAAGGGTCGCCCTTGTGTATTGTGCCGCTGATGGTAGCATCTTCGACTAAATGACATAACTCGTTTACTATTTCCACAAGCTAATGACGCACATCGGCGAGCCTGTTCAGCTCCTCTACGGCGCTTCTCCT
Source organism: Dehalococcoidia bacterium (assembly GCA_030018455.1). Lineage (NCBI taxonomy): Bacteria > Bacillati > Chloroflexota > Dehalococcoidia > Dehalococcoidia bacterium. The sequence goes on from JASEFU010000002.1 coordinate 31,640, forward strand.
ATCGAGAGGAAGCTTAGGGCGCGACTTGAGCGAGACCTGAGTTTCGCTGGCCATCGCACCGCATACGCAAGCCACAACACTCACGCCTTTGCCGCCAAGTTCCCTCCCCAGTTGCCGAGGGCGTTCATAGAAGACCTTACCTTGCCTGGAGAGCGGGTGCTTGACCCCATGGCAGGTTCGGGAACGGCGATCGTCGAGGCGGCGCTGTGCGGTCGCGTGGGAATCGGGGCTGATCTGGATCCTTTAGCCACTGCGATATCGGCAGCCAAAACGACTGCGGTCGACTGCGAGGCGGTTGCCTCACTAACCGAGGCCGTGACCGATTATGCCCAGATCCTCGTCGCGAACGGAGGCTCTCGGTACGCCGAAACAGTCCTTTCGTCGCTCGACCCCGAATCCGCCGATTTCGTGCGCTACTGGTTTCTGCCCGACACGATTGCGGAATTGGGGGCGCTCAGAGCCGCTATCATCAGGCTGACATCGCCTCCTTACCGCCGTCTCTTCGATGTCTTGCTCTCCTCGATCATCGTCACGAAAAGCGGCGGCGTTTCTATGGCCCGAGACCTGGCTCACTCAAGGCCGCACAGAGTAGACGGGAAACGTGTCAAGAGCGCTATCCAGTCGTTTGCGGAGAAGGCTGGAAAGCTTCAGGGTATGCTGGGCGAAATCGAATCGTGGCCTGGTACTGCTTACGTCGTTCGCTCCGATTGCAGGCACCTTCCGCTCACGGACAGCAGCATCGATCTGGTAGTGACCTCACCTCCGTACGCCAACGCAATCGACTACGTCCGTGCCCACAAGTTCTCCCTTGTTTGGCTTGGGTACAGAATAGGTACTCTGTCCCGCCTCAGAACGCGGTACATCGGGGCAGAGTTGGGATCGGCTCCAGGTGAGGGTATTCCGAGCACGACGTGCAATTCCATCTTGGCGAATGTTGAGCGCGTGGACAGGCGCCGAGCACGCATCATTGGGCGTTATTTTCGTGATATGCGGGAGACGCTCGGCGAAGTATATCGCGTTCTGCGAGCGGGGCGTGCGGCCATCGTAGTTGTCGGTTCCTCGACCGTACGCGGTATCTGCATTCCCACCGCCTTGATACTAGCCGAGCTGGGGGAGTCCGTTGGCTTGAAGGTCGTAGGCGTCAAGGAACGTTCAATAGACCGGGATCGACGTCTCATGCCGGTGAGCCGCGTGAGCAACAAAGAGGGGATCGAAGCGCGAATGCACGGCGAAGAGGTGGTCGCCTTCGTGAAATCATAAGGTATGCCGACCCGCGACGAGTATAAGCAAGTAGCACTTCGAGTGTTGCGCCCGCATGTTGCAAGCCCTGCCACGGCATGGCGGGGCGTTTATCAGCTGCTTCTCTGGTTCCAGGACGGCCTGCCCCATATTATCGAAGCGGACCAACTCTTGAGGCCCAAGTGGACATCGCGAGCTGCAGCGGTGAGGGATGCCCTGGCTCAAGAGTTCGGGTGTGCGCCCGATAAGGTGGTCGAAGAGGTCGATCTCCTTCTGAAGAGCGAAATCTTCACCCGGGCGCCTCAGCGGCAGAACCCCCTTGGCATCGGCTTTGTGACATCGCTTCTCCTTCTCTTGGAGCATTTTTCGTCGCGTCACTACGCGTACTTTACTGAAGAGGCCATCGGAGAGGTCGTCTTCAGAGGAATAAGAGAGGCGCCGCGCTCTAAACCCGATATTGTGGTGGGGCATAAGGGCTCTGAAATTGCATTGATATCGGCGAAGTGGAGCCTGCGCCACGACCGCTTAAAAGACCTAAAAGACGAGTGCGCCTATTTCAAGACCCTTGTTCCTCGCCTCAAGTTTTACGTCGTAACTAACGAATTCAGTCCGGCTCGGCTTGACAAAGTGATTAGTGACTACCGGATCGACCGAGTCTTCCACGTTTGCAGGAGACTAGTGGTCGATGTGGCTCAGGTCGATGGCAGAACGGATCAGCTCTCTGACCTGTCTGATCTTCTGGAGCTATTCGCGGCCTGATTCCTCTCCTCGATTCCACGCGGGTATTTAGGCCGCTTCGCCCTGATGTCGTTCCTCCCGCTCCTCGGAACCTCGACAGCTACTGCGGGCAAAGATAGAATATGCACGGATTCCGCCGAAGGGCCTCCGCACCTCGCTCAAGGAGGGGTTGTCAGTGCCAACTGCTCTCATCACCGGCATCACCGGACAGGACGGCTCCTATCTCGCTGAACACCTCCTCGCCAACGGCTACCGCGTCTACGGGCTCATCCGCGGGCAGAACAACCCCAAGCGGCAGGTCGTCGAAAAAATCCTGCCCGACGTCGAGATCGAGCTCGGCGACCTCCTCGACCAGGCGTCGCTCATCGGCGTCATCCAGAAGGTGCAGCCGGACGAGGTCTACAACCTGGCGGCCGTCAGCTTCGTGCCCCTCTCCTGGAACCAGCCCGAGCTCACGGGCGAGATCACCGGCCTCGGCGTCCTCCGCATGCTCGAGGCGATACGCATCGTCACCGCCGCCTCGCCGTCGCGCAGCGCGGCCGGCGGCATCAAATTCTACCAGGCGTCGAGCAGCGAAATGTTCGGCAGCGTGAAGGAGACGCCCCAGAACGAGAACACGTGCTTCCGCCCCCGCAGCCCCTACGGCGTGGCGAAGGTCTACGGCCACTACATCACCGTCAACTACCGCGAGAGCTACGGCATCTTCGCCTGCAGCGGCATCCTGTTTAACCACGAGTCGCCGCGACGGGGCCCCGAGTTCGTGACCCGAAAGATCACGCAGGCGGCCGTCCGCATCAAGCTGGGGCGCCAGAAGGAGCTGCTGCTCGGCAACCTCGACGCCGAGCGCGACTGGGGCTACGCCGGCGACTACGTCCGCGCGATGCACATGATGCTGAACCATCCCGAGGCGGACGACTACGTCATCGGCAGCGGCGAGTGCCACAAGATCAGCGAGTTCGCGGAGCTGGCGTTCCGACACCTCGGGCTCGACTGGCGCGACTACGTGCGCAGCGACCCCAAGTTCATAAGGCCGGCGGAGGTCGACCACCTCTGCGCCGACTCGACGAAGGCGCGGACGAAGCTGGGCTGGAAGCCTACCGTCTCGTTCGAGGGGCTGGTGCAGATGATGGTGGAGTCGGACCTCGAGGCCGAGTCGAAGACTTAGCACGATTCCCGCAGCAGAAAGCAAGCGAGTGGAAATAGCCCCCGGTCTTTACCAGATAAAGGTGCCCATGCCCGGGCCCCTCGAATACGTCCTCTCCTACCTCTTTCGGAGCGAAGGCGGCTACACCCTCGTCGACCCCGGCTGGAACAGCGAGCAGGCGTTCACCGCCCTCAAGCGCCAGCTTTCCGAGATCGGCGCGCCCGTCAGCGAGATTCGGCGCCTCGTCCTCACCCACATGCACCACGACCACTACGGTCTCGCCGCGAAGGTGCGCGAAGCTGCCGGCTCCGAGGTGCTGCTGCACGAGCGCGACTGGCAGGCGGTGCGCCCCTATGTCGACGACGTCGAAGGCGCGGTGCGGGAAATCCACCGCTTCCTCACGATGCACGGCGTTCCCCGCAGTGAGGCGATGGACATGCCGGTGCCCGGTCAGATGCTGCGCAACATCGTGCTCAGGGCGCAGCCCGACCGTCTCCTCCGTGGCGGCGAGACCATCGAAGGCGAAGGCTTCCGCTGGGAGGTCGTTCACACGCCGGGGCACTCCGCCGGCCACATCTGCCTCTACGAGCGGTCGCAACAGTTGCTCATCAGCGGCGACCACGTCCTGCCCGTTATCACGCCACACGTCAGCTTCACGGGCCAGCCCGGCAGCGACCCGCTGGGCGACTTCCTGCGGTCGCTGGCGATCCTGAAGCCGCTGGAGGTGCGGCGCGTGCTGCCCGCCCACGAGTTCGCGTTCGATAACCTGCGGCAGCGGCTGGAGGAGATCGAGAGCCACCACGAGGCGCGCATGGAGGAGGTGCTCGCCACGCTGCGCGACGGGCCGAAGACGGCGTACGAGATCGCGCACGACGTGACGTGGGTGACGGGCGAGTTCCGCGACTTCGACTTCGCGATGCAGGGCGCCGCCGTCCGCGAGACGCTGGCGCACCTCGAGCATCTGCTGCTGGCAGGCCGCGTCGCCAAAGAGATCGAGGACGGCGTCTTTCGCTACCGCCTCGCCTGACTTCGCCGGCCCCTGGTCGCCCGCGTGAGGAAGTCGAGCCGTCCCGCAAGCGTCAGCACGCCGAGAATGATGACTACCGCCCCCACGGCGACGTTTACCCCTATCACCTCGTCGAGCACCAACGCGCCCAGCACGAGCCCGATCACCGGTGGTATGTAGGTCACCGCCGACGCGAGGACGCCCACGTTGACGATGAGCCAGTAGTAGGCGATGTAGGCGAGCCCCGTCCCCAGCACGCCGAGCGTCAGCCACGATAGCCAGGCCTTCGCGCTCACGTCGATGTCCGGCGTTCCCCAGGCGGCAACGAAGGCCACCGGCCACATCAGCAGCGCCCCGATCCAGAGTTGGAGGGCCGTCACCAGCACCGGGTCTTCGCCCACAAGCTTCATCCGCGCGAACACGAGCGCGCCCCCGTAGGAAAGCGCCGCCCCCACGACGGCCAGTTGCCCCAGCAGGCTGCTGTCCGTGATGCGGGTGATGTCGGAGCCTGTGAGGATGAGCACGCCGCCGAAGCCGATCGCTATGCCCACCAGCGCGGTGAGTCCGAGGCGTTCGTGGGGGAGGAACACCGCGCCGATCAGGGCCGTCCACAGGGGCACCGTCGAGTTGAGGACGGCGGCGATGCCGCTATCGATATGCTCCTCTCCCCAGGAGATCATCAGAAAGGGAAGGGCGGTCGCGAAGACGGCCATGAGCGTCGTGTTGGGGACGATGGCGCGCGGCGCCGCCACTGCGGGGCGCTTCACAGCCACAATGACGAGCATGGGCAGCGCCCCCAGCGTGAGGCGGACGGCCACAAGGGTGAACGGTGACGTCTCTTCAACGATGACCTTTATGAAGAGAAATGACGCGCCCCATACGCAGCCCAGTACCGCCAGGACGAAGATGGCTCTTGCGGTCAACCGTGGTCCTTTGTCAGGGGGTTTCTTCCGAGTATAGCATTCGACCGTACTTTGCCCCTAAACGCGCTCTCGCGGACCGGGCCGCCCGCTTGCGGCGACCATCGGGCGGGCATGCCCGCCGCCACCTTCTGGGAAGCGCTGTTGACGGAGGCGGGACGGCGGCTATACTTGAGGGCAATTCTCGTCTTTCCGCGTCTACCGAAGGGCGGGGGGAAAGGAGCGCGCGATGTTCAAGACGCAACTGACGGAGATGCTCGGAATCGAGCACCCGATAGTACTCGCCGGCATGGCGGGCGTCTCCCAGCCTGACCTGGCCGCTGCCGTCTCCAACGCCGGAGGACTGGGCGTCCTCGGCGGGACAATGCTGACCTCCGAGACCTTGCGCGGGCAGATGCGCCGCATGAGGGACCTGACCGACAGACCCTGGGGCGTCGACCTCCTGCTGGCGGAGAACGCCCCCGGTCTCGAAGAGGCGCTCGACGTCGTCCTTGAGGAGCGGCCGCCGGTCTTCGTCTCCGGCCTGGGGAGTCCGGGCGCCGCCGTTGCGCGCATGCACGACGAGGGGATGAAGGTGATAGCGCTTGTCGGCAACCTGCGTCACGCTCGCCGCTGCGCCGAGGACGGGGTCGACATAATCGTCGCGCAGGGACACGAGGCAGGCGGCCACACGGGGCGCATCGGTACCCTCGCCCTCGTCCCGCAGGTCGTGGAGGCGGTCGCGCCGCGTCCGGTCGTTGCGGCTGGCGGGTTCGTCGACGGGCGCGGGCTGATCGCGGCGCTCGCCCTCGGAGCGTGTGGCGTCCTCATGGGCACTCGCTTCATCGCCACCGACGAAGCCTTCGCCCACCTCAACTACAAGCAGGCGCTCGTCGAAGCTGCGGACAACGCGACGGTTGTTACGCGCGCCTACACGGGCAAGACGGCGCGAACGCTGCGCAACGCCTGGACGGAGGAGTGGGAGCAGCGACAGGACGAGATCAAGCCGTTCCCGCTCCAGTTTGCGGTGGCGGGCGAGAACCTGGTCAGCGCCGTCCTCGATGGCGAGATGGAGCGCGGCTGCGCCTTCGCCGGGCAGTGCAGCGGCCTCATCCACGACATCGTGCCCGCGGGACAGCTCGTGCGGCAGATCGTGGACGAGGCGGAGCGGCTGCTGACGGAGATGGCGGCCCAGTACGCGGCGACGGGCAGGCCGAGAGGATGAGTGCCTGCAAGTTTCTGGTCGCGTTGTGCTCGCTTCCCATGCTGCTATAATGAAAGCAAGCGCCCCGACTGGAGCGAGCCGTTGACTGCCGTCGTCACGATTTCCCGCGGCCAATTCGACGCCCTCATCTTCGACCTTGACGGCGTCGTGACGCAGACGGCCGCCGTCCACGCCGCCGCCTGGAAGCGCCTGTTCGACGACTACCTCCGCAGGCGGGCGCAAAGAGAAGGCCGTCCCTTCGAGCCGTTTACCCTCGAAGACTACCGTCTCTACGTCGACGGCAAGCCCCGCTTCGACGGCGTGGTCAGCTTCCTTGAGTCGCGCGGCATCAGCCTCCCTCAGGGGGCCCCCGACGACGGCGAGGGAAAGGAGACGGTGTACGGGCTGGGCAACCAGAAGAACCGCTACTTCCTGGACCAGCTCGAAAGCCAGGGCGCAGAGGCGTTTCCCTCCACCATCGACCTGATAAAGGACGCAAGATCGAAAGGGTTGAAGACGGCCATCTTCTCCGCCAGCCGGAACTGCGTTCCCATACTGAAGTCGGTGGGCGCGCTCGATCTGTTCGACGCGCGGGTCGACGGCGTGGTCGCCGCCGAGCTGAAGCTGCCCGGCAAGCCCGACCCGGCGACGCTTCTTGAGGCCGCGCGACGCCTTGGTGTATCGCCGCAGAGGGCGGTCATCTTCGAGGACGCGATCGCGGGGGTGCAGGCGGGACGCGCCGGTGGCTTTGGGCTGGTGGTGGGGGTGAATCGCTCGCATGAGGAGAACGTCCTCGCCTCGAACGGCGCGGACGTGGAGGTCTCCGACCTCAGCGAAGTGACGATCGCCCCCTGACGGTATCGCGGCCATCGATGCGCTCTCCGACGCCCTCTATGCGCTGCGTCGGCGTCATCGCCGTAACACAGACGCCGATCTCCCGGCCCGCCCACAGGCCCTTAAGAGAACCTGGGGGACAGCCCCGGACCCCTGACGGAAGAGACACCCCCTCTGGACTCCCCCTGGACTTGAAGGAACGTCCATTGACACGGGGCGAAAGGGCGGTATCATTGAGCCACCTCAACCTGAAGGGAGAGACGCATGGGCCTGTACATCATGATGACCAACCTTACTGAGCAGGGCCGCAAGACGATCAAGAACCGGCCCGAGCGCATCAGGGAGGTAAACAAGGAAGTCGAGGCGATGGGCGGCAAAGTGCTCGCCCAGTACGCTACCCTCGGCCCGTACGATTTCATCAACGTCATCGAGGCGGAGAACAACGAGACAATCGTCAGGATCTCCGTGGAGCTCGGTTCGAGGGGCACGTTGCAGATCATGACCGTGCCCGCCCTCGACATCGATAAGTTCATCTCGCGCGTCTGGGCGCCGGGACGCTAGCCTCGCGTTTCCGCGCCGCCCCGCGATTGGCGCACGGCGTGACCTGAATTCGCCTTCGGTGGTATATTCTCTGCTGCTGCGTCTTGCGCAAGTACCACGCAGGCGCCGCCGCAGGAGTCCTTCGCTCCGCATTCCGACGGCTTGAAGCGAAAGAGGGCAGGAGATGAAAGCCAGGACCTATCCAGAGTACAGCAAGAACTACCCGCTCCTTCTCACCGCCTTTATGAAGAGACCTGTGAACCTCTACCCCGATGAAGAGGCCATCGTCTACCGCAACCCGCAGACCGGCGAGTACTTCCGCTTCACCTGGGGCGAATGGTACAGGCGCACCTGCCGCCTGGCCAACGCCCTCAAGGCGCTCGGCGTCAGGCCGGGCAAGCCGAACGAGCCCGGTGACAGGGTGGCGACCATCGCCCTCAACAACCACTATCACCTCGAGCTCTACTACGCGGTGTCCTGCCTCGGCGCCGTGCTCCATCCCATTAACATGCGGCTTTCCCTCGACCACATGGTCCACGTCATCACCCACGGCGGCGATAAGATCATCTTCTTCGACGACCTGTTCCTCCCCTTGGTAGAGCGCATCTACGACCGTATTAAAGGGACGGTGGAGAGATTCGTCTACCTCTCCGATAAGCCGGGACGCCCGGAGACGAAGATCGAGGCCCTTCTCACCTATCACGAGGTGGTGGAAGGACAGCCGTTCGAGTTCGACTGGCCGATGCTACATGAGGACACGTACGCCACCCTCTGCTACACGACGGGCACGACGGGCCTTCCTAAGGGTGTCATGTTCACCCACCGCGCACTCTACCTCATGTGCCTCCATCTCATGACCCTCGGCGTGCTCAGCAACGACCCCGAGCGAGAACACCTCGGCGAACGAGGGGTCACCCTTCTCAACGTCCCGCTCTTCCACATCCACGGCTGGGGCGCGCCTTACATGGCCGTCTTCACCAGCACGAAGCTCGTGCTCCCCGGCTTCTTCACCGTCGATGGCTTCTGTGAGCTGGTGCAGAACGAGAAGGTGACGAGCACCGCCCTTGTGCCGACGATGCTGGCGATGATCATCGAGTACCCCGATCTGTCAAAATACGACCTGAGCAGCATCAAGGCGTGCTCCGTCGGCGGCGGCGCCTTGCCGTTGGGGCTCAAGCTGAAGGCGGAGAAGGTGATACCCCAGATACGGGCGGGTTCCGGCTACGGAATGACGGAGACGGCGCCCGTCACCATAACCGCCTTCATCAAGAAGTACCACGCCGACCTGCCGGAGGAGGAACTCGAGAAGATCATGGTGAAGACCGGCATCCCTGTGCCCGGCATCGAGGCGATGGTCGTCGACGAGAACATGAACCCCGTGCCGCGTGACGACGCCACCATCGGCGAGATCGTCCTTCGCGGCCCCTGGGTGATGGAGCAGTACTACAACGATCCCGAGCGCACGGCGGAGGTCTGGCGCGACGGTTGGTTCCATACCGGCGACGTCGCCAAGGTCGACAAGGACGGCTATATCACCATCGTCGACCGCATAAGCGACATGATCCGCAGCGGCTCGGAGATGGTGCCTACGGTACTCCTGGAGAATATCGCCGCCTCCGCCGACTTCGTCCTCGAAGCGGCGTTCGTCGGCGTGCCGGACGATGTCTGGGGCCAGCGCCCCATGGCCTTGGTCTCCCTCGCGCCCGGAGCGACGCAAACGGAGGAAGACCTGATCAAGTTCCTCATGTCGGAAGGCGTGGAGAAGGGCAGGATCACCCGCTGGATGCTGCCCGAGTACGTGGTCATCACCAACGATATCCCGAAAACGAGCGTCGGCAAGTTCAACAAGCTGGAGATCAACAAGCGGCTGCCCGAGTTCCTGGAAAAGGCCAGGCGGATGACCAGGCCGGCCGAGACCGTCTAGCACTAACGGGCCGGACCGGAAGTTGGGACGAATTAGCGAGACCCTTGCGAAAACGCGGGCGGAGGGCCGGCCGGCGCTCGTGGCCTTCCTGACCGCCGGTTTTCCCGAGCCGGCGGCCACTCCGCGACTCGTCCGCGCTCTCATCGAGGGCGGCGTCGACATGGTCGAGCTGGGCATGCCCTTCAGCGACCCCCTCGCCGACGGCGCGACGATCGAGAGGGCGAGCCATGCAGCGCTGCAGGCGGGCACGACGCTCGCCGGCTGCCTCTATATCGCCCGCGAGATACGCTCAGGAACGGGCGGCACGCCGCTCATCCTCATGGGCTACTACAACCCCCTGCTCGCATTCGGCGTCCAGCGCTTCGTTGACACCGCCGCCACCGCCGGCGTCGACGGGCTCATCGTCGTCGACCTGCCGCCGGAGGAGGGCGGCGAGCTGGACGCCGCCTGCCGCTCCGCCGGCCTCGACAACATCCTGTTGCTGGCGCCCAACTCGGAGGAGGGAAGGATCAGGCGGGTCGCGCGAAAGGCGAGCGGGTTCATTTACTGCGTTAGCGTGACCGGCGTCACCGGGGCGCGCGATGAGTTGCCGCCTGAGCTTCCCGCATTCCTTGAGCGCGTCCGCTGCCACACCGACCTTCCGCTTGCGGTCGGCTTCGGCATTTCGCGGCCGGAGCACGTGCGGTCGCTGCGAGGGCTGGCCGACGCGGCCGTCGTGGGGAGCGCGATCATCGACGTGATCGAGCGGTCGCCGCCGGACGCGGCCGAAGAGAGGCTGCGGGAGTACGTGCGCACGCTATCGCAAGCGACCCGGTGAGCGCCCTGATGTTCTGGAGGAGCGCAGGTGGGGGTTTCCCCCTCTGCCGGGCCTGCCTACTGGCAGGCAGGTCGCCCAAGCGAAACGACATGGGGGTCTTTCAACCTCCTGTGGCTGCGGGCGCGCGAGCGGCGCGGGAGTGGCGGTTCGGCAGCCCACAGAGCGGTGAGCCGCTTGACAGCGTTATGCGTCGACTGCTATAGTCTCTGGCACAATCGAAAAGCAACAGGCGTAGATCGGGACTAGTACAACGCGAAGCGAGGCCTGTCCTTCCGCGGAAGGATGCAGAGAGCCGGATACAGGTGGAAGCCGGCGCCGGCGCAGCGGATGGAATGGACCCGGGAGCCGCGGCCCGAAACCCGACATCGTCGCGTAGTAGGGCTCGCCGGAGAGGGCACCGTTAGCAGAGCCCAGGGTATCGCCGGCCGTCGAAAGCGGTCAGGCCGTACCCGAAGAGAGATGTCACGGCCCGTCCGTGATAACAAGGGTGGCACCGCGAGTTGAACCTCTCGCCCCTTCCGGCGAGGGGTTTTCGTTTATGTACGGAGGCGGCGCGAAACATGGTGTTCGCATCGGACTATCGGCCGAGCCTTGAGGAGGCGCGCGCGCTGGCGGGCAAGGGCAACCTCGTGCCTGTGTTCAAAGAGGTTGCGGGCGACCTCGAGACGCCCGTGTCCGCGTACCTGAAGGTAGCACGCGGCCGTCACTCGTTCCTGCTCGAAAGCGTTGAGGGCGGCGAGCACCTCGGCCGTTACAGCTTCATCGGCACCGAGCCCTACCGCCTGCTCCAGAGCGACGCCGACAGCGCGGTCGACCCTCTGCACGCGGTTGAGGACGAGTTGCGACGCTTCCAGCTCGTGCCCGTGCCCGGCATTCCCCGCTTCCACGGCGGCGCCGTCGGCTTCCTCTCCTACGAGGCCGCCCGCCGCTTCGAACGGCTCCCCGCGCCCGAAGCCGACCCGCAGGCGCTACCGGAAGCGATGTTCATGTTCGCCGACACCGTCCTCGTCTTCGACCACCTCGAACACAAGATAAAGGTGGTGACCCACGCCCGCCTCGACGGCGACATCGACTCCGCATACCGCCAGGCGACATGGCGCATCGACGAGTACGTCGGCCGCCTGATGCAGCCGCTCGCCGTCCCTGTCTACCGGCAAGCTTCAGAAGACGCCTCCCAGCCGGCGGCCCCTTCGGCGAACGTCAGCCGCGAGCAGTTCCTGCGCATGGTGGAGCGGGCCCGCGAATACATCATGGCCGGCGACGTCATCCAGGTCGTGCTGTCGCGCCGCCTCTCGATCCCGACCCACGCGCCCCCCTTCGAGGTGTACCGTTCGCTGCGGGCCGTCAACCCCTCGCCCTACATGTACTACCTCCAGTTCGGCGACGTGCACATCGTCGGCTCCTCGCCGGAGATGCTCGTGCGGGTCGAAGACCGGACGGTCACCACGCACCCCATCGCCGGTACCAGGCCGCGCGGCCGCGACGCCGCCGAAGACGCCGCCCTCGAGGCCGAGCTGCGTTCGGACGAAAAGGAGCGCGCGGAGCACATCATGCTCCTCGATCTCGGCCGGAACGACATCGGCCGGGTGAGCGAACCGGACAGCGTGCAGGTGGGACAGTGCATGGCGGTAGAACGCTACTCCCACGTGATGCACCTGGTTTCTCGCGTATCCGGCCGCCTCCGCGACGGTCTGACGTGCTTCGACGCCCTGCGCGCCTGCTTCCCCGCCGGCACCGTCTCCGGCGCCCCCAAAATCCGCGCTATGGAGATCATCGCCGAGCTCGAGCCCGACCGCCGCGGCCCCTACGCCGGCGCCGTCGGCTACTTCGACCTGCGGGGCAACCTCGACACGGCGATCACCATCCGCACCATCGTGATGAAAGGCGGTACGGCCCACGTGCAGGTCGGCGCGGGCATCGTCTACGACAGCGTCCCCGAGCGCGAGTACGAGGAGACGGTCAACAAGGCGGGCGCCCTGCTGCGAGCCATCGAGCAGGCGGAGCAGGTGGGCGCGGCGGCAGCGGTGGCGGAGGACTGACGTGCTTCTCCTCATCGATAACTACGATAGCTTCACCTACAACCTCTACCAGTACCTGGCGGAGCTGGGCGCGTCCTTGCGCGTCGTGCGCAACGACGAGACGGACGTCGAGGGCGTGATCGCGATGGCCCCAGAGCGGATCGTCATTTCCCCCGGGCCCTGCACGCCGAAGGAGGCGGGCATAAGCGTCGAGGTGGTGCGGCGGCTCGCCGGCAAGGTGCCGATACTCGGCGTTTGCCTCGGCCATCAGTGCATCGGCGAAGCGTTCGGCGGCGTCGTCGAGAGGGCGGGCGAGATCGTGCACGGCAAGACGTCCCAGATCCACCACGACGGAAGGGGAGTCTATTGCGGCCTTCCCAACCCGTTTCCAGCCACGCGCTATCATTCGCTGATTGTGCGCCGCGACTCCGTTCCGTCCTGCCTCAAGGTGACGGCGTGGACGGAGAACGGCCTTGTGATGGGGCTGCGTCACCGCGAGCTGCCGCTGGAGGGGGTGCAGTTCCACCCCGAATCGGTGCTGACAGCCGTCGGCAAGGACCTGCTGCGCAACTTCCTCGGAGGGAGGACGTAGGGACGTGATACGCGAGGCGATATCCGCCGCCGTCGAGCGGCGCGACCTCTCGGAAGAGGAAGCCGCCGCCGTGATGGAGGAGATACTCTCCGGCGAGGCGACGCCCGCCCAGCTTGCCGCCTTCCTGACGGCGTTGCGTATGAAGGGCGAAACGGTCGATGAGATCGCGGGGATGGCGCGAGTCATGCGCGAGAAGGCGTGCCGCGTCGATTTCGACGGCGCCCTGCTCGACACCTGCGGCACCGGCGGCGACAACTCCCGCAGCTTTAACGTCAGCACGGCGGCTGCGTTCGTCGCCGCGGGCGCGGGCGCGCTCGTCGCCAAGCACGGCAACCGCGCCATGAGCAGCGACTGCGGCTCCGCAGACGTGCTCGAGGCGTTGGGCGCGAAGATAGACTTGCCGCCGGAAGCCGCCCTCCGCTGCCTGGAGCGCACCGGCTTCTGTTTCATGTTCGCGCCGCAGTTCCACCCGGCGATGCGATTTGCCGCCGGCCCGCGGCGCGAAATGGGAATACGCACCGTTTTCAACATCCTGGGGCCGCTCTGCAACCCCGCGGGGGCGCGCTACCAGGTGCTCGGAGTTGCCGACGCCGCTCTCGGCGATAAGCTGGCGGAGGTGCTGCTGCGGCTCGGCTGCGAGCGCGCGCTGGTGGTGCACGGGCGGGAAGGGCTCGACGAGCTCAGCGTGAGCGGCCCGTCGGATGTCTGGGAGATAAAGCGGGGCGCTGTCGAGCGGCGCGAGCTGACCCCCGCAGACGGCGGACTGGACAGCCACCCGCCCGGTTCCCTGAAAGGGGGCCGGCCGTCGGACAACGCGCTCAGCCTTAGGTCGGTTCTCGAGGGCGAACGGGGCCCTCTGCGCGATTTCACGCTGCTGAACGCGGCCGCTGGCCTCGCCGCCCTCGGGATGGTGCAGACGATTGCGGAAGGCGTGGCGAAGGCGGCGGAGGCCATCGACAGCGGCGCCGCCTCTGCCAAACTGCGCGGCTTTGTGGAGGTGAGCAACGAACTTGGCTAGGGGTGCCCCCGCGATCCTGGAGCGGATCGTCGCGGGAAAGAAGAGAGAGCTGGCACAGCGGCAGGAAGAGGAGCCTCTCGATGCGCTGCGAGAGCGCGTCGAGGCGCTCAACAGGCGTCCCGGGGAAGCGGGAGGGCAGCGCTCGCTGCGGCAGCGCCTCCTTGAAGGGCCGCCCGGCCTCGCGCGGGCCGGACATGTGCAGATCATCGCGGAGGTCAAGCGGGCGTCGCCGTCGCGCGGCGTCCTCGCCGACCCGTACCTGTGCCGTTGCCTGCCGCTCACCTACGCCGAGAACGGCGCCGCCGCGATATCGATTGTGACGGAGGCGCGTCACTTCCAGGGGGACATCGAGGCCCTGGAACACGCGCGGGGCGCCCTGGAGCAGGCATTCGGGGACGACAGGCCGGCCCTGCTGCGCAAGGACTTCCTGTTCGCCCCTTACCAGGTGTGGGAGTCGCGGGCGCGCGGCGCGGACGCCGTCCTGCTCATCGTCGCCATCCTCTCCGACGCACGTCTGCGCGACCTGCTGGGTCTGGCGCGCCGGCTCGAGATGGACTGCCTCGTCGAGTGCCACGATGAGTCCGAGGTAGAGCGGGCGCTCGCCGCCGGCGCCGATATCGTCGGCATCAACAACCGCGACCTGCGCACGTTCGAGGTCGATACGGCGACCACGGCGCGTCTGCGCCCGCTCATTCCGCCGGGCATTGTCGTTGTGGGCGAGAGCGGTGTTTGCGCGCGGGAAGATGTCGAGCGGATGGCCGCGCTCGGCGTGGATGCAGTGCTCGTCGGGGAGGCGCTGGTGACGGCGCCCGATCCGGCGGCGAAGCTGCGGGAGCTTTTGGAATGACGCGGGTAAAGATATGCGGCTGTACCTCAGTGGAAGACGCCGTCGCGGCGGCGGAGGCAGGCGCCGATTTCGTGGGCGTCGTCTTTGCCCCCAGCAGGCGGCGTGTCTCCGTGGAGACGGCGCGGCGGATATCGGAGGCGCTGGGCGGCGCCGTCGAAGGGTCCGCGGGCCAGGTGTTGCAGGCGGGCGTCGTCGACCCCATCACCCGCTTCCAGCGCAGCGCCGCCGCCCTGGAGCGACTTCTCTCAAACAAGCGGCCGCTGCTGGTCGCCGTCTTCCAGGACCAGCCGATGGAAGAGGTGAACGCGCTGTCGGCGCGGGCGGGCGCCGACCTTGTGCAGCTCAGCGGCAGCGAGCCGTGGGAATGGTGCTCGCTGGCCGAGCTGCCGGTCATCAAGGCCCTCGATGAGAAAGTGATCGACGCCGAGGACCCGTTCGCCGCCATGTTCAACGCGCAGGGAGTTGCCCTCTGCTCCCTCGATTGCAGCCACGGGCGCGGCAGGCGCGGCGACTGGGGCCTGGCGGCGGCGATCTCGCGGCGGATGCCGCTCGTGCTCGCCGGTG
Organism: Dehalococcoidia bacterium; assembly: GCA_030018455.1. Classification (NCBI taxonomy): domain Bacteria; kingdom Bacillati; phylum Chloroflexota; class Dehalococcoidia; species Dehalococcoidia bacterium. Next base: position 47,024 of record JASEFU010000002.1, read on the forward strand.
GGCTCACGCCGCTCAACGTCGCGGAGGCCGTGAGCTTTGTGCGTCCCTGGTGCGTCGACGTCAGCAGTGGCGTGGAGACAAACGGGCGGAAGGACGCGGCGAAGATGCGGGAGTTCGTTGCGGCGGCGAAGGGGGTAGCGGTAACGTGAACCACCCGCCCGACGAGGGAGGCTATTTCGGGGCCTTCGGCGGTAGGTTTGTGCCCGAGGTGCTGATGTCGCCGCTCGCAGAGCTGGAAGCGGCGTTTACCGACGCCTGGGCCGATCCCGCCTTTCGCGCCGAGCTCGATGACCTGCTGCGTCACTATGTCGGCAGGCCGACGCCGCTTTACTTCGCTGAGCGCCTTTCACAAGAAGCGGGCGGCGCCGCCATCTATCTCAAGCGGGAAGACCTCGCCCACACCGGCGCCCACAAGATAAACAACGCCCTTGCCCAGGGGCTCCTCTGCCGGCGGATGGGGAAGCCGCGCGTCGTCGCCGAGACGGGCGCCGGCCAGCATGGGGTCGCTGCCGCTACCGTCTGCGCCATGCTCGACCTCGAGTGCGTCGTCTACATGGGCGCGGAGGACGTGCGACGCCAGGCCCCGAACGTCTTCCGCATGCGGCTGCTGGGCGCGGAGGTTCGCGTCGTCGATAGCGGTACGCGCACGTTGAAGGACGCCATCAACGAGGCGATCCGCGACTGGGTGACAAACGTGGGGAACACGCACTATCTGCTGGGCAGCGTTGTGGGGCCGCACCCGTACCCGCTGATGGTGCGCGAGTTCCAGTCGATTGTGGGCCGCGAGACGCGCGAACAGGTGCTGGCGCAGGCCGGCCGCCTGCCCGATTATCTCGTCGCCTGCGTCGGCGGCGGCAGCAACGCCATCGGCCTGTTCCACCCCTTCTACGACGACGGTTCAGTGCGCTTTCTCGGCGTGGAGGCGGCGGGCCGCGGCCTCGAATCCGGCCTGCACGCGGCCAGTCTGCTGGCGGGCCGGCCGGGCGTCCTTCACGGTGCCCGCTCGTATCTGCTTCAGGACGCAGACGGGCAGGTGCTGGGCACGCACAGCGTTTCCGCGGGGCTCGATTATCCGGGCGTGGGCCCCGAACACAGCTCCTACAAGGAGTCGGAGCGGGCCGAGTACGTTGCCGCCACCGATGACGAAGCGCTGGAAGGGTTCCGGCTCCTCAGCGAAACGGAGGGGATCATACCCGCGCTGGAGCCGGCGCATGCCATCATCCATGCCGCGCGCCTGGCTTCGCGGTTGCCGGAAGACGCCGTCGTCGTCGTCTGTCTCTCCGGCCGCGGCGACAAGGACCTGGAGACGGTCGCGAACTGCCTCGATTTGCCGCCGCTCATTCAGGAGGGCGACGGTTAGCGACGCCGCCTACTTGTCGAGCCACATATCGTAGGTGAACAGCACCATGTTGGGCTCGACCTCCGCGTAGCCCTTCACGTAGTCCCACCGCGCCGTGAAGGCGTAGGGGGCGAAACAGCTCACGAACGGCCCGTGCCGGTCGAGCACCATGCGTGTCACCTGCAGCACCAGCTTCTGCCGCTCTTCGATGTCCGGCGTCTCCAGTATTTTGTCGAGCAGGGCATCGAGTTCAGGCTCGGGCAGATGTGTGGGCGGCTGGTTTCTGGTCCAGTTCTTGGTATGGAAGAACTGGAGAACGTATTGCTCGCTCGGGTAGGGTATCTGTTCGCGGCACATCAACTCGAAGTTCCCAGCAGACCGGTCCGCGTACCACGTGGCCGTTTCGACCGGCACCATGTTTATGGTGATGCCGGCCTCGCCCATCTGCTCCTTTATCATCGCCGCGAGGTCAGCGGGAGGGCCGGCGTAGAACTTTATGCTAAGGGTGAGGTCTTCGGCGCCCGCGGCCGACAGCAATTGCCGCGCCTTCGCGACGTCGCGCTTGTAGCGCTCCCGCAGCTCCTCCTGGGAAAGCGACCAGAACTCCAGACCCCAGGAGACGGGGCCGCAGACCTTGCCCTCGCCGAAGGCCAGCTTTTCGATCATGGCGTCGCGGTCGATGGAGCGCTCCAGGGCCTCGCGCACGCGTATGTCCTGGAGAACAGGCGCGGTGATCTCATGCATGAAGTACTGGAAGATCGTCATGCTCGGGTTCTTCACAAGAACGACCTTATTGCTCACGCTCGCCACGTCCTCGGCCTGTATTTTCGTGGGTGGGCCGTAGACGTCCATCTGTTGCGCCTTGAAGGCTGCCCTCAGGCTGGAGTCGTCGCCTATGATCCTCCAGGCCATGCCGTCGAGATAGGGGATCCCCTCGCGGAAGTAGATCGGGTTGCGCACCATTTCCATCGTCTCGCCTCGCGAGAGGCTCTCCACCTGGAAGGGGCCGGAGCCGAGGCCGTGCGACGCGAGGTCGCCGAACTGTTCCACCGCTTCTCTCGGCACGATGGCTGTGCGGTGTCCGCCGAACTCCGCCATGGTGTAGGCGTAGGGGCCGGTAAGCTTCACTTCGATGGTGTACGGGTCGGGCGCCGATTTGCTGGCGATCCCCGTCTTCCAGAAGGGGGTCGCACCCGCCGCCATGGAGCCGATACGGTCAAAGCTGTAGAGGACGTCGTCGGCGACAAGCTCGCGGCCGTTTACGGGCGGCAGGTCCTGGAAGCGGATGCCCTTGTGGAGCTTGAAGATGTATGTGAGGTCGTCGGGCTGCTCCATCGACTCGGCGTGATCGAAGATGATTGTGGGCGGGCCCTTAAGGTGATATATCTCGTGCATCAGATAGCCGTAGATGTACGGCGCAAAGGCAAGTCCCAGCGTCACGTCGGCGTGAGGGTCGATGCTGAGAGCGGGGAAGGTGCTGCCGAGGCGCAGCGTCCCGCCTCGCTTGGGGGCGCCGACAGTGGGCGTCACTTCGGACGGCGCCCCGTCCTCGTCGCCGCAGCGAAGGGCGACAAGCCCGGCGGCTCCGGCCGCTCCCGCGAGGAAAGACCGTCGTGACAAACGCATCATGGAAATGGCCTCCATCTAGACTTTCTTCGAACAGAGATCATCAGTTTCACTTGTCCAGCCACATATCGTACGTGTAGGCGATCATTCCCGGCTCCACGTCCTCATATCCCCGCACGTAGTTCCAGCGGGCCGTAAAGGCGTATGGTGAATAGAGATAGAGGAACGGACCGTGGCGATCCAGTATCTTGCGTGTCACCTCATGCGCCACCTTCTGCCGCTCGTAGATGTCCACCGTCACCAGTATCTTGTCCAGCAGGGCATCAATCTCCGGATCGGGCAGATGGACAGGGTTGGATTTCCGGGTCCAGTTCCTCGTGTGGTTGAATTGGAGCGGCAGGTGCTCGTTGCCGTAGGGGAGCCCGCCGCCGACCATCAGTTCGAAGTTCTGGCTCATGAGGTCGGCGACCCAGGCGCCGAGCTCCATCGGCACGAGGTTGATCGTGATGCCCGCCTCGGCCATCTGCTCCTTGATGACTGCGGCGAGATCAACATCGGAGCCGGAGGAGACGAATTTCAGGCTGAGGGTGAGGTCGCTGACGCCGGCGGCTGAAAGTAGCTGACGAGCTTTCGAAACGTCGTGCTTGTAGTGCTCTCGCAGCTCCTCCTGCGGAAGCGACCAGAACTCCAGGCCCCAGGACATCGGCCCGCTGACCTTGCCTTCGCCGAAGCATAGCCTCTCGATTATCATGTCGCGGTCGAGGGAGAGGTCCAGCGCCTCGCGGACGCGTATATCCTGGAGCGCCGGCACCTTGATCTCGTTCAGATTGATCATGAAGATGAAGAGGCTGGGCGATTTGACCAGCGTGATATCCTTGCTGTAGCTCGCTACATCATCGGCCTGAATCTTGGTAGGCGGACTATACACATCCAGCTGCTGCGCCTTGAAGGCAGCCCTCAAGGCGGAATCGTTGGCGATTATCCGCCAGGACATGCCGTCCAAATAAGGGATCCCCTCTCTGTAGTAAATCGGGTTGCGGGTCATCTCCATCGTCTCGCCGCGGGAGAGGCTCGCCACCTGGAACGGGCCCGACCCGAGGCCGTGCGACTTGAGGTCGCCGAACTCCTCAACCGCCTCCTTTGCCACAATGGCCGTGCGGATCCCGCCGAATTCCTCCATGGTGTAGGCATAGGGGCCGGTGAGGCGCACCTCAAATGTGTACGGGTCGGGCGCGGACTTGCTCTCCATGCCCTCCGTCCAGAAGGGGGTTGCCTGCGTTGAGGCGATCCTGTCGAAGCTGTACAGCACGTCCTCGGCGACGAGCTCGCGGCCGTTGGCGGGCGGCAAGTCCTGGAAGCGGACGCCCCGGCGCATCCGGAAGACGTAGGTGAGGTCGTCCGGCTGCTCCAGCGACTCGGCATGGTCAAAGACGAGGTAAGGGGCGCCCTCCAGGGGCACTATCTCGTGCAGCAGGTAGCCGTAGATGAAACAGATGAAGGCCAGGCCGAGCGTAACTTCGGTGTGGGGATCGATGCTGACCGCGGCAACGGTGCTCCCGAGGTGGTACACTCCCCCCCGTTTGGGAGCGCCGCTCGTGTGAGGAGCCGCCTGCTCTTCCTGATCATCGGTGCAGCGCAGGGCCGCCAGCGACGTAACGCCGGCCGCTGCCGTCGCCAGCTTCAGCGCCTGCCGCCGCGAGAGTCGTGTGTGCGCGAATAGCGGGCCGTCGGTCAGAGTCATCGGGTCTTGTCCTTCCCAATTATGCAGTCTCACCGATCTAGACGGAAGTAGCGTCCGCCGGCGGTCCTTCCGCAGCGCCGGCGCTGCGCAGGTGTTTCCTCCCTACTCTGCCGGCCGCGAAAGCCCCAGCGCGTCGCGCATGACCTCGAAGATGCGCGTGTTCTCGTAACAGCCGGCGAGCTCGGCGGCGCGCGGGCCGACAGCTCCCACTCCCACGTCCTCCGCCGTGTGGAACGAGCTAGCCCAGTCCAGCCAGAAGCTCTCTCCCGACGGCGATGCGAACGGCCCGTCTTCGTGGAGCGCCATCCGGCACTCCCGCGCGTCGTCCGGGCTCGGGTCCGGGCAGTCGCCGTCCTGCGGTATGTCCTCAATCGTCGGGCCGCCGGTCGCGTGGTCGGCGGTCACGATGACCAGCGTATCGGGGTGTTCCGCCTGGAAGGCGAGCGCCACGCGGACCGCCTCGTCAAAAGCCAGCACGTCGCCCAGCGTGTTCAGGGCGTCATTACGGTGGGCCGCGTCGTCGATCATGCCGCCTTCGACCATCAGGAAGAAGCCGTCCGGCGCCTTGCTCAGCACCGCCAGCGCCGCCGACGTCATGTCCGCGAGGGTGGGCGAATAGGGGCGCTCCATCTCGTAGTCCCCGAACGTGCCCAGCAGCTTCTCAACAGCGCTCAGGTCGAGCGCGGCGAGCTCTGTCTCGCTGCACACGGTCTCGTAGCCCTTCGCCTCCGCCTGCTCGATCAGGTCCACGCCGTCCGTGCGGTCGCCGTCATCGGGGAAGCAGCCGGCGTCGCCCGCGGGCAGGAAGTAGTCCTCGCCGCCGCCAAGCAGGACGTCGACCTCGTGGTCGAGCATGTCAACGGCGATGTTCAGGTAATCGCTTCGGTCGGCGTTATGACAGGCGAAGGCCGCCGGCGTGGCGTCGACGAGGCGCTCATCGGTCACGAGCCCCGTCTTCTTTCCCGCCGCCTGTGCCATCTCCAGCAACGTGGTCAGCGGCTCGCCATCCGCGTCCACGGCAAGCGCCCCGTTGACCGTCTTCACGCCCGTCGCCAGGGCCGTCGCCGCCGCCGCCGAATCGGTCACCAGTTTGTCCGCAGGGCCGGTTTTCGCCATGCCCGCGACCGGCAGCCCGTCCATGACGAGCTCCTCGCCGGAGTAGAGGCGGGCGGCCGCGCGGTGGCTCACGCCCATGCCGTCGCCGATGAGGAGGATCACGCTTGCGGCGGTCTCCTGCCCGACCGCGCCGCCGTCCTCGTTGTCGTCGCTGTCGCAGGCCGCGAGGGCGAGCGCCAGGAGAATGGGCAGCAGGGCCGCGGCGATTACTTTCCAGAAACGTGCCTCCCCGCCTCCCAAAGATCGCAAGTCCCCAGCGGTCTTTCCGCGCATGGTCCTCCCTCCTTGCGCCCCGGCGTCTGTACGCTGCCCGCCGAAGCCCTATAATAGCGCATGATATTGCGCTCGACGCCTTGTGCATAGATAGAATGGAGGCGGCCCGCATGATTGCTCGAAGAGTGTTGCTCGTCCTGGCATCGATGATGGTGGTAGCGCTGATGTCGTATGGTTGCGGCGACGATTCGGAGAAGGAAGAGGAGGCAGCGGCGCCCGAATACACGCTAGTCTATTACGACGGCCACATGCACACCGTGGCATCCGACGGCAACGGCACGGTGGCCGATATCAAGAAGACGGCCCTCAGCCGCGGTCTCAGCGTCGTCATCGTTACCGACCACTGCGAAGAGGTGACACAGCAGGAGTGGGAAGAGCTGCGGGCGGCGACGGCTGCCGTCTCCGACTCTTCATTTCTCGCCCTGGCCGGTATCGAGGTCACGGGCAAGGAGGGTCTCCTCAACCGCGACCATATCGTCGCCTGGAACATCCCCAGCCCCTACGTCCAGGGACAGGGGACCGAGGCCTGCCCCGAGGAGGTGTGGCCCTCGGAGAAGAACCCTGAGGGCACGGGAACGGCGCACCCCGAGAACATCACGCGGTGGGTCGAGCATATCCATTCGCAGGGCGGGATTGCCGTGCACGCTCATCCCGCGGGCTCGACGCGGCTCGATTACGGGGTCGACTACATCGAGGTGTACAACCAGAGCCAGATCGACGATATCGTCAGCTACGTGGGGGCGCTGGGGTTTTCGCCGGAGGAGGCCCTTCCCTACGCCATGACGATCGGCAACTTCGCCGTCTACGGCGAGCGCGACCTCGACACGCCGGTGCGCTTTCCCGGCGGCGCGGAGCCTATCTCGCTGCGCGCGGCGTTGCAGGCGGCAGGGCTGCGTCTCGGCGCGCCGGAGGCGCCGCTCAATTCATGGGACGACCTCCTGATGGCGTACGTCCGCGGGGAAATGAAAAGGCCGACCTTCGCCGCCGCGGGCAGCGACGCCCACAACACCGCCGACGCCGACTCCAACGTCGGAATCGCCAGGAACGGCCTGTATGTGAGGGAACTGACGGCCGGCGCCGTGTACGAGGCGATCAGGGCGGGACGCAGCTTCGCCACGACGGGCCCGTCGCTCGATTTTCAAATAGACGGGAAGATGATGGGCGAAACGGTGAACGTTGAGGCGGGCAAGCCGGTCAGGATACTGATGCGGGCGCAATCGGGGAGCGATACCGCCGTGCTGACAGAGATCGACCTGATACGCAACGGCGAATTGCTGACAACGCTGCACCCGAACGAGACCGAGTACGAGGACGTGATGGAGGACTTCGTGGCGGAGCCGGGATACTACCGCATCGAGGTGACGGCGCGCGACGAGACTACGGGCCGGGAGTACTTCGCCTGGTCGAACCCCGTCTTCGTCACCGTCCCGTGAGCGGGGAGGCGTCAGGTTTTCAGCTTCGCCCTCGATTCGCGCTCGGCGGCGCGGAAGACGCCCTTCGCCATCGTCGATGTCTCTTGCTGGACGCGCGCGGCGTAGATCTCGGCCCGAAGGGCGTGGACCTCGCGATTGGCCGGCCCGGCCGCCGCCGCCCACTCAATGACATGGCAGGCAAGACGCAGGCTGCCCTGCTCCATCAGCGCCCGCGCCCGCTCCATCAGGGCCGCGACGCCGCCCGCCAGCGCTGCTATCTCCGCCGCCTGCTCCGCCTCCGGCGCCGGCTTCAAGTGCGAAGGGTTGCCGTCGTACCAGCCGCCGTACAGCCGCCAGACGTTCCGCACGATGAACTCCGGCTCGTCATACACTGGCTGCAAGTAAGGGCGGTCTTTCAGGTGGGCCGGCGGCTTGACGGTGTGAATGACGGCGTCCAGCGTCGCCCCTTCGTTCATCAGCGCCACCGTCTGATCGTGCAGCGACTGCAGGAACTCCGCCGTGTCGAGCAGTATCTGGCGCACCCTGTCGCGTCCGACGACGATGATCCCGTGTCCCGGCGACAGCACCTCCGCCTCCAGCGACGCCATCTCGCGCAGCGCCTGCGCCCACTCGGCGGAGTAGCGCTGCACCTTCTGCGGGTTGCCTGCGTTCGGCGCCGCCCAGATTATGAGGTCGCCGGGGCAGAGCACCCTGCGCTGCGGCGCCCACACCCACGTGTGGTCGTCCGTCTCGCCGCGCGCGTGATGCAGCTCGAAGCGGAGGCCGCCCGCGGTCACGACCATCGACTCATCGTAGGTGGTATCGGGGTAGGTGTAGGAGACGGGCCACTGGACGTCGCCGCCGAACTGGCGTGAGTTGATGATGCCGTTGTAGCCTGCGGTGAGAATGTAGCGGTCGAAGCGGGCCGCCACCGCCTCGTGGCCGATGACGCGCGGCGGCTGCCATCCCCGCTCCTTCGCTTCCTCGGCGAACGGCGGCACCCCGAAGACGTGATCGACGTGGCCGTGGGTGTAGACGGCGGCATCGAGGCGGGCGCCCGACCACCCGCGTATCGCCTCGTGCGTTTGCCGCTGGTTGAAGAACCCGCCGGTATCGATTAGGACAAGGCCGGCGTCGGTATCGAAAGCGGTCACGTTGGCAAACGACCGGTAGAAGATGGTGCGTTCCGCTATTTCCTCGATTTCCCCCGTTGCCGTAAAGGGATGGTGATCATACGTTGAGATTTCGCCCGTCCATAGCTTCTCCGCCAGCTCTCTCACCGTCCCCATCGCGGCCTCCTTCCTGCCCTCGCCGGACAACAACGTTTGGTCTACCGAGGCTTCACTCCTCGAAAAACGCCCGGATTGCCTCCGTCACGCCTTTCGGCTGCTCCAGCTCGCTGAAGTGCCCGCAGTCCCGCACGACCCGCAATTCCGCGTCGGGGAACAGCTCCGTCCCGCCGTCGAAGTACCAGAGCGGCTGGGCGGGGTCGCTGTCCGCCTGGAGCAGCAGCACCGGAAAGTCCATTGCCGCAAAGAGCGCCTCTCGCTCTTCGGCATTGACGCCGCCGCTGAAGAAGTCGCGGAAGTAGCGCGGCACGGCCTCGGCGACCCCCTCGCGGCTGAACTCCTCGATGATGCGCGTCATGTCCTCTTCGGCGACCGGCTGCACCGTCCGACCCTCGTAGACCGTGCGCACGAACGCTTCGGCGTCGTCCATCAGGCGGGCCGCAAGCGCCTGGTCCTGGAACAACACGAACTGGGGGTGGTTCTTCGGGTCGGTCTTGAGGAGCGGCGCCTGCATGCGGACGTAGCGCTGGACGCGGTCCGGGTGTCTTCCCGCCAGGTAATCGCCGATCATCGTGCCCCAGTCGTGAGTGACCAGGCTGAACCGGTGGAGGCCGATGGCGTCGAGAAGCGTTAGCAGCTCGTCGGCGACGTTAGCCGGCCGATAGTCGCCGTCCGACTTGTCGGACCGGCCGTAGCCCTTCAGGTCGATGGCGATGACACGGTACTCGGACGCGAGCGCTTCGAGCTGATAGTGCCAGGAGTACCACGATTCCGGCAGCCCGTGGAGAAAGACGACCGGTTCGCCCTCGCCCGCTTCCACGTAGTGCCAGGTCAGCGCGTACGGCTCGCCGTCTTCCGCAGGCGTCGTGACTTGGACGACGCGCGAGCGCATGGTCACGCCGTTCATCTCGAAGGTCTCGGACTCGATCTCGCGCAGCGCTTGCGGTCCTTCGCCATCGCAGGCGGACGCAAGCGTTGAGGCAAGCGCGAGACCCGCCAGGAGCAGCGCCGGAAGAAGTCTTCTAACAATTCCCTGCATGCCGTCACTCCTTACGCTGACCGCATTTCCCTGCGCATCGACTCCGCCGTTTGTCCGCGCGTCGACTCGATGATGCGGACGGCGGCGCGCGTGATCGCCGCCAGGTGCTCGCGGTCGATTTTGTCCAGCGTGTCCATGGCGTCGAACAGGTAGAATGGCGCCGTCAGGAAGCTGACAAGCGGCACGCCCGCGGGATGGAATGCCCCGGCGTCGGTCGGGGGCCGCTCGCCGAAGACCGCCGGCGGCAGGATGAGCGACCTCTCGAGCCGCTCCGCCTCGATCGCCGAGCGCACGGCGTCTTCGAGCGCCGCGTTGCGGCTGGTGAACCACCAGCGCGCCTCCGGCAGGCCCGTCGGCTCAAGCCTGCCGTCCTTTTCCGCGAACTCCGCGGCGGCGTGTTCAAGGTGCACCTCGAGCACGGTGCGCTCGAGCTCCGCCTCGTGGGCCTTTATGAACGCGCGCGTGCCGATGCCGCCCGTCATGTGGCCCGTCGTCAGGAGAAAGAGCATGCGGTGAGGGCGCTCCGACGGCGGCACCCGCGACCAGTACTCCGCCTGCGCCAGCACAAGGGCGACGCCCGATGCGTCCTCGACCGCCGAAGCCCACGGCCCGTCGTGGTGCGAGCCGACGATGACGAGTTGTTCGTCCTCACCGGGCAGCTCGCCGATTACGTTGTCGCTCGTCGTCATGTGCCGTTCCGCGTCGACTTCGATGCGGGCGCGGACGGGCCCGGCGGCCAGCATTTCGCGCAGACGGGCGCCGTCGCTCCCCCTAATCCAGACGGCGGGCACGGGCCGCGCGACGCCGTCGTAGGGGACGTAGTAGCGGTAGGAATCGCCCGGAAAGTCGAGGATGGAGCCGATGAAAGCGAGGGCTCCGGCGTCGATCGCAGCGTCGGCGACGAGCTGGCGTCCGGGCGCGAAGGGCATCACCTGCACGGACTCGGCCATCGTGTGGCGGGGATCGTAGTGCCAGGTGGCGACGCCGGTGAACGCTTTGTGAGGGATGCGCACGAGGGATTCGTCACGCAAGGCGATGCGGCCGCGCACATCGTCCGGCGATTCGAAGTCAAAGCGGGCAAGCGGCCCTTCAACCACGCCCGGCGCCGTGTGCGGCAGCGGAAAGCATTCGAGCGTCAGGCGGGAGGCGTCCGGCCCGTCGCGCCAGGCCGTGACCGAAGCGCGGCGCGGCTCCCAGTACGGCAGCTCGACCGGCTCCGCGCGCACGTTCTCGAGACCGAGCTCCCGGAAGCGCTCGAGGCAGAAACGCTCCGTCCATCTGTCGGCGGGGGAGCCGGGCCGCCGCTCGCCCTGCGCGAAGATCTGCTCGACCCAGCGGAAGACGGCGTCGTTGTCCGGAATCAGCTCGTGGCGCACGTGCGGTCCCTCCTTTTTGCTCCGTCCGATGTCACAGGCCGCCCCGCAGGGGCACGCCCTCCCAGGCGTCGAGCTCCTCGCGGTAGGGGTCGGTCTCCACGCGGCACGGCACGTCGAATATCATTGTCGCGCGGTTGGCGGCAGTGTAGGGCTCCCAGTGCGGGATGGACGGGTTGTTGGGGTCGCCGCTGCGGGCGAAGGCGCGCCACGTGCGGCTCATGATGTCGCACAGCTCGTACTTGTCCTGCCGGCTGCCGGTCAGCGGCATGTGGTCGACCGTCTCAAACACGAAGGGGATCTCGAGAGCGTGGGTGGACTTGAACAGGCCGCCCAGGTAATCGGTCTCCCAGGTGAACAGGTACATGAACACGGGGGCTCCGCCCGCGGCCGCCTTCCGCTCGGCGAGGACGATGGACGCCCGCCGGAACCCTTCGCTGGTGATGCCGACAAGCAGGTCCCAGGGCGAAGCGCCTGGCCGCGTCCGCCTGTAAGTGTCGATGATCGTGTCCGTCCTGTCGCCGAGAACGGGCGCGAGGCGTTCCTTCAGCTCCTGCTCGGTGAGCCTGCGACGTTGCGGGTCGGCGGCGAGGAAGAGCGCCGCTTCGTCGCGGTTCGTGCCCACGATCACCGGCACGTCGACGGCGGTCGGCGCAGCGACGGGGTCGAACGGGTGGACGGGCAGGTAGCGGCCGTCCATTACAGGCGCGAACCCCATTAGCGGCGTTGTGGGCGTGATCATCAGGGCGCTGCGGCGTCGCGGCGGCGGAAGCCGGATGACGGCGTCGAGCAGTTGCCGCGGGGGCAGCGCCTGGAGCTTTTCGGTCTCGTTCGGGCGGATGTCGAGCTGTGCCAGCAGGCGCTCGGTGTACTCCGTGGCCTCGGCGGGCTCGAGCGCGCGGATGCCGGGTCCGCTCTGGATGATGGCGCGGTGGAAGAGGCCTTTCGCGGAGGGCATCGCGAGAAGATGGCTGACCTTCGCTCCGCCTCCGGATTCGCCGAAGATCGTAACGTTGGCGGGGTCGCCGCCGAACGCTTCGATGTTGTCGCGTACCCACTCGAGCGCGAGCACCACGTCGAGCAGCCCGGCGATGCCTGAACCGGCGAACGCCTCGCCCGCGAGGTCTGCCAGGTGCAGGTAGCCGAAGACGTTCAGCCGGTGGTTGATCGTCACGATGACGACGTCGCCGTGCGCGGCGAGGGCGGCGCCATTGTACGTCAGCTCGGAGCCGGCGCCCTGCGCGTAGCCGCGGCCGTGCAGCCACACCATGACGGGGCGCTTGCCGCCGTCACGTATGCCGGCGGTCCACACGTTCAGCACCAGACAGTCCTCGCTCTGCGGGAGGTGGCGCAAGACTCCCATCACGCGTTCGTCGATGGCGGCCTGGTCCCAGTCGGTCAGCGCCCCTATTTGCGGGCAGATCGGGCCGTAGTCTGTGGTGTAGCGCACGCCGGTCCACGGCTCCGGCGGCCGCGGCGGCAGGAAACGCCGGTCGCCGCCGGTGGGAGCGCCGTAAGGCACGCCCTTAAAGGAGAAGACTCTTCGCTCAATCGTGCCCCGGATGGTACCCGCCGTAGTCTCGACCGTAATGTCGTTCACGTTTTGCTCCCTTCTTCGGGGCCTGCCGTTCTCACTCCAGTTCCGACCACTCGAGGACGGAGTTGCCTGTTATCTCCTGGAAGACGGCCCAGATGGTGCTGCCCTGCGGGCCGAGCAGTCCCGCCCACGGCTCGCCGGGGTCGGCCCTGACCGTAGCCGAGCCGGTGGTGGTCGCCGTCTTCTGCTCGCCTGAGGGGGAAGACTTCACTTCGATGATGCCGGGCCCCTCTCCTGGCGGCATCAGGTTGAAGAGAACGCTCGTCTCCCCGGCGCCGGTCTCAGTCGACGGCTCGCCTTCGGGGGTGAACGTGACCTCCATTACGGTCCGTCCCCCGTGGACGACGCGGCCCGTCCAAACGCCATCCTTCTCCTGAAGCGTGATCTCATCTGCCACGTACTTGTCGAAGCCGATGGCGCGGCCGCCGGCGTTCGCTGTCTCGTCGTCGACGGGCATGGTGTAGGTGTACCAGCCGGTGCGCCCCTGGTACTCGCACTGCAAGAGCACGTAGCCCTCGCGGTAGGGCACAAGGGGGAGCGTCACGTCGTAGTAATCGGCGACGGTGACAACGACGAGGGGCTCGTCAGGCATGTCGAACTTATCGGGCAGGAGCGAGCGGTAGAGCGCGAGGTCGGCCGGTGGGAAAGCCGTCCTGACGAGGCGCGTTCCCAGGAACGCCCACGGCCGCTCCGGCTGCGACGTCGCGGTCGGCGCGAGGGTCGGGTCCGGTTGCGACGGCGCGGTGGCCGTAGCTTCAACGGCCGCCGGGCCCGACTCGTCGCCGCCGCCGCAGGCAGCGAGGAGGATGCAGGCGCTGGCCGCAAGCGCCATAATCATGGCCCACGGCGCCACCATGTGCGGACGGGTGACAGATTGCCGGACACCCCGACGTTTCATGCTGCCCACTCCTTTCCCGAGCGCTCGACCGGACGCCGACCGGCCCCGGCTCAAACCGTCGCCTGGATTCTACCACGTACCCTCGAACGTGCCACACGGCGCCGGTCGCATCTCCGGACAGGCGATGATGCGGGGATGGCAGTATCGCCGCTCTTCCAGTATCGTTCGTGGGTGGGAGCGCGAGTTCCAGACAGAGCATGGGGGTCAAGCATCATGCGCATCGTCACCGGCCGGCTTGTCCTGCGCGAATTCGCGGCCGATGACTGGGCCGACGTCCTGGCCTATCAGCGCGACCCCCGGTACCTTCGCTTCTACCCCTGGTCCGAACGTACGGAAGGTGACGTACGGGACTTCGTGCGGATGTTCGTCGAGCAGCAGCGGGAGGAACCGCGACGCCGGTTTCAGCTCGCCATCACGCTGCCGGACAGCGGTCTGCTGGTTGGGAACTGCGGGATTCGCCGCAAGCCTGAGAGCGACTGGGAAGCGGACATCGGCTTCGAGCTGGCGCCGGAGTATTGGGGACAGGGCTATGCCACCGAGGCGGCGCGCGCGATGGTCGACTTCGGCTTTCGGGAGCTGGGGCTGCATCGCGTCTCGTCCTGGTGCATCGCGGAGAACACCGCCTCTGCGCGCGTGCTCGAGCGGGCAGGGTTGCGGCTTGAGGGCCGGCTGCGGGAGAACGTGTTTTTCAAGGGCCGCTGGTGGGACACGCTGCTGTTCGGCCTGCTTGAGAGTGAATGGCGGGCCGCGAGGGACGGGAACGTCTGGACTATGCCCAGCGCCGGATTTGACAAACGGCGCGGGTTCTGGTAACGTGCCCACAGTCCTGTGGCGGGCGTAAGGGAGCGAAGGGAAGCCGGCTGACTAGCAGGAGGCGAGGAGCATTAGAGGCACGCTCGGCCCGCGCACTCTGAAGCCGGGCATCCGGTTGGAGTCGCGAAAACGCCCTGGGTCACGGTCCCCTATCGGCGTGGGAGTCTGTAGCGCCTACAGGCCTTTTCTCCATCTCTTCGTCCTGGCCCTTGTCCTCTTCGCCATTGCGTCTGCCGCTCTCTTCGCGGGGCGCCTCCAGTTCAACCCACGGGTCGCTTCCTTCGCCGCAAACAAGCTCTCCGTCTCCGGCGTCGCCGCTGCCGTAGTCGAACAAGAGGAGCACTTCCTCCGTGCGCCGCTTCTGCCCCTGACCGCCGCTTCGACGTTGCCGGCGGAGCCTTCGACGTCGCTGGAGGCGCAGGCGGCGTTCCTCCTGGGCGCCGTCGCCTCGCCGCTGCCGCCGCCCGAGGGCTTGTCAGGCGAGGGGACGATTGAAGCCGCGGCCGCCGGTCTTCCGCTCGAGGAACCCGAGCCTTCCGCTCCGCCGCCCGTCTACGTCGTCCACATTGTGGAGGAAGGCGATACGATAGGCGGCCTTGCTGCGGCTTACGGCCTGTCGTCGTCATCGATACTGTGGAGCAACCCGGGCATCAAGAGCGCCGACTCGCTTACCCCCGGCCAGGAGCTGCGCATCCCCCCCGCCGACGGCATCGTCTACGACGTCGCGGCCGGCGACACCCTGAGCGACATCGCGGCCCGGTTCAGCGTCGACGTCCAGGCGATTATCGACTTCGCGGGGAACGGCCTCTCGGAAGGCGACGCCATCGCTGAGGGCCAGACGGTCTTCGTGCCGGGCGGGACGATGCCGGACCCCGTCGCAACGCCCGAACCCGCGCCGCTGCCGCAACCCGAGCGCGTACCGGAGCCGCCCGCGCCGGAGCCGGTCGCCACGCCCCTTCCCGTGGCCCCATCGGGTGATCCGTCTGAGCTGGGGGCGCGGGCCGCCGATCTCGCGCGTTCTCGCATCGGTTCGCCCTACGTCGCCGGGGGCGCCGGCCCCGGCGCCTTCGATTGCAGCGGCCTCGTCTACTGGGTCTACCGGCAGCTCGGCGTGCCTGTGCCGCGCACGAGCTGGGAGCAGTACTCCTGGGCGACCCCTGTGGGGGCCTCGCAGATGCAGCCCGGCGACATCGTCTTCTTCACCAACACGTGGTCGGGCGGCGTCAGCCACGTCGGCATCTACGCCGGCGGCGGCATGGTAGTGATGGCTGTCGACGAGGGCGATATCGTGCGGGAGGTGGCGCTCGCCGAGGCGTACTGGAGCGCCCACTTCGCCGGAGCCGGCCGTCCCCCCTGATCCGGGTCTGCGTGCGGCCTCTGAGAGTCAACCCTTTCGTCCCCGCAGATAGTCGATGAGCGGCTGCGTCACGAGAGGGACGACGTCGCCTATCATGTGGGGCATCAAGCTGTCCATCACCTTCGGCATCAACTCCGGCACCTGTTCCGCCATGTAGTCGGGCATGGGGATGCGCTCGGCTACGCGGTCCAGCATCACCGGCATCACCTTTTGCATCATCAGCGGGAGGAGACGCGGGAAGAGGACGGGGAACATGGGCTTCATGAGGTTGAGGGCGCCGGGGACCTTGCCCATTACGCGCATCATCCGCCCCATGCCCAGGGGCATCGCGTCGACAAGCTCGGGCCACATTGTTGTCATGAGAGCGGCGAAGCCTTCGGGCGTCATCAGCGCGATCATCGCCTCGAAGACCGCCCACTGTTTCTGCACCTCAGGGTTTGGATCGGGGAAGTCGTAGCCCAGCGCCGACGCCGCGTACCGCGCCAGGTCGACCACCTCAAGGGGCAACTCCTTTTTCTCGGCGGTGACGCGGAACTGAAACTCGCAGCAGGGGCAGAGCGCGAGCACTTTGTCGGCGCCCGCTTCGATCGCCTCGTCGAGCCGCGTCTTGCCGACGTCTGCGGCGACCGGCGGGTCCTTGATGAGGGTGAGGACGCTGCCGCAGCAGTGCGCGGCCTGATGGTGGTGGCTCATCTCCACGAGGCGCGTGTTGGGCACCGCCTCGATGAGCCGGCGGGGCGCGTCGTAGACCCCCGACACGCGCCCGATGTGGCAGGAGTCGTGCCAGGTGACGGTGCCGCGCTGTTCGCCGCTCTCGGGGAACTTGAATTCTCCCGATTCGATCTTCTCGGCCAGTATCTCGCTGTAGTGCTTTGCCGTTATCCCGTACTCGATGCCCAGCTTCTCCGCCCACTGGGGATAGACGTGCCGCCACATCATGTCGCAGGCGGGGCAAGAGCAGACCACCGTATCGGCGCCGGCCTCTTTGACGGCGGCGATGTTCTTCTTCATTGTCTCCGCGAACAGCTCCCACTTGCCGGCGACGAGCATGGGAGTGCCGCAGCAGTTCTCCTTGTTACCGAGGGAGGTGAAATCAACGCCGGCGGCGTCGAGAAGGCGCACGGCGGCCATTGCGATGTCCTGCTCGACATAACTCGCAGTGCAGCCCGCGAAGTAAACCGCGTTCGCCCGGCGCTGCGGGCCGTGCGTCTCCTTGAGGTCTTCCGGCAGCCACGCTGAGCGGTCTCTGCGATAGCCCGCCCAGATGTCGCCCTCCTTACGCAGCGCCTCCGCCATCATTTCGAACGGTGGGAAGGTCATCTTCTTCTTCTCGTCCACAAGCTGCCCGCGCAGCTTCATCCACGAGGGCTCGATAGGCAGGGCGGCGGAGCAGCGCAGGTTGCACAGCTCGCAGGTGGTGCAGACGAGGATCGTGTCCACCATGAACTGGTTCCATTTCTCGCGCCCCTCCATGTACTCGCGGAGCCAGTACCACTTGCCGCGGGGGCTCTGGCTCTCCCAGCCGCGGCCATAGAACTGGTCGCACTCCTCGATGCAGTAGCCGCACTGGGAGCAGCTGTAAGCGTACCACGCGACATCCGACGGGATGTCGCGGACGGGCTTTGAGGGCCTCTCCCCGATCTGAGGAATAACGCGGTTGCCGAGCGGCCGCGCCAGGGCTTCGAACGGGCGGGCCAGCCCTAGGGCTGCGCCGACGAGCCCGCCGCCGAAAACCTTGAGGGGGTTCAGGATGCCCCTGGGATCCGCCTCGCGCTTGAACGCCTTGAGACGGCGGGCCCGTTCCTCGCCCAGCACCTCATCCGACTTCCGGGCGAAGTAGAGTCCCGTGGCATAGGGCCGGCCGCCGTTCTTCTCGGCGATCTTCATGATCGTCAGGACGAGGCTGAAAACGAAGTTGTAGCTGAAGCGGCGCTGGTCGCTGGGGATGAAGCCGAGGATCACGACCTCCGGCTCGCCGTTCAGGCCGTCGCGGATGACGACGCCCTCCTTAACGACCGGCTGATGCACCTTACGCTCGATCTCGGTCATCACGTCGCCGAGAGCGGAGAGGGGAATGACCACCTCCGCCGGGACGAGGCTCGGCCCGAGACGCTTGACCACCATCAGCTTGAAGCGGTGCTCCCATTCGTGCCGCGCGATGCGTTCGCTCAAGATCTCCGCCTCGCAGGCCTTCAGCACCTGCGTAAGTCCGTTCGAGACCGCCTCGTAGTCCCGCTCGCGCACGGCCAGGGTGACCACGTACGCGGCCGGCAGCAGGACACGCTCCTCTACAGGGTGTCCGTGGTGCTCCATGAGAGGCGCTCGGTTCTTCAGTTCCGCCATGCGCGGGTTGATGAATACGAGCGACCAGATAGGAAGCTTCTCGTCGACGAGGGAACGGAGGAGACGCTGGAGATCGTAAGCGTCGGGACAGCCGATGGCGATTAGCTTCAGCGCTTCGAGGGGCTGCACGCGGATGGTCACTTCGCTGATGAGGCCGGTGATCCCTTCCGCGCCCGCGATCAGGTCGAGCTCAGGGCCGGCGAAGTCCTTCACCGAGCCGTCGCCGAGAACGACGCGGGCGCTGACCACGTTATCGCGGAACCACCCCGCCTCGTAGGAGCCGATGCCGGCGCCGCCCTGAGCCAGCCAGCCGCCCACGGTGGAGGCCGGGTAGCTGGTGGGGTAAAGGCGCAACGTCAGCCCGTGCTTCGCAAGCTCGCGGTCCAGCTTCTCCCATACGACGCCCGCCTGGACGGTGGCCGTCCGGGCGCCGGCGTCGATTCCGATGACACGGTTCATGCGATAGAAGTCGATGACAAGCCCCTTTTTGACCGGCAGGACGCCGCCGTAGCCCGACGACGCCTTGCCCCGTGGCGTCAGCGGCAGGCGCCGCTCCGAGGCCCAGCGCACGAGCTCTACCAGCTCTTCTTCGGATTGGGGCTGGACGACGGCGTCGGGCGTGGTCCCTCCGATGAGCGGCTTGATCAACCCCGGCACGGCGGCGATGTCGTGCCCGTACAGCTTACGCTCCGTCTTGCGGAAGCAGGCCCTATCGCCGAACCTCTCCTCGAGCCACTTGCGCTCGTGCCTCCCGATCCTGCCCATTTCAGCGGCCTCCCTAATGCTAAGAAGCGGGCCTGCAAGAAGATCTCAGACCCCCTGGATCAAGCTTGCGACACTGGGAATGCCGCCGTCAAGCATCGGCTCGAGGGCGGACGCTCGCGTATCCGGAGAACGCTGGAGAGCGCGCCATGGGAGAACGATGCGGCGCGTGAGGGGGTAAGTCGGCGATACCCGTGCTCGCGCGTGCGGCTGATGACGCCTCGTTACCGCGCACGGGAAGACTCAGGGTAACGGCAGTTCTCCCAGCGACATCCGCGCCAGCTCTATGATGTGGTAGTTCGCCAGCCCTTTGCCTTCGGCATCGGAGGCGAGGACGCGGCGGCACATGGGGCAGAGGTAGGCCATCGCCCGGGCGCCCGCAGCCTTCGCGTCCTCGAGGTTGCGGGCGCGGATCGCCCCCGCGCGGTCTCCATCCCACTGGGCGATTGCACCCGAGCAGCAGAGAGCGTTCTCTCGGTCATAGCGTCGCTCTACCCGCTCGACGCCGATTAGCTGAAAGATCGCGTCGAGCGCCGGCTCCTTGCCGGGAGAAAGACGCGATGCGCACGGACGCTGATAGGCGACACGCAGATTCACGGGCCGCAGCTCACTCTTGTGGCTCTCCAGGTAGTCGCGCAGGTATTCGACCACGTGCACCGGGTGGAAGGGGACCTTCACGCCGATCTGCGGGGCAGTGTCAACCAGCGCGCCGTAGCAGTCGTCGTGGAAGAGGATGATCTCCTTCGCGCCGCTGGCCGCCAGAGTGTCCACGTACCCCTGGATGTGCTTCTTCGTGATGGAGCCCGCTCCCAGGTGGTCGAACAGGATGTAGCAGAAGAAATGCCGCCCCCTCAGCATGGGCAGGCCTTCGAAGAGGCGTCCCTGGAAGAGGTCCGCCTCCGTGTTGCTGAATACGCAGGCGGAGAGCACCTTCTCTCCGGTTTGTTCTATCTTGACGGGAGTGGCGGGAGTGAAGAACTCCTCCTGGCTGGCGACCATTTCGGCGGGAGCGGGAAACGTCTGGTACTGTTCCATGCGCTCCAGGATGAGATCGAACGGCCGCGCCTCCTGCGGGCAGTACTCGTTGCAGGCGTAGCAGGTGATGCAGCTCGACAGTATGGGCGCCTTCTCGCCGTTAATCAGCGCCCGGATCTCGCTTGCCGCGCGCTCCTTGTCGTAATCGACGTAGGCGCATCGCGCCAGACAGTCGCCGCAGAAGTCGCACTTTTCCTCGTAGAACATCTTCCGCTCCTCTCTCTCAGATCGTCCTCGCCACCCGCAGCCCGTCGAGGGTCGACTCAAGCATCTTCCGCGGCGCCAGCGCCTGTCCGATCAGGTATAGCTCCTTGACCCGCCCCTTGAGTGACTTGTAGAGGCCGTCGTTGGCCTTGCTGCCGCGCGAGACGACTATCGTATCGATCCCTTCCCTCGCTTCGACGCCGCTGCCGAAGACGCCGCCCAGGACCAGTGTGCTGCCGTCGAACGACGATATGTCCAGGCCCATCGTTATCCTGCCGTTCTTGCGGGCGATCCTCATCATGATGAAGCCGAAGGTGATCTGCTCAGTCGCCAGCGGCGCTATCGGGTGGGGAATCAGCAACTCCACTTCGTGGCCGGCTTCCAGCAGGTAATCGGCGGCCGTGAATCCTTCGGTGGAGCGGTCCATGGAGTAGACAATTACCTTCTTGCCGACCTGCGCCTTCCCGGCCAGGACGTCCCTCGCGAGCACGACGTTCGGATTGTCGGAGCCGGGGAAGGACCCGCGGGCAGCGACGCCGCCGGTCGCGACGACCACGGCATCCGGCGCTTCGCGCTCGACCACCTCGGGCGTGACCTCTGTCCCCAGACGCACGTCGACGTTCAACAACTCGAACTGCCGCGTGTAGTAGCGCACGGGCTCCGCCATGTCCTGACGGCCGGGAGCGCGCGCCGCTATCTGGAGCTGGCCGCCGAGCTCCGGCCCCTGCTCGTACAGGGTGACGGTGTGGCCTCGCAGGGCGGCCACCCGCGCCGCCTCCATGCCGGCGATCCCTCCGCCGATGACCATCACCTTCTTCTTCAGCGGCGCTGGCGTTATCTTCATCTCCTCTTCGCGCCCCACCGAGGGGTTCAGCGCGCAGCTTATGGGGAGCTTTTGCTGCGACCTTCCCCAGCAACCCTCGTTGCAGCCGATGCAGTAGCGGATCTCGTCCAGCCGCCCCTCCTGCGCTTTGAGCGGCAGCTCCGGGTCGCAGATGCAGGCCCGGGTCATCGCTACCATGTCGGCCTGGTTCTTCGCCAGGATCTCCTCGGCCTTGAGGGGATCGACGACGCGTCCGGCGCAGAACACGGGTATGTCGACTTCCTCCTTGATACCGGCCGCCAGGTAGACGAAGGCGGCGGAGGCAACGTACATCGGCGGGATGACGGAGCCGCCGACGCCGATCGAGACGCTTATGTAGTCGACGTCCCCCGTGTCCGCGAGGGCGCCGCAGACCCGTTTCATGTCGTCGAGCGTGAGGCCGCCCTGCTGGAACTGGTCGCCGCTGACCCTCATGCCGACGGTGAAGTCAGGCCCGACCGCCTGCCGCACCGCGGCCAGAAGCTCCCGCCCGAACCGCAGCCGGTTCTCCTCGGAGCCGCCGTACTCGTCGGTCCGCCGGTTCGTGCGCGGCGAGAAGAACTGTTCCATCAGGAAGCCGTGCGCCCCCATCAGCTCCACGCCGTCGAACCCGGCGCCCTTCATCCGGACGGCGCAGGAGGCAAAGCTGTCGAGTACCTCCCGGATCTCCTCCTTGTCCATTTCGTGCGTGGACTCGACGTGAAAGCCGGCGGATATCGGCCCCGCAGACCACAGGGGCAGGCCCTCCTCCCGCGAGGGGAAGAAGTTGCTGCCGGGGTGAAAGAGCTGCGCCACTATCTTCGCGCCGTGCTCGTGGACGGCGGACGTGATCCGGCGGAACGGCTCGATGCACTCGTCGCGGTAGGCTTGGATCACGAACGACTCCGAGCCGCCGCTAGGATGCACCGCCTGGTCTTCCGTCACTATGAGCCCGACGCCGCCCTTCGCCTTCGTCACCCAGTAGTTGAAGTGGCGTTCCGAAGGCAATCCGGCCACGGCGAAATTGCTGAGATGACCGGTGCTGACGACGCGGTTCTTTACCGTGAATGCGCCTATCTTGAGGGGGGTGAACAGGTGCTTTAGCTGGGGAGCGGGCGTCGTCATCTTGTGCCTCCTCCGAGGGGCTATCGGCCGCGACTCGCATTCTATGCGCAACACCAATTCGCGTCAATTTGCAGCGCGCCTCCACGTGAGGTCCCACCGGTGCTACGAGCGGGGTTGCGGGCGTATAATCGGGCCGTGAACGGAGAGAAGAAGACGGAGGTCTGGGTCGTCATCGGCCTCAGGGACGGTGAGGTGGAGGACGCGTCGCTGGAACTCCTCGCGGAGGGACGGGGGCTCGGCGAACGATTGGGCGCCACCCTGGCGGCGGTCGTCCTTTGCGACGACGCGGGGCGCCTCGTGCCCGTCCTCGGCCAGCACGGGGCGCAAATTGCCTACCTCTGCGATCATCCCGACCTGTCGCGTCAGCACCCCGACGTCTGCCTGCCCCTTCTCGAAGCGGCCGTCCGCGAGCGCGGGCCCCGCGTCGTCCTGTTCCCGTCCGACCGCACGATGCGCGCGCTTGCCGCGAGGCTGGCCGCGAGAC
This sequence comes from Dehalococcoidia bacterium, assembly GCA_030018455.1. Classification (NCBI taxonomy): domain Bacteria; kingdom Bacillati; phylum Chloroflexota; class Dehalococcoidia; species Dehalococcoidia bacterium. Next base: position 69,631 of record JASEFU010000002.1, read on the forward strand.
TGAACACGGGCCTGGCATCCGAATGCACGAAGCTGGACATCGACGGCGACGGTTGCCTTTTTGTGACCAGGCCGGTCTACGGAGGAAGGCTGTCGGCGCGGGTGGCGTGCAAATCGTTCCCGCAGATCGCCACCTTTCAGGCCGGATACGGAAAGCGCGCCGCGTCGCCCTGTGAGACGGAAGTGGTGCGGTTGCCGGTCTCGGCCGTCGGCGCACGCAGGTCGGTCGTGGAAGCGGAGGTGCGCGACCCGCCGGGCGAGATGGACCTGGCAAGCGCGGACGTCATTGTGGCCGGCGGCAGAGGCGTCGGCGGGCGGGATGGGTTTGCGTTGCTGGAGAGGCTTGCGCGGTGTTTGGGGGGCGCTGTGGCGGCGAGTCGCGCGGCGGTGGACGCCGGCTGGGCGCCGTCGCACCGGCAGGTGGGCCTATCGGGGAAGACGGTGGCGCCGCGCCTGTACGTGGCCTGCGGCATCTCGGGCGCGACGCATCACGTCGTGGGAATGAAGGACGCGAAGTCGGTGATAGCCATCAACAGCGACCGGGCCGCGCCCATCTTCAAGATCGCCGACGTCGCTATACTCGGCGACGTTCGCCGCGTCATTCCCTCCCTTCTGGAGAGACTGGAGAAAACAGTCAGCGCGGAAGAAGACGCGCGGCAGGCGTTGCGGAGCCTTTCGGGGGACGGCGTATGAGCCTGACGATTCTCGCCTGCATCACCAGCGCCGTCGACACCCAGGAGCCGCTGGAAGTCGAGAGGGGCGCTCTCAAGGCCGATGAGGCGGCGCTGCCTCGCGTCCTAGACCCGGCCGATGCCAACGCCATCGAGGCGGCCCTTCTTTTGCGCGACCGGCTCGCGGGCGCCCGCGTCGTCGCTGTCAGCGTGGGGCCGCCCTACCAGGAAGTCGCCCTGCGGGAGGCGATAGCCCAGGGCGTGGACGAAGCCGTCCGTCTCTGGGACGACGCCTTCGCCGGATCGGACTGCCTGGGGACGGCGCGGGTACTGGCGGCAGCCGCGGCCAGGGCGGTCGCGGACATCGTCGTGTGTGGGGACCTCTCGCTCGACGGCGGCAGCGGCGCGCTCGGCGGGCAACTCGCGGAGCTGCTGGGGATGCCGCTGGTGGACGGCGTGGCGACGGCAGAGTTCAGCGCTGAAGGCGAGACCCTGTTGACGGAGCGGCGCGCCCGCGGCGGGCTTCGCACGATGGAGAGAACGCCGCTCCCCGCGCTGATTACGGTGCCGGCGGGCGCGAACGTCCCCCGCTACCCGACGGTTCGCGCCAGACTGAAGGCGCGCTCGTCTCCCATCCCTTGCTGGGGAATGACTGAACTGGGACTGCAACCGGCCGCTGTAGGGGAAGCCGGATCGACGTTGCGGGTGGTCGCGCTGAGACGCCCTCCTCCCGACCCCCGCGGCCTCGTCGACCCCGGGAGCGATCTGCCGCCGGAACAGCGCTGGATGATGGCCATAAGCGGCGGCGTGCGCGAGCGGGAAAGCGCGCTCATCGAAGGCGAGCCGGATGAGGTTGCAGGGCGTCTGGCGCGGTATCTGGAACAGGGCGGCTACATCCACAGGGCAGGCGGGAGGACAGCGTGAACGCCGCCGCCGACGAGGCCTACGCGCGCAAGCTCCTCCTTTCGGACGTACTGAGGGAGCCCGTCATCCGGGCGGCCATCGAGGCGCTGGAGCTTCCCCCGGGCAGCCGGGGGCTGGACGCGGGATGCGGCATCGGCAGCCACACCCTGTTGCTGGCAAAGGCTGTGGCGCCGACGGGCCACGTCACAGGGGTCGACATGTGTCCCGAATTCCTGGCCCGCGCGAGGGAGCGGGCGGCGAAGTCACGCCTGTCGGAGCGCGTCACCTTCCGAGAGGGCGATATCAGCAGCCTCCCCTTCGCAGATGACTCCTTCGACTGGGCGTGGAGCGTGGACTGCGTCGGGTTCATTCCCACCGAACCCGTGGCGTTGCTGAAGGAGCTGATGCGCGTCGTCAAGCCGGGCGCCAGCGTGGCCGTCCTCGTTTGGTCGTCGCAGCAGTTGCTCCCCGGGCACCCCTTGCTGGAAGCGCGGCTAAACGCCTCCTCTGCGGGCATCGCCCCCTTTCGAAGAGGCGACGGCCCGGAGTCGCACTTCCTGCGCGCCCTCGGCTGGTTTCGCGCCGCCGGCTTCGAAGCGACGGTGGCCCGCACCTTCGCCGGCGACGCTTGTGCCCCGCTGAGCGGCGACATCCGCGACGCGCTGCTCTCGCTGATCGAGATGCGTTGGGGAAAGCCGCAGTCGGAGCTCGCGGCGGCAGAGTGGGAGGAGTTCGCGAGGCTTTCCAGGCCGGAATCGCCCGACTTCATCCTCAATCTCCCCGACTACTACGCGTTCTTCACGTATTCAATGTTTCGGGGCAGGGTACCCCGATAGTCCGGCGGGCGTTTCCCGGCTTGCCGCTTAGCTTAAGATACGTCGAGATGGTAACGGGGCGTCCCGTTGTCGTCGTAGACTGTGAACGTGACCTTGCGGCCGCCGGCCAGTAGCGGCTCCGAGATGCGCCGCAACTCGCGGAAGTCGGCGGTCTCGAGGAACCGCCGCAGCAGCTCAGTCCGCTCCGCCAGGCCCGGCGCATCCTCTCCCTCGAGGAGCAGACGCATGCCGCGCTCGAACTCTTCCCGCGCCACCGTTTCGACGCAGCGCGCCAGGTCCGGCTCCAGCGTAATACGAGTTGGGGACGACGGAGGCATCATCGGCGCGTTTCTCACCGTCCGGCCATTGGAGGCCTCTGCTTGTATCAAACTACTCCCTGACTCGCGGGTCAATCCGGCGAAGGCGGGCAGCGTATCGCTTCTTGTCTCCCGCTCTCTCTGTTAATATTCGACTACGCCGACCGATGGCGGCGCGCCCGTCGCTGTCCCCTGGGCTGGAGGCACGTGCAATGAAGGGGTATGCACACCCGGTGTCACAGAACACGGTGGTCTTGAGACGCCTGCGCGCAGAGCACGGCCGGGACGGCTTTACCCGCTATCTCCCGCTCGGAACTGAAGTGGTGGGCGAGATCGAGAAGGCCGTCAAAGACGTCTTTGACGCGCTCGGCGGCGCCTCCCTCATCAAGTCCAGCGGCGAAGTCTACATCAAGCCGAACGGGGTCGGCCAGCAACCGTACGCTTTCACCAGGCCCGAGGTCCTCGAGGCTGCCATCAGGTACTGGCAGTCCGCCGGCGCGAAGAGAGTATACGTGCTCGAGAACAGCACGCAGGGCGCCTTGACGAGGACGGTCTTCGAGTTCACCGGTTACGGGGAGGTCTGCAAGCGCACGCGCGCGCAGCCCGTATATCTGGACGAAGAGAGAACGGTGCCCTGTCTCTTCTCAGGCAAGGGCCCGGCGGGCGAAGGAACTCCGGACGGTTACCACCGGACCAGCTTCGGCATGCCGGCAGTCGTTGCGGAGAAGCTCATCGAGGAGAAGGAGCGCAACCTTTACGTCAACATCCCCAAGCTTAAGACCCACCCCATGGCGGTGGTGACGCTGGGGATCAAGAACCAGTGGGGACTCGTCCCTCACGGCGACCGCATCGCCGACCACAACTACAACCTCCACAGCAAGCTGGTAGACGTTTTGGCGCACGTGCGGCCCGACGTGACGCTCATCGAGGGCGTCGAGGGAACGATCTACGGGCATTATCCGCCCCTCGCTCTCGCCGACAAGTGCGTCAGGCCGTTCCGGGTCCTGATTGGCGGGCTTAACGTCGTCGCTGTCGATGCCGTGGGCGCGAAGGTCTTCGGGATGGGGATCGAGGACGTGCCCCACATCAAGCTGGCGATCGAACGGGGACTCGGCGGCGGCGTTGGAACTCTCGACGACGTTTCGCTCGCCGGGGACTTTGACGACGTGCAGCGCATCGACCTTCTCGACGAATTGGCCGATTTCGGCGGAAGGTACCCCCATGCACTGTATCCGGCCTTCCCCACGGATGTCGCGGTCGTAACCGGAAAAGAGATGGCGTGCAACGACGGCTGCCTTGGCGGGGCGCTTTCCGGCATACAGCTTCTTTACCTGGACAGCGGAGGAAAGGGCGGCTGGACGCTCGTCGCGGGGAAAGGCTTCGACGCCCGTGAGATCGACGGGCTTGACGGGCCCGTCATGGTAGCGGGCGGATGCGCGGTCGAGGAAGTCGGCGATAGGCTGGCGAAGCGGCTGGGAAGAAAGAAGGTCTATCTCGTCGACGGCTGTTGCGACCTGACGGGAACGACGGAAGCCCTGTGTCATCTAATGCGGGTCGACGCCGTCCGGGTCGGCAGCAGCCCCCGTCGCATAGGCCTGCTCAAGGCTTTCGAGATCCTCCTGCGGGCGAGGCTGAACCGCTCGAGCGGCAGGCAGGTCAGCGTGTTCAGCAAGGCCTTCAAGAAAAGGTAACCAAAGACCGGTGGACAGCGTTTTGAAGGGGACTACTTGAAGTGAGACAGACCGCTGGAGATGACACCCTGATTCTTTCCATCGACGCCGGCACGCAGTCGGTCCGCGCGGCCCTCGTCGACCTCGCCGGCCGCATCCGCCATCTCGTCAAGACCCCCATCGAGTCGTACTTTTCGCAGCGCCCCGGTTGGGCCGAGCAACAGCCGGAATACTACTGGCAGACGCTGTGCGAGACCTGCCGGAGGCTGTTCGACGCCGCTGGTTCCCCGAAAAAGAGCATCGCCGCTGTCACGCTGACGACCCAGCGCGGGACGTACATAAACGTCGACCGCCAGGGCAAGGCGTTGCGGCCGGCGATCCTCTGGCTCGACCAGAGGAAGGCTAGCACGAAGGGAATCCTCGATGCAGGCCTCGTCTCTTTTCTCAAGAGCGCGAAGCTCTATGACCTCGTCCGCTTCGCCGTCCGTTACTGCCGGTCGAACTGGGTCCGGCAGAACGAGCCCGACATCTGGGAGAAGACCCACAAGTTCCTCGGCGTCTCCGGCTACCTGACGCACCGGCTGACGGGCGAGTTCAGGGACTCGGCGGGGGGTATCGTCGGCACGATGCCGTTCGACGTGAAGACGTTCAACTGGGCGGCAAAGGACGACTTCACGTGGAGGCTGTTCCCGATCGAGGAGGAGAAGCTCCCGGCTCTGGTTCACCCCGGCGACCTGCTGGGGCACGTGACGCGCGAGGCCGCGGAAGAGACGGGCATTCCCGGCGGCCTGCCGTTGATCGCGGCCTCAAACGACAAGGCGTGCGAAATACTGGGCGCGGGCTGCCTCACGCCGGAGACAGCCTGCATCAGCTTCGGCACCATCGCCACGATCAACACCCAGAACAGCGAATACGTTGAGCTCCGCCCGTTGATGGCCCCCTACGCGTCGGCGATCCCTTTTCAATTTTACTCGGAGGTCGGCGTGACGAGGGGGCTGTGGATGGTATCGTGGTTCAAGGAGGAGTTCGGGCTGCAAGAGAGACTGCTGGCGGCGGAGAAGGGAATGCAGCCGGAGGAGCTGTTCGAGGAGCTTATGCGGAGCGTGCCGCCGGGCTCGATGGGCCTCGTTCTCCAGCCCTACTGGACGCCGGGCCCCGAGTTGGCATCCTACGCGAAGGGCTCGATAATCGGCTTCGGCGACATCCACACGAGGGCGCACCTGTACCGAGCGATCATCGAGGGGGTGGTCTTCGCGCTCAAAGAGGGAGCGCAACTGACGGAAGAGAAGAACGGCGTTCCCATCACGCAGGTCAGGGCGTCCGGCGGCGGCTCTCAGAGCGATTCGATCATGCAGGTGACGGCCGACATCTTCGGTCTGCCCGTTCAGAGGCCGCACACCCACGAGACGTCGGTCGTGGGGGCGGCAATCGACGCCGCCGTTGGGCTCAAGCTCTTCCCCGGCTTCGAGCAGGCGGTCGCCGCGATGACGCGGGTGCGGGACGTCTTCGAGCCCGTTGGGGAAAACGTGGAGATATACCGGAAGCTGTATGAGAGGGTCTACCTGAAGATGTACAAGAGGCTCCTGCCGCTGTTCCGGGAAATCCAGCGGATTACGGGCTATCCGGACTGACCGTCGCGCCGGATAGGACGTCGGCGGCTACGCCGCGCGGGCCGTCCCTTTCTGGAGCCGCTGCAAGAGCTCAGCCAGTCGGCCGTAGATCTCGTCCATGACCTCGGCGGGTCCGCGCCCTTCCTCCTGCATCGACTGGAGCATCCCGTCGCGATCCTCGACCGACTGGAAGACAGACTGAGCGATCAGCCTTGTCTTGCCGTCGATGTCCTCCAGTCTCACGGTCTCGAAGCTCACGTGCCCGGGCATGCCTTCCCATTCGAACGTCTGGACGATGCGTTCGGGCGTGACGTCGTGGTAGACGCCGTGGAACCAGTACTCGTTCCCCTCGGCGTCACGGTTCACGATTCGCCAGGAGCCGCCGGGCCTGGCGTCCAGCTTCTCGACCCCGATCGTGTACATTGCCGGGCCCCACCACTGGGATATTAGGGCGGGGTCGGTGTACGCCTTGAACACGAGGTCGCGTGGCGCGTCGAACACCCGCGTGATGACGACCTCTTGCTTCCCGGGTTCGGCAGAAAGCGTGATTTCCGACATCTCTCTTTCTCCGTTCTCCGTTTCCAACGGCCAACATAAAAGTGTAACGGCGCGCCGTGCAGGAAAGGTGAAACCGCGGGTGTGCGGTGTGCAATAAATGTGAAAGCGAGCGCGCGTCCGCAGCCGGGAGGCCTGACGGGGGTGGGCAAGAGGCGGCGGCGACGTCCGGGCAGCGGGCCGGAACAAGCGCTGGGCACGCCCCCATTGTCGGGTTCGGTAGACTAGGTAGAAATACTTAGAGAAGTAGGCCAAATTACCTAGTCGCCACTAGGCAAGTAGCACGTCTCCTTAGCGGTTCCCCTTGCGCTTATTGACATCAAGGTGACACCATGTGATACTGTGTGAAGAACGTCACAAAGTCCTCTTGCTCGGGCCGCCTCCCAGGGGAAGGCGGGGTGAAAGGCGCAAGGCCTGGCAAGAGGATGAGGGGGGACGGAGGCCTGTATGAAAGCTCCACCTTTTCTTCAAGGCAAGATCACGTTTGAGAACCAGGTAGTCCCCGGCTTTGCGGCTGAGGTGGCCGCCATCCCCGGGGGGGAGGGCATCTTCGAGTGCCTTCAATGCGGAACATGTAGCGGCGTATGTTCTGTGGCGCCCTACATGGACTATACGCCGCGCCGCCTGATCAACATGGTGCGGGCCGGCTTCAAGGACGAGGTGCTTCACAGCCGCACTGTCTGGCTCTGCACCGGCTGCTACGCCTGCGCCGTGAACTGCCCCGCCGGCATCCACATCACGGACGTGATGTATGCCCTCAAACGGCTCGCAATCAGAAACGGCAGCCACCCGAGACGTTTTCCCATTCCCGTCCTCGTATCCGAATTCATAAGAAATGTGCGCCGGACAGGCCGCAGCAACGAGGCGGAACTGGTAGTGCGCGTCGCGATGAAAGTGAACCCGCTCAGACTGCTCAGGGCTGCGCCCACCGGGCTGAAGCTGCTGCGTACGGGCCGCATGCACATCCGGGGAGCGAAGATCGAGGACCCGCGTCGCCTGGACAGCATGCTGGAAAGCGTTTCGGAGGCAGGGAAATGAAGTACACCTACTATCCCGGCTGCAGTTTGAAGGGGACGGGCCGCAACTACGGCGAGTCGCTTACCGCCGTCTACCGGGCGCTTGACCATGACCTTGAGCCGCTGGCCGACTTCAACTGCTGCGGCTTCATCGCCTACATGTCAATCGACCAGGCGCAAGCCCTCGCCCTCGCGGCGCGAAACCTGAGCCTTGCCGAGCAGGGCGGCGTGAAAGACCTGCTGACGCCCTGCACCGCCTGCCAGGTCGTCCTTAACCGGGTCGACGACTTCCGCGTGCGCTACCCGAAGCTGATGGACCAGGTGCTCGGGACGATGCGCGAATGGGGGCTTGAGTACCGCGGCACCGTCAAGATCAAGCACCCCCTCGAAGTCCTTTACGATGACGTCGGCATCGAAGCGATCAAGGCGCGGGGGCAGGGGAAACTCTCCGGCTTTCGGGTCGCCTGCTACTACGGCTGTCTCTACAACCGCCCCCACGGCATCACCGAGGAGCGCTTCTTCCCCACAAGGATGGAGGAGATGTTCAGCGCCCTCGGCATCGAGCCCGTCGACTATCATTTGAAGACCAAGTGTTGCGGCGGATCGCTGAGCAACACTGTGGAAGCCGTGGGACTACACTCGATATTCCTGCTGCTGCAGGGGGCAAAGAGGCTTAATGTCGATGCCATCGCCACCACCTGTCCCCTCTGCCAGTTCAACCTCGAAGCGTACCAGGACAGGGTCAGCTCCATGTTCGGCGAAGACGTCCGTGTGCCGGTGATGTACTTCTCGCAGGTGCTCGGCATGGAATTCGGGCTTTCAGGGGAGCAGCTGGGTCTGCAGAGGCTCTTTGTGCCCGCCAAAGTGGCGACGGCCTAGGCTAAGGAGGTTCCTCGTGACACAGCAAAACGGTCATCCGAAAATCGGGGTCTACGTCTGCCACTGCGGCATCAACATCGCCGACAAGGTGGACATCGAGCAACTGGTCGCGTTCGCCTCGTCGCTGCCCTTTGTCGCCGTCGCCCGCGAGTACAAGTTCATGTGCTCCGACCCGGGGCAGGAGCTTATCGAGCAGGACCTCCGCGACGGCCTCATCGATAGGGTAGTCGTCGCCGCTTGCAGCCCCCTCATGCACGAAGGCACTTTCCGGCACGCCACTGAAGAGGGAGGAGCGAACCCGTTCCTTTACCAGCACGCGAACATCCGCGAGCACGTATCCTGGGTGACGCAGGACGGCAAGCTGGCGACCGACAAGGCGAAGGCGCTCGTCGCCGCCGCTGTGCGACGCGTCGCGCTGGCGGAGCCGCTGGAGCGCAAGCGCGTGCCCATCAAAGACGAGGCGCTGATTGTCGGCGGCGGTATCGCCGGCATCGAAGCGGCGCTCGTCCTCGCCAGCGCCGGCCGCAAGGTCTACCTCGTCGAGCGTGAGCCTTCCATCGGCGGCCACATGGCCATGTTTGACAAGACCTTCCCCACGCTCGACTGCGCGGCCTGCATCCTCACCCCCAAGATGGTGCAGGTGGGCCAGCACCCCAACGTCGAGATCCTCTCTTACAGCGAGGTTGAAGAGGTCTCGGGGTATGTGGGGAACTTTAAGGTGCGCGTCCGCCGCAAGGCGCGCTACATCGACGAAGAGCTGTGCACCGGATGCGGCGTCTGCATCGAAAAGTGCCCCTGGAAAAACGTCCCCTCGGAGTTTGACCAGGGACTGACCGAGCGGTCCGTCGTCTACATGCCCTTCCCGCAGGCCGTGCCGCGCATCCCCGTGATCGACCGCGAGAACTGCGTCTACTTCAAGAACGGAAAATGCGGCGCCTGCAAGAAATTCTGCCCCCGCGACGCAGTCGACTTTGAGCAGGAAGACAGGATCGTCGAGCTGGAGGTCGGCGCCGTCATACTTTCCACCGGCTTCAAGCCGTTCGACGCGACCCGGATTCCGCTCTACGGCTACGGCCGGTTCCCCAACGTTATCACCAGCCTCGAGTTCGAGCGCATGCTTAACGCCGCCGGGCCCACGGGTGGGAACGTTGTCATGAAGGATGGGCGCGTACCCCGCCGGGTGGGCATAGTCCACTGCGTCGGCTCTCGTAACCAGAACTATAACGCCCACTGCTCCACCGTCTGCTGCATGTACTCGCTGAAGTTCGCCCACCTCGTCCACGAGCGCACGGGCGCCGAAGTCTACAACTTCTACATCGACATGCGGACGGCGGGCAAGGGGTACGAGGACTTCTACCACCGGTTGATGGCGGAGGGGACGCACTTCGTGCGCGGCCGCGTGGCGGAGGTGACCGATGTGCCGCAAGTGCCGGAGGAGGAAGGCCACCTCGTCGTGCAGGTGGAGGACACTCTCATCGGCGTGGTGCGCCGCATACCCCTCGATATGATCATCCTCTCCGTAGGGATGGAGCCGCAGGCCGACTCGGCGGACGTGCGCCGTCTCTTCGGCGTCTCTGCCAGCGCCGACGGCTTCTTCCTCGAAAAGCACCCGAAACTCGCCCCCACCTCGACGCTGACGGACGGCGTGTTCGTTGCAGGGGCCTGTCAGGGGCCGAAAGATATCCCTGCAAGCGTCGCCCAGGGACAGGGGGCGGCCGCTCAAGCCCTCGCCCTCATCGACGGGGCCTTCATGGAACTGGAGCCGAATACGGCGTACGTAACGGAGGAGTTGTGCTCCGGATGCAAAACGTGCATTGGGCTCTGCCCTTACAACGCGCTGGAGTTCAATGAGGAGCGGAAAGTGGTTGTCCTGAATGAGCCGCTGTGCAAGGGCTGCGGCACCTGTGTCGCCGCGTGCCCCAGCGGAGCCCTTCAGCAGCACCTGTTCAACGATGAGCAGATCCTGGAGGAGATAAGGGGGGTACTCGTCAGTGGCTGAGAATAACTACGAACCCACCATCGTCGCGTTCACCTGTACCTGGTGCACCTATCTGGCGGCGGATCTCGCCGGGACATCGCGCATGAGTTACCCGGCGAACCTGCGCATCGTCCGCGCGATGTGCTCGGGCCGCATCGACCCGCAGTTCGTCCTGACCGCCTTCCAATGGGGCGCCGACGGCGTCCTCATCGGCGGCTGCCATCCCGGCGACTGCCACTATCAGGAGGGCAACTACAAGGCGCTGCGACGCTTCAAGTTACTGAAGAAGCTAGCCGCCGAGCTGGGCATCGAGGATGAGCGCCTGCGCCTGGAGTGGATATCGGCGTCGGAGGCAGACAGATTCCGCGATGTGGTGAATGAGATGGTCGAAGACCTGCGTCGCCTCGGTCCGCGTTCAGGCGTCGGAGAGGCGAAGCCGGTTTCGGCGTCAGCAGCAGAGGAGGCCATCCATGCCTAAACCGAAGGTAGGACTCTACTGGTGCGCCAGTTGCGGCGGCTGCGAGGAAGCCGTCGTCGACCTCGCGGAGAAGATACTCGACGTCGTCGCCGCCGTGGACATCGTCTTCTGGCCCGTCGCGCTCGACTTCAAGAAGGAGGACGTCGAGGCCCTTTCCGACGGAGAGATGACCGCCGCCTTCATCAACGGCGCCGTGAGGCTGTCGGAGCAAGAGGAGATGGTGCATCTCCTGCGGCGGAAGGCGCAGTACGTCATCGCTTTCGGCAGTTGCGCTCACCTCGGCGGCATTCCCGGCCTGGCCAACCTGACTGACCGCCAGAGCATCTTCCAGTACGCGTACAGGGACGCCCCCACCGTCGTGCCCGACGACGGCATCGTTCCGCGCCAGCAGGTCACCGTGCCGCAGGGCGATCTAAAGCTGCCCGAATTCTGGGAGAGGGTGCGCGCGCTCGACCAGGTAATCGACGTGGACTACTACCTGCCGGGCTGCCCGCCCACGCCGACGGTGATCGCCAACGCGCTGACGGCGCTGCTGGAAGGGAAGCTGCCGGAGAAGGGCGCCGTGCTGGCCGGCACAAGGGCGCTCTGCTACGAGTGCGACCGCGCGGCGACAAAACCCGAAAAGGGCTGTACGCTGAGCGAGATCAAGCGCCCCTGGGAGATCATCGCCGACCCGGAGAAGTGCCTTCTTGCTCAGGGCATCCTCTGCCTGGGCCCCGTCACGCGGGGAGGTTGCGATGCCGTGTGCGTGAAGGGCAACATGCCCTGCACCGGCTGCTTCGGCCCGCTGGACCGGGTGCGCGATTTCGGCGCCAAGGGGCTCTCGGCTATCGCCTCGCTCCTCGATTCCAACGACGAGGCGGAGATCGAGCGGCTGGTGAACAGTATCCCCGACGTCGCGGGGGTGCTTTACCGCTACAGCCTGCCGGCGTCGGTGCTGTTCAAGAGCGCTCAAACGAAAGGTGATGCGCCATGACGAAGGTGACGATCGACCCGATTACCCGCCTGGAAGGGCACGGAAGGATCGAAATCTTTCTGAACGACGCGGGAGACGTTGACCGCGCGTATTTCGTCGTGCCCGAGTTGCGGGGGTTTGAGAAGTTCGCCGTCGGCCGCCGCGCCGAAGACATGCCACAGATCACTTCGCGCATCTGCGGCGTCTGCCCGACCGCGCACCACATGTGTTCCACCAAGACCCTCGACGACCTGTTCCATGTCGAGCCCCCGCCCGCCGCCAAGAAGCTGCGGGAGATGCTCTACAACATCTTCATGCTCGAAGACCATGCCCTCCACTTCTACTTCCTCGGCGGCCCCGACTTCATCGTTGGCCCCAAGGCCCCAAAGGCCGAGCGCAACATACTGGGCGTGATCGGCAAGGTGGGCGTCGATGTCGCCGGCCAGGTCATCGCCATGCGCAAAGAGCTGCGCGAGCTCATCGCCTACTTGGGGGGCAAAGTGGTGCACCCCGTGTTCGGCCTCCCCGGCGGCGTGGCCAAGGGCATCAAGAAAGAAGACCAGGAGCGGTTCGTGAAAGCCGCCGAGCAGGGCGTCGACTTTGCCCTGTTCACCCTCAAGGCGTTCCACGATCTTGTCCTCTCGAACAAGGAGTACGTCGACCTGATCCTGTCCGACGCCTACACCCACCGCACCTACTACATGGGTCTCGTCGATGACCAGAACCGCGTCAACTTCTACGACGGGATGCTGCGGGTTGCCGACCCCAACGGCAAGGAGTACGCGCGCTTCGATGTCCGGGACTACGTGCAGCACATGGCCGAACACGTTGAGCCCTGGACGTACGTGAAGTTCATGTTCCTGCGGAACGTGGGCTGGAACGGCTTCGAGGACGGCGAGGGAAGCGGCATCTACAGCGTGGCGCCGCTGGCGCGCCTGAACGCCGCCGACGGCATGGCCACGCCCAAGGCGCAAGAGGCCTACGAAGAGTACGTGTCGACCCTTGGCGGCAAGCCCGTCCACCAGACGCTGGCGAACCACTGGGCGCGGATCGTCGAGATGGTGTACGCGGCCGAGCGCTTCCTCGAGCTGGCGCGCGACCCCGAGATAACGAGCGACGACATCCGCCGCGTACCGACGGAGACCCCGACGACCGGCATCGGCGTCGTCGAGGCGCCGCGCGGCACCCTGGTCCACCACTATGAGACGGACGAGCGCGGGGTCCTCACGCGCGCGAATCTCATCGTCGCCACGCAGGGCAACTCCGCGCGCATGGCGATGTCCGTCGACAAGGCGGCGAAGGCGCTGATTCACAACGGCAACGTCGACGACGGGCTGCTCAACATGGTCGAGATGGCCTTCCGCGCCTACGACCCCTGTCACGCCTGCGCGACGCACGCTCTCCCCGGCCAGATGCCGCTTCTGCTGTCCCTCCGCGATAGCAAAGGCAACATCCTCAAAGAGATCCCACGCGGAGGTTAGCCGTGCGTGCGCTCGTGCTTGGTATGGGCAACGACCTCTTCGGGGACGATGCCGTCGGCCTTCGCATCGTCGAAGAGTTGGCGCGACGCCCTGAGCTGAAGGGGTTCGATTTCGAGATGTCGGAAAGCGGGGGTCTCGCCCTGCTGGACGTGCTGGCCGGCTATGATAAGGCGTACATCGTAGACTGCGTTCCCGACGACAGCGAGAATACGGGCCGGGTGCGGCGGCTCGGTCCCGACGAGCTTTGCTGCCAACCCATGACGCTCTCATCGCACTACGCCGGTCTCCCCGAAGTGCTTGCGCTCGGAAAGACGCTGGACATCCCCCTGCCCAAAATCGAGATACTGGCCGTTAGCGTCGACGATCCCTTCTGGATAATGGAGGGGCTGTCCGCCAAGATGCGCCGCGCCCTCCCGTCCATCGTCGACGAGGTGAGGGAGATCCTGCTGACAAGCCGGGAGCGAACGCCGGAGAAGTAAGCGGGGACCGCCAAGCATGTCCGGCGGCCCGGTCGCGCCGCTGTCAGACGTGACGGGGGTCGCGGTCGAACGGAACGTCGTCGCCCGTTTCGAGGAACCAGCGGAGCAGCCTTTCGCGCATCTCCCGGACGACTCCTTCGAGCGCGGCGTCATCGATTCTGTTGACAAGCTCGCAGGGGTCGGCCTCCAGATCATACATCTCCTCTTTGCCCTCGAGCCGCGCGACGTACTTCCACCGCTCAGTGCGTACCATCGCCGCCTTTGCCAGTGTCGTCGGGTCATCGTGCTGAAGGCGCGTCTTCTCATGGTAGATGGTGCCCTCAGGCCAGACGTCCTCCAGCGTGTGCGTCTCGCCCGGCGCGTGGCCTCCTTCGGCAAAGACGGCCATTCGATGCTCGTTTGTCTCTCCCCAAATCAAGGGCAAGAGGCTGCGTCCGAATTGAGTGTGGCGCGCCTCTAGGCCGGCGAGCTCCATGACAGTGGGAAAGAGGTCGACCGTCTCCGTCAGGGCGTCGATGTGGCGCGCCCTCGCGTCCGGCACCCGGATGACGAGCGGCACGCGAACGATGCAGTCCTGGAAGCCGGTCCACCACTTCTCCGTCAGCCCGTAGTCACCGACGTAGTCGCCGTGGTCGCTGGTGATTATGACGACGGTGTTCCCGGCCGCAGGGGAGGCGTCGAGGGCCGCCATCAGCTCGCCTACCAGGTCGTCGAGGCGAGTCACCATCCCCCAGTAAGTGGCGACGATCTCCCGCTGGTCGTCCTCGCTCAGCCGGTCGATGCCGTAGGCGCGGTGAAGCTCGCGCATGAAATGCGGCTTGTCGTCGAGCCGCGCGGGGAGCGGCGCCCTCACTTGCCCGCGGTCGTACATCGAGAAGTAAGGCTCTTCGACCGTGTAGGGAGGATGGGGAAAGATGAGCGGGAGGTAGAGGAAGAACGGCTCCGGCGGCGACGCCAGGAACTCAACGGCGCGTTTTATCCAAAGCGAGTCGTAGTCCTCATAGGGAGCTTGGCCGCGGCAACCGAAGTAGAAGCTCTTAAAGTGGCGGTGGTCCGTCGGCCAGGGGTTGACGGGCCAGGGCAGCGTCGGCAACCGTTCGCGGCACCGGTCGGAGACGCTAAGCGGAAAGGAGTCCGCGGCCAGCAGGTCGTTCTTGCCGTTCCACTGGACGTGATAGCCGGCGTTTTTCAGGTACCGCAGCAGGTTCGGCTCGTGCGGTCTGAGGAGGTGGGTGAGGGTACGATGGCCCCGCGTGTGGGGGTACCAGCCGGTCATGAAGCTGACCCGCGAGGGGCCGCACACGGAGTGCTGCGCGAAACAGCGGCTGAAGACGGCGCCCCGCGCAGCGACGGCGTCGATGCTCGGCGTTTTTACCGGCAGCGCATCGAGGCAATGCACGGCGTCGGCGCGAAGCTCGTCCGCCATCAATAGGATGAAGTTGGGGCGTTTCCGGGCCATGTCGTACCTCCAGTCTGGAAAGTGACCGCATCGCGGCAGGTGCCGCCCGTGCGTCTAGCGCCCGTCATCGAAGCGGAACAAATAGCTCTGTTCAATGCGCGGGTCGCCGCAACACGCCTTATACTTGCGCCCGCTCCCGCAGGGGCAGGGCTCGTTGCGGCCCGTCGCCGCCGCTCCCGCTATCGCCGCCGTCGTGCCGCGTCGTTCCAGCCGCTCAGCAAGCGCGCGCAGCCGGGCGTCGGCGTGAGCAAAAAAGCGGCGGTGGCTCTCGCAGAAGTATTCGGGCGGCCCGGACGCCGGTCCGTTCGAGCGGTTGCGGGGGCAGCCGCCGCGGCACAGCCGGCGCCACTCGCATGCCTGGCACACGGGCGGCAGCGACGCCTTCCGGGCAACGAACGCCGCGCGCTCGGATTTGGCGAGGATGGCATGGAGGGGTTCATCCGCGACGTTTCCCAGGCGCCAGTCCGGGTGCACGTAGAAGTCGCAGGGATAGACATCGCCGTTGTACTCGACGGCGATAGCGCCGTCGCAGCGTTCGCTGTACGAGCAGAGATCGTTCGGCATCCCCAGATATGATTGCAGGATGGCGTCGAACGTGCGCACGGAGGTCCGCGGAAGCCCGCCTTCGTACCACTCATCGAAGAGCGCGACCAGGAAGTCGCCGTACTCTTCGGCCGTGACGAGGTACGCCGCCAGGGCGTCGGGCTCGACAGACTGGAAGGACATGGCGGGGATGAACTGAAGATGGGTGAAGCCCTCGCGGCGGAAGAAACGCATGAGATCGACGGGGCGGCGGACGTTGTGCGGGCCGATGACGCAAAGGACGTTGAAATCGACGCCGTGTCTGCGCAGCACGTCGATCCCCGCCATCACGCGGCGAAAGGAACCGTGGCCGCCCCGGTCGCGGCGGACGCTGTCGTGCACCTGCTGCGGACCGTCCAGGCTGACGCCGACGAGAAAGCTGTACCGGCGCAGGAACTCGCCCCAGTGGTCGTCCAGCAGCACGGCGTTCGTCTGCAGGGCATTGCCGATGGTCGTGCCCGGCGGCGCGTACTGCGCCTCCAGCGCCACTGCCCGCTGGAAGAAGTCGAGGCCGGCCAGCGTGGGCTCTCCGCCCTGCCAGACGAAGGAGGCGACGCCGCTGCCGGCGACGCACGCCATATACTGTCGCATGAAGGCCGCGAGCACGCGCTCGTCCATTCGCCGGCGCACCCGCTCGCCTTCAAGCGACTGGCGATAGTAGCAGTAGCTGCAATCGAGGTTGCAGTCGCTGGAGACGGTCTTGAAGAGAACAGACAGGGCCGGCATCCTTCTGTCCACACAGGGCCGACCGCGGTCCGCTGCGCGCGCACGCGTCCCACCGCGCTGACCCGTCCTCAGTATAGCGGGCGCCTTCCTCTGGCGGCAAAGGCGGGCCGTTGATTAGAATAGGCGGCGCATCAGTCGGACAGGAGCTCGCCCAGGGGCGAAGGAGGTAAAGCATGCCGCAGGAATTCAAGGGCGTGATCGGGCGGAGCGTCGATGAGTCGACCCCCTGGTGGCCGGAGCCGGTGAGGCCACCGGAAGGGGCGCCCAACGTGCTCTTCATCGTCCTCGACGACGTCGGCTACGGGCAGATCAGTTGCTTCGGCGGGCTGTGCGAGACCCCGAACCTCGACCGTCTGGCGGAGAGAGGGGTCCGGTTCGGCAACTTCCACACGACGGCCCTCTGCTCCCCTACCCGCTCCTGTCTCCTGACGGGGCGGAACCATCATTCCAACGCCATGGCCGCCATCGTCGAGATCCCCAGTGGCTTTCCCGGCTACACGGGCCAGATACCGCCCGAGAACGGCTTCCTGTCGGAGATGCTGCTGCCGCACGGGTACGCCACCTTCGCCGTCGGGAAGTGGCACCTGACACCTCACTGGGAGATGAACATGGGGGCGCCCCGCGACCGCTGGCCGCTGGGACGGGGCTTCGAACGGTTCTACGGCTTCATGGGCGGCGACACCAACCAGTGGAGCCCCGCCCTCGTGCGCGATAACCAGCACGTCACTCCTCCGAAGACCCCCGACGAGGGATATCACCTCTCGGAAGACCTGGCCGACCGGGCGATCGAGTTCATCACCGACCTGCGGAACGCGGCGCCGGACAAGCCGTTCTTCATGTACTACTGCACCGGCGCAGGCCATGCCCCCCATCACGCGCCGCGCGAGTGGATTGAAAGGTACCGCGGCAAGTTCGATATGGGCTGGGAGAAGGCGCGCGAGATGGTCTACGCGCGGCAGAAGGAGATGGGCGTCATCCCGCCGGACACGCAACTGACGCCGCGTCCGCACTGGATCGCAGAGTGGGACAGCCTCTCCGCCGATGAGCGCCGGCTCTACGCGCGCATGATGGAGGTCTACGCCGGCTTCCTGTCGCACGCCGACCACCACATCGGCCGGCTGCTGCGCTTCCTCGAGACGACGGGCGACCTCGAGAACACGCTCATCGTCGCCATCTCCGACAACGGGGCGAGCGCCGAAGGCGGGCCTCACGGACGTTTGAACGAGGGGAGTTTCTTTAACGCCGTGCCGGAGAAGCTGGAAGATATCCTGGCCCGGATCGACGAGCTGGGCAGCCCCACAACGTTCAACGCTTACCCGTTCGGCTGGGCCTGGGCGGGCAACGCGCCGTTCCAGAGGTGGAAGCGCGAGGTGCACGAGGGCGGCGTCGCCGACCCCTGCATCGTCCACTGGCCGGCGGGCATCAGGTCGCAGGGCGAGGTGCGGCGTCAGTACGTGCACGTGATCGATGTGGTGCCGACAGTGCTCGACGTCCTCGGGATCGAGCCGCCGCGCTCGATCCGCGGGGTCGATCAATCGCCCATTCACGGCGTCAGCTTTCGGCACACCTTCGACGACCCGGAGGCGCCCTCCCGCCGCCAGACGCAGTACTACGAGATGCTGGGCAACCGAGCTATCTATCACCAGGGCTGGAAGCTGGTCACCTACCACGGCACCCAGGGCGCAATCTACGACGGCGTCACCGACCCCAGGAAGCCCTTTGACGAGGACCGGTGGGAGCTTTATCACGTGGAAGAAGACTTCTCGGAGTCCGTCGATTTGGCGGGCGAGTACCCTGAGAAAGTGCGTCAGCTTGAGGCGCTCTGGTGGGCGGAAGCGGGCCGCTACCAGGTGCTGCCCCTCGACTACCGCGGCATCCTGCGCGCGCTGGGACAGCGGCGGCCGGGCGCGAGACGGCGTCGGTTTGTCTACTACCCGAACGGGGCCCCTGTGGAAGCGGCAGCGGCGGTCAACGTGAAGAACCGTTCGCACAGCATCACAGCAGAGGTGGAGATACCAGAGGGCGGCGCGGAAGGCGTGCTTCTGGCAGACGGCGGTCGCTTCGGCGGCTATTCGCTGTACGTGAAGGACGGCAGGCTGCGGTATGCCTACAACTTCCTTGACCACGAACGTCACGTCATCGTCTCTGATTTCGACGTGCCCGCCGGGACACGCGAGTTGCGGTTCGAGTTCGAGGCTGACGAGCCGCGTACGTTCGGAGTCGGCGGCACAGGCAGGCTGTACATCGACGGCAGGCCAGCGGGCGAGGGACGGATACCCCGCACTGTCCCGTTCGTGTACGAGATCGGCAGCGGGCTGCAATGCGGCCGCGACGAGGGGAACCCGGTGACGGAGGAATACGCCTCTCCCTTCGCCTTCACGGGGAAGATCACGCGCGTGATAGTGGAGCTAGGGGGCGAGCCGGCGCCGCGCGATACCGATCAGGAGCGGCGCATCGGCATGGCCCGTCAGTGACGTTGCGAGCGGCCGGCGTCACTGCGGCAGAGCGTCCGATGGTGAAGCAGGGGACGGGTCCGCGTCGTGGCGGGTCATGCCCGACCAGCGCACGAAGCTCAGGCCCTCCGCCCGCGCCAGTTCCGCCAGGTGCTCCATCTTCTGGTCGGTGAGGAGGGCTTCCCGGGCCAGCGGGAAGTCCCGGCCGAGCCTCTGGTACTTGCCGGCGCACGTGTTGTTGAAGGCGAGGAGGTCGTAGCGTCCCGCGGTTGGGAGCTCGTCCCGAATGAACCGCGCGACGCGGCGTATGTTCTCATCGTCGTCCGTGTAGCCGGGGATGACCGGCGTCCGCACCCACATGGGCTTGCCCGCCGCCGCGATACGCCGGGCGTTTTCGAGCACCAGGTCGAGGGGTATCCCCGTGTGCCGTTGGTGCCTGTCCTCGTCCATAATCTTGAGGTCGTACAGGACGAGGTCGGCGAGTTCCACCAGGGGCGCCAGCCGCCGCCAGCTCACGCCGCCGCAGGTATCGAGGGCGATGTGGACTCCCTCGCTCCGCAGGCTGCGCATGAGCGCCGCTGCGAACTCCCCCCACATCGAGGGCTCGCCGCCTGAAAGGGTGACCCCGCCACCGGAAGTACCGTAGAAGACGCGGTCTCGCAGGGCAACCTCAGTCACCTCCCCGACCGTCCTTCGTTTTCCGATCACCTCCAGCGCGGCCGCAGGGCAGGCCTCGATGCAGTCGCCGCAGGCGTCACAGCGCTGGCGGTCGACAAGCATACCCTCCGGGGTGAGGGTGAGGGCCTGGTGAGGGCAAGCGGCAAGGCACTCCCTGGCGCCGATGCAGCGCGCCTCGTACCAGACAAGCTGGGGCTCCGGCTGCGTTCCTTCCGGGTTGTGGCACCAGGGACAGCGCATGGGGCAGCCCTTCAGGAAGACCGTCGTGCGGATTCCCGGGCCGTCCTCCGTGGAGTGGCGCTGGATGTTGAAGATGAGGCCGGTGGGGGCCTCCGCTTCGGTTGTCATGTGATGAGCTTGCGATTCGCGCGGTTGCCGGCCGGAGCGCGGGGTACCCGGCCGCAAGCTAATTGTCCCCGCGCCTGGCCTGGCGCGTCAAGCCCGCCCGATGGGAAGCCGGCCACGACGGCGGCAGTGGCCCCGTCGCGCCACTCGTGCGGCCGGAAGGCGGGGTCTGTTGCGCTGCTTCCAGCACCACCTCAAGGATTCGGCCATTCGCCGAGGGTAACGTCCAGGTCGATTTTGTCTCCTCCTCGAATGACGTGGAGGGTGACTTTGTCACCGGGTGACTTCGAATCAATGTAGCTGATCAGGTCGTCCGAGGTCTTGATGGTCTGGCTGTCGACCCCGGTGATTACGTCGCCGCCCGGCGGTATGTCGAGCACGGTTGCTCCCGGGGGTTCAGCACCCACCAGGCCCGCCTGCGCAGCCGGCCCACCCGGGTCTACCTGGACGACGTAAACTCCCTCACTGACCGACAGATCGAGACTCTGCGCCAGGTCCTTGTTTATCGTCTGGGTGGAGACGCCGAGCCGCGCGTGGACAATCGTCTGTTGAATCCGTGGGCCTTGAGCTATTGAGCCTGGCAATCGCCATAGTCAGCCTTTCGCTGCTATTCTGGCTCGCCAACGAAGCCGCGAGGAAAGCCGGCGCGCGGAAGGGCGGCGGCCTGTGAGGGCCGTAGTGGGCGATCAGCTCTATCAGGGCAGTGGTTCAGGGGATGAGACCCGTTAGCCCCAGCGCCAGAATCGCCAGCACAATCCCTGTAAGCACGGCAAACGTCCTGTCGCGTTCGCGCAGAAACAGGAGCATACTCAGGGCGACACGGGCAGTGGGCGTGAGGCAAAAAGCTCAACGACGAAGACGTCAAGGTTGCCCATTCGCACCGCCACCGGCAGACGCCCTCCGGCATCGACTCCACAATCATAACACGCTCACGCGGCGGGTGCCTCGTGACTCCTCTCGGGGCCGCCAACCAGCGCCCCGGCGGTGTCTGGCCGCTGTGCTATGATGAATGAAAAGCCCCCGGCGAAAGGGAATTACTCAAGCCCGGCCTGCGTTAAGTCTCGTGTTTGCCTCGCTGCGCGTCAGGAACTATCGTCTTTTCTGGTTGAGTCAGCTGATATCTTTGACCGGCACCTGGATGCAGGTCATTGGCCAGTCCTGGCTGGTGCTCGACCTCACCCACTCAGCTCAGGCGCTGGGAATAGTGACCATGCTCCAGTTTCTTCCCCTCACCCTGCTTGTCCTTTTCGCAGGCGTGATCGCCGACCGCGTGCCCAAGCGCGGCTTTCTCATCTTCACCCAATCCTTCGCCATGCTGCAGGCGGTGCTCCTCGCCGTCCTCGTGATGACGGGCGCTGTGCGGCTGTGGCATATATACCTTCTGGCGGCGCTTCTGGGCCTCAACAACTCATTCGATAACCCGACGCGCCAGGCGTTTGTCCCGGAGATGGTGGGGAGGGAGCTTGTCCCCAATGCCGTTGCCCTCAACAGCGCCCTCTTCAACTCGGCGCGGATCGCGGGCCCTGCTCTCGGAGGGGCCACCATCGCTACCATCGGCATCGATGGCACTTTCTTCTTGAACGCCGCAAGCTTCCTCCCCGTGATTGCGGCGCTGCTGTTAATGCGGCCGGGGGAGCTCCACCCGGCTGTCCGGTCGGGCGCGCCCGTTGACGTCTTGCAGGAGGTCCGGGCAGGGCTCCGGTTTGCGTTCAGGTCGCAGCAAGTGCTGCTCGTGGTCATCGTCCTCGCCATCGTCGGCACCTTCGGATACAATTTCACTGTTGCCCTGCCGCTTCTCGCGCGAATGGTCCTCCATGTGGGGTCGGTGGGCTTCGGCGCGATGACATCGGCGCTCGGCGTCGGTTCGCTGGCGGCGGCGCTTACCATCGCCTACACTCACCGCGCCAGCGAGCGTCAACTCCTGCTGGGGGCCGGCGTCCTGAGTGTTACCTTCGCGCTTGTCGGTGTTTCGCGGTCGTTTCCGCTGAGCCTCATTCTCCTGGCGGTGCTGGGCTACGCCAGCATAATGTTCACGGCCACCGCGAACACCCGGATGCAACTTTCCGCCCCCGATTATCTGCGGGGACGCTTGATGAGTCTCTACGTTTTGCTTTTTGCGGGCACGACGCCCTTGGGCAGTCTTCTCCTGGGTCAGACGGCCCACCTGCTCGGCGTGCAGGGCGCCGTGGTGCTTTTCGCCGGCCTCTCGGCGCTGGGCGTGGCGATAGGAGTTGCCTACAAGTGGTTTGGGGAGGTCTCCAGGGTCAGCCCGCCGGCCGTCGGCTGACGCGCGTGGGGGCTTCAGGTCGGCGGCCTGCGGGCGACGCCCTGCGCGGCGAAGCCGGCGAGCAAGGCCGCGTTGAGGTGTGCGAGCGTGTTCAACGACGCGAAGGATGCACCCGCCCCGCCATCGGCCGTTGATTTGGGCGCGCGCGAAGGCGGGTGGCAGGCGCTGGAACTTGCCCTGGCCGCCCGCCTCGAAGCGCCGGCGGTTCTCAAGCGTCTGGGGAGCACGGAAAGCGGCCTGGACGCAGCCGAGGCGGCGCGCCGCCTCCGTCGGGCCGGCCCAAACGCGGTGCGCAGCCATGGCGCCAATGCCCTGAGCGTCCTGCTGCGCCAGCTCCAGAGTCCCCTGCTGGTGCTGCTCGTTGCGGCGGCGGCTATCTCGCTCTTCGTCGGCGAGAAGACCGATGCCCTCATTATCTTCAGCATCATGGGCCTGAGTATTGGGCTCGGTTTCTTTAACGAGTACAGGGCGGCGCGGGCTGTAGAAGCCCTTCATTCCCGTGTTCGGCACGCGGCGGTGGTTTTTCGGGATGGGGAGGCCGCAGAGGTAAACGTAACCGAGCTTGTCCCCGGTGATGTGGTGCGTGTCAGCGTGGGCGACGTCGTCCCCGCCGATCTGCGCCTACTGGAGGCGAACGACCTGACCTGCGATGAGGCTGTGTTGACCGGCGAGGCGACGCCTGCCGAAAAGAGCGTCGTTCCCGCGCCTCCCTCCGGCTCGCCTCTCGATTTGCCTTCGTGCGCCTTCATGGGCACCGTGGTACGCACCGGCGCCGGCCGTGGGGTCGTCGTCCAGACAGGGAAAGCGACCGCCTTCGGCCGCATCGCGGTCCGCCTCGGCGAATCGCACGAGGAAACAGGCTTCCAGCGGGGGCTCCGCCGTTTTTCATTTCTGCTGGTACAGGTCACGACCGTTCTCACCGTTTCTATCTTCGTGATAAACGCGGCCCTGCGGCGGCCGCTCCTCGAATCGGCGCTCTTTGCTCTCGCCATCGCCGTGGGGCTGACACCACAGCTCCTGCCGGCCATCGTCACGATCAGCCTGTCCACCGGCGCCCGGCGCCTGGCGCGGAAGTCGGTAATCGTAAAGCGGCTCGTGAGCATCGAAGACCTGGGTAACGTCGAGGTGCTGTTCACGGACAAGACAGGCACCCTCACGGAAGGCGAGATCACCTTTTCAGCGGCAATCGACAACGCGGGCAATCCTTCGGAGCGGGTGCTGCTCCTCGGGTTGCTGTGCAATTCGGCGACTGTCGAAAGAGGGGTTATCGTTGGCGGCAACCCCCTCGACCGAGCGCTCTGGGATGCGCCTCAGGCTGCAGGCGTGGGCGCGGAGGACTACGCGCGCATCAGCGAGGCCCCGTTCGACTACGACCGGCGACGGATGTCGGTGCTGGTCGAGGACAAGAGCGCGCGCCGCCTGATGGTGACGAAGGGCGCGCCGGAATCGGTGCTGGGGCTCTGCCGCAACGTTTCGCCCGCCGCGCAGCAGTTGCTGGACGCCCAGTTTGCGGCCGGCGCCCGCATAATCGCCGTGGCGACGCGTGATTGGGACGGGCCCGGCACGCTCAGCCCTCAGGACGAGCGCGACATGGAGCTTTCCGGCTTCCTTACGTTCGTCGATCGGGCAAAGCCGGACGCGGGCGTTTCTGTCGAGCAGCTCTCCTCGCTCGGCATCGTGGTCAAGATCGTCACCGGAGACAACGAAAGGGTGGCCAACAAGCTCTGCAGCGACCTCAAGATTCCGGTGGCGGGCACGTTGACGGGCAGCGCGCTGAACAAGCTCAGCGACGCTGAACTGGCGGCAGCGCTCCCCCGCACGACGATCTTTGCCCGCGTGAGCCCGGAGCAGAAATCGCGGATCATCCGCGCCCAGCGCAGCCTTAAGGCTGAGGTTGGCTTTCTCGGCGACGGCGTCAACGACGCGGTGGCCCTCCACGACGCGGATGTGGGCATCTCCGTTGATTCCGCCAGCGACGTAGCAAAGGACGCTGCCGACATCGTTTTGCTGGACAAAGACCTGGGCGTTCTGGCGGGCGGCGTAATGGAAGGCAGACGCATATTCTCCAATACCATCAAGTACGTGCTGATGGGGACATCATCCAATTTCGGCAACATGTTCAGCGCCGCCGGCGCATCTCTTCTGCTTTCGTTTCTGCCCATGCTGCCGTTCCAGATACTGCTGAACAACCTCCTTTACGATATAAGCGAGATGACCATTCCCACCGACAACGTTGACGAGGAGATGCTGCGACGTCCTTCTTACTGGGACACCGGCTTCATCCGCCGGTTCATGGTCTTCTTTGGGCCTATTAGCTCCGCCTACGATTTCATCACCTTTGGGGTCATGCTGTGGGTCTTTCACGCCGGCGAGGTGCTCTTTCACTCGGCCTGGTTCGCAGAGTCGCTCGCCACGCAGACGCTTGTGATTTTCATCATCCGCACCCGACGTATTCCCTTCTTTCGGAGCCGTCCCAGTCCCCCGCTGGCGGCAACGACGCTTGCCTGCGCGCTCGTCGGGCTGCTTCTGCCGTTCTCGCCTCTGGCGGGTGTGCTCGGTTTCACCGCCCTGCCGGTGGGCTTCCTGGGGATCCTGCTGCTGATGGTTGTGACCTACCTGGGCCTGGTGGAGGTGGGGAAATCGCGGTTCTTTCACCCTGAGCACACTCGACATCCGCTCGCGGAGCGCAGCGAGCGCCGACAGAGACGGATCCACCGGGTCGCGGCGCGCTGGAGCCGGAGGTCAGGCGCCGAGGTCAGGTGACACGAGCGCGTCCCGAGCGCCCAGCCGCGGGGGACAGGTTCAGGCCCTCTGCGCGCACCGCGCCCGCACGCCAGCGGAATACGCTGAAGTTGCCGGGGTCGTGCCGGACGGACTGGAAGGACTCCGGGGGCGCATCCGTTAACAGGCAGGTTGCTATCTGGCAGAGGACGTTGTGGGTCACCACGGCAACGACCTCACCCCGATAGCGCTCGACAACCTCATCCAGGAACGACCGCAGCCGTTCGACCACGCTCTGGAGGCGCTCTCCTCCGGGGAACCGCAGTGTGAGGTCGCCCGCCAGCCAGGCGGCATAGTCCTCGGGGAACTGCTGCGCCACCTCCGCGAAGGGCCGTTCCTGCCAGGCGCCGTAATCGAGATCGATGAGTCTGGGCTCCACGACAACGGAGAAGCCCAGACCGGCTGCGAGAGGGCGGGCCGTCTCCAGACACCTTCTCAAGGGGCTGCTGTATACATGGTCGGGCGCGTAGCGCGGCAGATGTCGCGCCAGCGCCCTGGCCTGTTTCCGGCCGCGGTCATTGAGGTCCACCTCGGAGTGGCCTCGAAACCGGGATTCAGCGTTCAAAGTCGTTTCGCCGTGGCGAATGAGGAGTATGGTCGTGGTGGTCATGGGCCGCGACTGTTTCACTTGCCAACCCCCGTGCGCCAAACATGGGGGGGTTGCCTTAGTCACATACTATCACAGATCCGGGTGTTGAAAGGGCGTCAGGCGGAGCGCTGTCTGCGGTCGTGGCGCTGCACCTGCCGGCGGCCCCGTGTTCGATGTACAATACGCGCGACCGGGCTCCCCGGCGAAATCAGCGGGGCGCGCCTCAGGGAGGTTGCCATGAGGTTCATTGTCTTGGGCGGCGCCGGCGACATGGGCAACGAGGCCGTGCGCACGCTCGCCAGCCATCAGGGAGTCGAGGAGGTGATGGTCGCCGATCTTGACTTTCAGTCCGCGCATCTGCTGGCCGCGGAGCTAGGGGACCCCGTCCGCGCCCGCCGCCTCGACGTGCTGGACCCTCCGGCGCTCGTCGACAGCATCCGCGGCTACGACGCGGCCCTCGGTTTCGTGGGGCCGTTTCTTGACTTTGAGGGGCGTCTGATAAGGGCCGCGTTGGAAGCTGGCACCCATTACGTCAGCATCGCCGATGATTTCGAGGCCGCGCGCGACGCGCTTGCCCTCGGCGAGGCGGCAAAGGCGGCGGGGGTCACTGCCGTGACCGGTCTCGGCAACTGCCCCGGTCTGACGAACCTTCTCGCCAAGAAGGGGGCGGCGTTGCTGGAGTCGCCCCGGCGCGTAAACATCGCCTGGTTCGGGGGCGCCGACGACGCGGGCGGCTACGCTAATTACCGCCACGCCGTGCACGTCTTCTGCGGCAAGGTGCCCACCTTTCGCGGAGGGCGGGAAGTCCTGGTGCCGGCGGGCAGCGGCGGGCAGATTGTGGAGTTCCCTGCCCCCTGTGGGCGCTTGCCCGTCTACCATACGGGACACGCGGAGCCCGTGACGCTCCCGCAGAACATGCCGCAGTTGCAGGAAGTCACCCTGAGAGGAGGGATCTGGCCCAGCTGGCTGTCGCGGATGGGCATTCTGCTCGTGCGGGCCGGCCTCGTGCGGGGCGAGCGCAGCCAGAGGTTCTGGGCCAACTTCTTCTACCGTGTGCTGCCCCGCTTGCCGAAAGGAAAGTGCACGCAGTCGGGCTTCCGGGTTGACGTGTGGGGAGAGAAGGACGGCAAGGAGGCGCACGTATGGTACGCGGCAATCGATCGCATGAAGCGGATCACGAGCATCCCCGCGGCGCTGGGCGCGGTCATGCTGGCGCGCGGCGAGATCGGGGAGCGCGGCGTGTTCGCCCCGGAAGCCGTGATCAACCCCGACGTCATGTTGTCCCGACTGGAGCCGTACGGCATCCGGATTGAGTCCAGCGGACCGTAGCGCCGGGCCCGAGCGCGGGGGACAGGATAGCCCCGCCTGGGCGCGCCCGATGCCGGATTGGCCGCAATTGGTGATGTGGTCTATTATGTCGCCCGCGGAGAAGGAACGCTGAGACCCGCGTCCTGTTGCCCATCGGCGGCGCGATTCTGAAGGAATGCGCGATCATCAGCGGCAGCGAGTCCGGAGGGAATCCATGAATCTGCGAGACACACCGGAGGAGGCGGCCTGGCGACAGGAAGTGCGGGAGTTCATCGAAAAAGAGCTTCCTCAGCAGTTTAAGGATAATCCGCTTGAAGACGAGAGCGCCGCTGCGCTCTGGAATGACCCCGACATGCAGGCCTGGCGTCGGAAGCTCGTGGAGCGAGGGTGGATCGCCCCTTCCTGGCCGAAAGAGTACGGGGGCGCCGGCCTCTCCCTCATGCAGCAGTTCATCATGGGCGAGGAGATGGCGGAAGCGCGCGCCCCTTCCGTGGGAGGCGCTGGCATATCAATGGTCGGGCCAAGCCTGATAGTGCACGGCACGGAGCAGCAGAAGAAAGACTTCCTTCCCAAGATCCTCTCGGGCGAGATCCTGCTCTGTCAGGGGTTCAGCGAGCCGGAAGCCGGCTCCGACCTCGCGTCACTCCGCACCAGGGCAGTGCGGGACGGCGACGACTTCGTGATCAACGGCCAGAAGATATGGACGAGCGTCGCTCATCACGCCAACTGGATGTTTCTCCTCGCGCGCACCGACCCGGACGTGCCGAAACACAAGGGGATTACCTACTTCCTCCTCGAAATGAAGACCCCGGGAATCGACGTCCGGCCGCTGCCCGACATCACCGGCGACGTTCTCTTTAACGAGGTCTTCTTCGACAACGTGCGCGTCCCGGCCAAGAACATTGTGGGGGAGGAAAACCGCGGCTGGTACATCGCCGCGACGACGCTGGACTTCGAGCGCGCGTCCGCCATCGGCGCCGTCGTGCAGCTAAGGCAGACGGTGGAGCGCCTTATACGCCTGGCGAAGCAAGGCGGCAAGGGGAGCGCGTTGAGCCGTAACCCCCTGCTCCGACTCGAGCTCGCCGACCGGATGATCGAGGTGCAGGTGGTGCGGATGATGGCCTATCAGATCGTGTCCATGCTGGGGCGGGGCCTCATCCCCAACTACCAGGCATCGATGCTGAAGACATTCGCCACGGAGACGGCGCAGCGCGTTGCCAGGACGGGCATGAGCGTGCTCGGCATGCGCGCGAACCTGTACGGGGATGACGCGCCGGAGAAGGGGATCATCCCTCGGAGCTATCTCAGCACGCTCGGCCTGACAATTGCCGCAGGGACGTCGGAGATACAGCGCAACATCATCGCCCAGAGAGGGCTGGGCCTGCCGCGGCCGTAGCCGTCGCGGCGAGAGCGGTCTGGCCGCAGCCGGCCGGGGAGCGCCGGGGCCGGGGACACGTGCGCCGGGACGCACGATTCGTTCTGCCCCTCATCGATTCGCCGAGCGGGAAATCGCCCCTTTTTATCGTAATGACCGCCTTGACAAGCGGTTCGATACCGCCATAATTGCCCCGCTGGTGGCTTTTTGCTGAGACCCCGCCGAGATGCGCAGGAGGCGCATTATGCGCGGCCGACGTCTCGTTGTAGCCATATCCGGCCTCTTATCTATCGGATGCGCATTGTTCTCCTCGGGATCGTTACCTGCGGCGGGTGGGAGGCCGGCGTCACCAGAGCTTCCCCCGGGGCGATAACCTTCCGCGAGCGGAGCGGACCCGGAGCACCCCAACGGAGGCTTTCAGTTCACCCTCGAGCTCGCGGTCGCGGTTGGCGTTCTGGAGATACGCGACTTCGGCAGTGAGAGCTTCTCCGAGGTCTCCCGTCTTAACGATCTGAACGACCTGCTGGCGAAGTTCCCGGCCACCGGGGCTGAGATCTGGGACGAAGCCGCCCGAGAAGTCGCCGCCGGCGAAGGCCGCGGTATCGGTGAGGGAGGTGGCCGTCGCCGACTCGACGGCGGCGGACACGCGTCAGCGGCTCAAGCGTCGTCATCTGGCGGACGCACGAGCGGGCAGGCAACGGTGGCTCGCGGACGGTAGAGGCGTTCCAGGGCGACGTTGCCATAGCGGGAGGCGCGGGCGCCGGCCAGATGCGTCCTATCGCCTCCAACACCGATGACACGCTGACACTGGCTGGCGGCGACGCATGGACAACCGTTCCTGACAGCACCTCCAGGTACGTCGCCGTGAAGCCCGGGCATGACCTCATTGCCATCTCGCGTGACAGGGTCTTCTGGCTCGAAGAGACGACGACACTTCTCGGCTTTGCCCGGCTGGAGCGCGCCGAGAATATCCTTGACATCCGCCGTGCCGTGAGGCTGATGCCCAACACCCACAATTTCCTCGCCGCCGACAACAAGCCGTTCAACGACATCGGCACCAATTTGGGCCCCGGCACCGGCAATACCGGCGAGGACAGAGACGGTGACGGCGTGAAAAACAGCGTCGACAACCGCCCCCTGGTCGCAAACCCCGATCAGAAGGACGCGAACGGCAACCGCATCGGAGACGCCTGCTAGGTCGTGCCCACGCCGACGCCCACGCCGCGGCCGGGGGTCGACGGCGCCGTCAAGCTGTCAGCCGCCTATGCCGCCGCCGCGGCAGACGATGCCCCCGGGAGCTCGTCATTGCCGATGGCGGCCTATCTGGTGTTGGGCGCGGGCCTGTTCTGTGTGCTCCTCGCCGTCGCGCTTGGCGGCTGGCACATGGCAATGGTGCGACGGAAGAGCTAGCCGCGCGCTCAGGCGAAACGCAAGGCCTAACGAGGGGCGCCCGTTTCCGCGCCCCTCCTCGTCGATTGAGCGGCGCAGCGCGCCGGCGCGCGCGGCCTGCGCGGTCCGGCGTCCCATCGCCGGGAGTGCGGCGCGGCGTAAACATCTTCCTCTCACGCTCGAAATACCGCTTGCCGCCCTGATCGGAGTACAATCTCAATCGGAGCCGCCCACGACAACGGGAGACGCGGGATGACATCAACTCCTCAGGCGCCGTCAATCTGGTCGCCTTCCCCGGCCCTGTCGCCGCGCGTCCGGCGCCTTCGCGACGAGTTCTTCGCCTTCGCGGAGCGCGAGCACTTCCGCAATGAGGTCCGGCCCTACGGCAGTGGCGTCCCCTGGGACGCGGTATGGTCACCCTATCATTGGGGAGTCGTGCCGGAGATGTACCCGCTGTTCGACGCTATCGGCGATTGCCTGCTCGCCGCCGCCGAGTCCGTCCCGCTCCCCGACGGCTTCTGGAAGGAGCCGCTTGTCGTGCGCCGCGCCCTCTTCTTCCGCGAGGTTGTGGAGCGGCATCTGCCCGTGAAAATCCTGGACGGCGAGCTGATCGTCGGTTCCTACTTCAACACAGCGCTTTCCAAGACGCACACGAAGCGTGAGTCGCGCCAGTGGCGAAAGGGCGTCAAGCGCTGGCTGCGGGAGGCGCGGCGGCTGAACGATGCCGGCGTGGGGAACTGCGGCGCGGTCCCCGGACACCTCGTGCCAGACTACCCGAAGGTGCTCCGCCTGGGCTTCAGGGGCATTGCCGCCGGACTGGAGGAGATGCGCGGACGCGAACCACCGGGCGAAAGGCGCGACCTCCTCCGCGCCCTGATAGCCTGCTGCGAGGCGGCTATCGCCTTCGCCGCCCGCTATGCCGACGAGGCGCAGCGGCTTGCCCGCGAGGAAGGCGATCCGGCGCGTCGCGCGGAACTAGAGGAGATAGCGCGCATCTGCCGTCAGGTCCCCGCTGGGCCGGCGACGACCTTCCACGAGGCGCTGCAATCGCTCTGGTTTGCCCACATGCTCGTGATGGCCGCCGAGTCATACCCCGGCCCCGGCCTCTCACCCGGCCGCATAGACCAGTACCTCTTCCCCTACTACCGCGCCGATATCGACGCCGGCCGGCTCGACAGGCAGCAGGCCCGGGAGTTGCTCCGGTGCTTCTGGATCAAGCACAACTACGCCTACGACTATCAGGGCCGCATCGGCAACCAGGGGATCAACTCCGGGTTCGGCCAGCTCGTGACCCTCGGCGGCACGAACGCCGACGGCAGCGACGCCTCGAACGACCTCACGTGGCTGATGCTGGACGTCATCGAAGAGATGAACCTGCTGGAGCCGAAGCCCAACATCCGACTGCACGCGAACACGCCGGAGCCGTTGCTGCGCCGCGTCGCCGAGATGACGGCCCGCGCCCAGGGCTCGCCCTTCCTGCTGAACTTCGACGAGGCGGCCATCCGCGGCCTCGCCTGGCAGGGCCTTCCCGCCGACCAGCTCTGGGACTACGCCCCCGTCGGCTGCCTAGAGAATACCCTCCAGGGCTGCGACCGCTCGGGCACCGTCGACGTTAACCTCAACCTTGCGAAAGCCGTGGAACTCGCCCTCAACGACGGCAGGGACATGGCGACGGGCGCGCAGATCGGGCCGCGCACCGGCGACCCGCGGTCGTTCGCCGATTTCGGCGCCTTCTTTGACGCCTTCAAGCGACAACTCAAGTCGCTTCTCGGTCAGCTCGTCGCCTGCAACGACCAGGCCGACGCCCTTCGCGCCCGCTTCGAGCCTACGCCTTACCTGAGCGTGCTCGTCGACGGCTGCGCCGAGAGCGGTCGCGACGTCACTTCGGGCGGCGCAAGACACAACTACATCACCGTCGAGGGCGTCGCCCTGGCAACCACGGTCGATTCCCTTCTCGCGGTCAAGCAGGTCGTCTTCGAGGACAGGCGCGCCACGATGGAAGAGCTGCTGGCCGCCATCCGCGCCAATTTCGACGGATATGAGGCGTTGCGTCAGACGCTCTCCAACCGCGCGCCGAAATACGGCACCGACGACCCCGATGCCGACGGCCTGGCCCGCGAGGTCTCGCGCTTCTGGACAGAGGAGGCCTTCCGCCACGTCTCGCCCGCGACGGGTAAACGCTACCGGGGCGGCTATCTCTCTTGGAACTACTGGATTGGTT
This sequence comes from Dehalococcoidia bacterium, assembly GCA_030018455.1. NCBI lineage: Bacteria > Bacillati > Chloroflexota > Dehalococcoidia > Dehalococcoidia bacterium. The sequence continues at coordinate 101,630 of JASEFU010000002.1, forward strand.
ATGCGCCGTTGACGGCTGCCACTCCAGACGGACGCCGGCGCGGGACGTACCTCTCGAACGGGGTCTGCCCCGTGGTCGGGGCCGACCGCGAGGGACTCACGGCGGTCATCCGCTCCGTGGGGCAGCTGGGGCTGGAGACGGCGCCCAACGGGGCGTCGCACACCCTGACGGTCAGCCCGTCACTCCTCCGCGATGAAGAACATGTCGACAAGTTCGTCGCCCTCCTTCGCGCCTATTGTCGCGTGGGTGGCACTGCCCTCCAGATCAACGTCATCGATCCCGAGACGCTGCGAAACGCTCAGGCCGATCCCGAGACCTATCGCAACCTGCTGGTGCGCGTGACGGGCTACAATGCGTACTTCGTGACGTTGGGACGGGAGATACAAGACGAGATCATCGCCCGCGAGGCAGGAAGACTGTGATCGCCGCTGCTCCGCCGCAAACGAGTCTCACTTCCGAGGCGGTTCGCGCCCTGTCCGGCCTTCGGACGCCTAAGTTCCTCGCCACTCGCAACGAGGAGGGCGTCGCCAACGTCGTCCCCGTCCTCTCGCTCGACGCCTTCGACGACAGGACGCTGGTCTTCGGTGAAATGATGGTCTGGAAGACGAAGCGCAACCTGGAAGCCGATGCCCGCGTCTCCGTCCTCGTTCTCGCGCCCGACCTCCGCTGCTGGACGATCAGGGGCCGCTTTGTCGGCTTCGAGCGCAGCGGCCCCCGTTTCGACCGTGTCGCCGCGTCGCCGGACGCCCGCTACAATCCCTACGGCAGCTACCGGAGCGCAGGCGTAATCGAGGTGCTGGAGACCGCAGGCGCCTCCCGGGTTTCGCAGCGGGAACTCCTGCTGGGGACGCTTCGAGGCCGTGTGCTGGCGCGCCGCTTGGCCGCCGGCGGCCGGCCGGTCATGCCCGTCCAGGTGAAGGAAAAGTTCGACAGGCTGAAAGCGGTGAAGGCCCTCGCCTGCGTGGACCCGGACGGCGGGCCTCATTGCGTGCCCGCCATGCCGGCAGTCGCAGCGGGCAGGGGCCGGCTCGTCTTGGGCGGCGCCGCCGTCGATGCCGTCGCCGCTCTCCCCGGCGGCGCGCCGCTGGCGGCTGCTGTGCTCAGCCTGGAGCCGGTCGCGTACCAGGTGAAAGGGCGCTTCGCCGGCCTGCGGCGGAGCCTGGGACAGTCTTTTGCGGTCCTCGATGTTCTTGAAGCCTACAGCGCGTCGCCGCCGCTGCCGGGCCATCTCTTGCCTATGAAGCCTTGAGATCATCCCGGGCGCTCCGTCCTCGATCTTCGCGCTTTACCTGCGCTACCATCCTCTCATCTGGCCGGCCGTGAGGGCCGGACGCAAGGTCGAGCGCAGGAGGAGCTTCATGAACCAGAATCTTTCCAGACGAGAAGTGCTGCGCGCGTCCGCGGTCGCCGTCGCCGCGGGTGGGCTGGCGCTGGCAGCGTGTAATGACGGCGGCCGGAAGTCGCCTGGTTCGAACTCCGCGATTCCGGCAACGGGCGCAACGCCGACGCCATCGCCGGATGCCGGCCCTGCCGTGCACCCCCTTATCCGCGATGGGAAGGTGATGGTGGTGCCCGGCGTTTATGACGTCCTCTCGGCGAAGATTGCCGAGCGCACTGGCTTTCCGGTCGTGGTGGTGACGGGCTACGGGGCGTCGGCGAGCCACCTGGGCGAGCCCGACTTCGGCCTACTCACCCAGACGGAGATGCGGGACGTGGTGCGCCGGATCACGTCTGCCGTCGGAATCGCGGTGGTGGTCGACGGCGATACCGGCTACGGCGGCCCTCTCAACGTGCAGCGGCTCGTGCGTGAGCTGATCCGGATGGGCGCGAGGGGGGTCATCCTCGAGGACCAGCGCTGGCCCAAGCGGTGCGGGCATATGCGCGGCAAAGAGGTCGTCGATGCGGAGGAGCACGCCGCCAAGATCCGGGCGGCGCGGGACGCGATAGGCGACGCCCCGTTCTTGCTGACGGCGCGCACCGATGCCCTGGAGACGCACGGCCTCGACGAAGCGATCAGCAGGGCCCGCCGGTACAAGGAAGCCGGCGCCAACATACTCTTCGTCGAGGGGCCGCGGTCCCGTGAGGAGCTGCGACGCATCGGCCGGGAGCTGCCCCCGCCGCTCGCGGTCAATCTCATCGAGGGCGGCCGCACTCCTCTCTGCTCCCTGGAGGAGCTTGCCGAGATGGGGTTCTTCAGCATCGGTTTTGTCCTTTCCGGTCTTTACGCCGCTGCCCGCGCGCTCGAACGCACGTATGCGGAGATCCGGAAGGAGGGGACGACGATCGGCTTGGGCGACAGCATGTTCTCGTTCGACGAGTTCAACTCGCTCATCGGCGCCGAAACCAGGTACGCCGAGGACGAGCGCTATCGCCCGTGAGCCAGCGCGGCGAAAGGCGGTGCGGCCGGATTACTGTCCGGGAACGACAGACGCGGCGCGCCGGTTCTCGCGCCTCGAGGCAGAAGGCGTCCTCCGGTCTAAACGTCGGGGGAGATGATGCCGCGGCGGATGGCATGCTTCAGCAGCTCCAGACGGTTGTGCACGCCCAGCTTCTCCATCAGCCGCGCGCGGTGGTTGTGGACGGTGTGCTCGCTGATCATCAGGATCTGCGCTATCTCACGGTTGGAGTTCCCCAGCGCGACGAGGTGCAGTATCTCCCTCTCCCGATCGGTCAGGCCGTCGTATGGGGCCTTCTCCTCGCCGCTCTTGATCTTGTCAAGGTAGTCGTTGACCAGGAGCTTCGCCACCTTCGGGTTGAGGTAGCACTGGCCCTGGTGGACGGAGCGGATTCCCGTGAGCACCTCCCACTCCGGCGCCGACTTTGTGACGTAGCCGTCGGCGCCCGACTGGATCGCCTGGAAAAAGTACTCCTCGTTGTCATGCATCGTGAGAAAGAGGATGCGCACGTCTGGCCGCGCGCTCTTTATCCGACGGGCCGCCTCCAGCCCGCTCAGGCCGGGGAGGCTGATATCCATCACGACTACGTTCGGCGAGAGTTCTTCCACCATGCCGGCGGCCTCCATGCCGTCCCTGGCTTCGCCGACCACGTCCATATCGGACTGGGACTCGATGATAAGGCGAAGTCCGGTGCGCACCACCAGATGGTCTTCCACTATGAGCACCCGGATTCTTCGCGCGTTCTCCATGGAGCGGTCTCCCTCAAACAGATGCGCCGGCGGCGCCTATTCCGGCATCTGCGGATGGCGGGGGCGGTACGCTGACAACGAGGCGCGTGCCCTGGCCGCTGGCTGACGACAGATCCAGACGGGCGCCCAGGAGCAGGCAGCGCTCCTGAATTCCGAATAACCCCAGATGCTTGCCGCTATCGGGCCCGAGGGCCTTGTCGACGTCGAAGCCGACGCCGTCGTCTTCGACGATAAGGACCAGCGGTCGGCGGGACCCCGCGTACAGACAGACGCGAGCCTTGCTCGCCTGCGCGTGCTTTGCGACATTGGTCAGCCCTTCCTGGGCGATGCGGAACAGGGCGATCTCGGTCTCGGCGGGTAGCCTGCCGTTAATGCCCGAGGCCTCGAACTCGACAGGCAGGCCGACGCGGCCGGAAAACGTCTTTACATAATCGCGGAGAGCGGGCACGAGACCCAGATCATCGAGGGTACTGGGCCGCAGGTCGAGCGCCACGTTGCGGATCATGTCCATCGCCTCCACAGTGAGGCCGCGCAGGGAAGATATCTCCTCTCGAAGGCGGGCAGAGGAGACGGTCTGCTCCAGGCGGCTCAGCCCGAGGTGCAGGCCGGTCAGCGACTGGCTCGCCTGGTCGTGGAGCTCGCGGGCCACGCGCAGCCGCTCGTCCTCCTGTGCCTTGACCACCATCGTGATGTTCTTATGCAGCAGCGCAATGCGCTCCTCACGTGTGCGCAGCGCTTCGGCATGGAGGTGCACCAGCTCGTCCCGCACCTTTTGCAGCGTGTCCATCATGTCGTTGAGGGCGGCGGCGACCGTCTGGAATTCGTCGCCCCCGGAGAGGGCGAGCCGCTCGCCGAAATCGCCCCGTCGCACCCGCTCCGTCGCCCCGATCAGCGCCTGCAGGCGGCGGTGGATGTAGGTGCTGAGCGGATGCCCCATCCCGAAAACCAGCGCCGCGACCGCTGCCAGCCCGCCGACGAGGACGTACCGCGCGCGCCCGAGCGTCGAATACTGGTCATCGGTGGCCACGCGGGCGTCCACGAGCGCCTGCTGGAAGACGCTGTCCGCCTCCTCGGTGAGCGAGCCGAAGGCGGCCGCCGAATCGGCGTAGAGGGCGAGGGCCTCCTCAGACTCCCCGGCGTCGGCCAGCCCGATCATCTTCTGATGCAACGAAAGATAGGAAGTGTACTCGCGGGTGAAGGAGGACGGCGGAGCCCCTCCGTTTTCCAGGCCGACCCAGTATTCCGCCATTTGCCTGCCGATGGAACTGACGGTGGCGGCGAGGTTGCCCGCGATCTGCTCATGGTCCTCGCTGGTGATGTATTGCAGTTCCAGCGAGCGCAACTGCGAAATCTCTTCGGCGATATCGCCGGCCTGCTCGATCCGCGGCCACTGGAGAGAGCTGAGGCGGGCGGAAGTGTCGTGCGCCTTCGAGAGGTCCTGGAAGACGAAATAGCCGAGGAGGCCGAGCGCCGCCAGCAGCACGTTGAACCCGATGACCAGCTTCAGGCGGATCGGCACGGTCACCGCCCTTCGGAAGTCTCGGGGAACTGCGGCATCGCGCGACGTTCGGCCCGCGTTCCGTTCGCGGCACTTCGTGGGCATCCTGCGCTCGTCGCCACGCTCATGCACGGCCCGCCGGCGCTGGAACTTGGCCGGCGCAGGCGAGCGGACGCCATTGCGGATGCCCTGAGACCGTCGGTTGTGGTTGCTATGGGCGAGTGTGTCGGTGCCATCACACTCATACGCCCCGTTGCCCTCCGTTCCCGAACTCTTCCCCCTCCAGAAAGCGCCTCCCGGCAGCCGGTGAGAGGAGGGGCACGGCGTAAAGATGCCCTAATATTGACATCTTAAGCTGTATTATGCCACAAAAGTACCCAAAAGTGGAGCAGCAGGCTGGTGGTGCCCGCTCCGCCGTTATTGTAAGATCAAAAGGCGAAGGAGCTGCCGTCATGAGCGCTGATGCCGCACAAGAATTCGTTGACGAGCTCCTGCGTGCTGATCGAGACGAAATCGTCCGTGGTTTTTGCCGCGGTTTCGCCAATCTGGACGCGGCTTCCGGCACCGCTCTTCTGTCGGAGATGGCAGGGGCTTGCCGCAACTGCTTCCTCCGCCGCGCCGATTTCCCCGATGGCCTCACCCTGGAAGGCCTGATCGAACGCCTGGAGACTGCCGGGCCGCACCGCATCGAAATCCGGCGCGTGGAGAAAGAGATCATCTGGAGCGAGCTCCTGGAGGGCCGCTGCGCTTGCCCCCTCGTCCGGCTCGGCACCGTACCCCTCTGTCCCAGACTTTGCGACTGTGCCGTCGAGTGGCTGCGTGGCCTGATCGAGAAGTACCACGGGGGAAATGTCACCGTGGAGCTCGTGGAGTCGGTGGCGGGCGGTTCCCAATCGTGCGTCTTTCGCGTCAAGCTCGGAGCGGCCCCCTAGACAAAATACCTCGTCCGCGCCTTCTTGTACTCCGTTCTGCTGAAGAGGACGGCGAAGTCCGGCGCGCGTGCCTCCTCTGATATCTGTGATGCGATGGCGCGGCACTCCTCGTCGTCTCGGGCGTGGATCATGGCGAAGAGATTGTACGGCCAGCCCGCGCCTGTAGCGCGCTCGTAGCAGTGACTTACCTGGGGGCGACGGCACGCCGCCGCCGCGATCTCGTCGACGCGGTCCGGCGCCGCTTTCCAGACGGCCATCCCGTTTCCCCGGTAACCTGCGCGCCGGTGGTAAAGAACGGCGGCAAATCGGCGCAGCCATCCCCGCCGCGTCGCCTCTCGCATCCACGTCAAGACCTCCTCCTGGCTGACGGCGAGAGCGTCCGCAGCGGCCGCGAAAGGCTCGGCGACGATGTCGCCGTTGCGCTGGAGGGCGCGGATGAATGCCTTGTCGCGGGCGTTCGGGCCGGAACCCTCGCGATTCAGGGTCGACGTCTCGTCGCCGGCTTCTTCAAGGAGCCCGTCATCTTCGATGCCCAGGCGGACGCCGATCTTGAACGTTCGCAGCGCGGGGAGGCACACGTGGGGGAAGCCGCCTGCCGCCCGCGCCAGACATCGCGCCGCGGTTTCGACGTCGTTTCCTGGGGGCACCGCCAGTGTGAACCAGAGGTTCCAGCGGTGCTCCCGCAGGTAGTTGTGGCTCACGCCCGGATGAGCGTTTATCACCGCCGCCGCTTCGTCGATGCGCTCGACGGGAACGGCCATGGCGACGAGCGTGCTGCGATAGCCCAGGGCGCGCGAATCGAAGATGGGGCCGATGTCGCGTATAAGGGAGCTGTCGCCCCCGTCTTTGAGGCGGCGGAGGCGGGCCAGCGCCTCGTTCTCAGAGAGGCCGGTCTGCGCGGCGATGGCGGCGTAGGGGCGCGTCACCAGCGGCAGTCCCCGCTGCAGCAGGACGAGAAGTCGACGGTCGGTTGCGTCGAGAGCGAGAGCCGTCACGCGCGTCGCTCCTAACTCGGGTGGCCGCCGTTCTGCACCGGCACCGGCCAGCGGGCCGCCTCTTCGGCCTCCGGCGTTCCCGGCGTGATGCCGATCTCCTCGTCGGTGAGGTAGCAGCCGGGATCGGGCGCCAGCAGGTTCTTGAAGTACCGCTCCGCCCGCACCCGGAGGTTGCCGTTGCAGATATCAAGCCAGCGGCAGACGCGGCAGCGCCCTTTCAGATAGCGCTTGCGGTCCTTCAGTATCGTCAGAACGGGGTCGCCGCGGCCGGACCAGATGTCGCTGAAGGAACGCTCGCGCACCTGTCCCAGGCTGTAGTGCCACGAGAATTGGTCGGCGTGCACGTGGCCCGCCGGGTCGACGCAGCTTATGGCGATGCCGGACTGGTTGCCGCCGTTCCACCGCAGCATCTTATAGACGTCGCCGGCCCTCTCCGGCTGCTCTCCGGCGAGCCGCATGTAGAGGTAGGCGTTGTCGGCGTGGTTATCGACGGTGAGGATGTCCTTCTCGATCCCGCGCCGGTGCAAGCGGTCAGAGCGTTCGAAGACCTGGTCGACCACGGCCCGCGTCTGCTGCGGCTCGAGGGAGAAGCGCTGCATGCGCCGGCCCCGTCCCGAGAAGGCGAGGTGGTAGACGCACAGGCGGGGGAAGTCTTCCTCTTCCAGCAGGTCGAGCAGCGGCGGCAGGTCGTCGATGTTCATGGCGTGGACGGTGAAGCGCAGCCCCACCCGGACGCCGGCGTCGCGGCAGTAGCGGGCGCCGCGCAGCGCCTCGTCGAAGGCGCCCTTCTTGCCGCGGATCCTATCGTTGGTCGCGGCCATGCCGTCGAGGCTCACCCCCACGTAGGAGAAGCCGGCGCGGCGGATGTCGGCAGCGGTATCGGGCGTGATCAGCGTCCCGTTCGTCGAAAGAACGCAGCGGATGCCCTTCGCGACCGCGTGCGCGACGAGGGGGAAGAGGTCGTCTCGCGTCAGCGGCTCGCCTCCCGAGAAGAGGATTGTGGGCACGCCGAACGCCGCCAGGTCATCGATGAGGCGCAGCCCTTCAGCGGCCGTCAACTCGTCGGGCAGGGACTTGCCGCCGGCGTCGGCGTAGCAGTGAACGCAACGCAGGTTGCAGCGGCGGGTGACGTTCCAGACGACGACCGGCTTCTTGTCGACCGAGAAGTGAAGCATGTGCGCGGGCACCCGCGACGTCCGACGCCCGTAACGGAGGGCATCGCCGGGGGTAACGGTACCGTTCAGCAGTCGAGAGACACTCAGCATCTCACGCTCCTTCCGTCACGGCACGGCGCATCGCCAGTGGCTCGTAGACGCAGAACGGCTCCTCCGCTAGGAAGTCGCCGCTCATTCCCAGGGCGCGGGCGCGGCAGCCGCCGCAAACGCGACGGAACTCGCAGACGCCGCACTTGCCGCCGACGGCGTCCGGGTCGCGCAGCGTGTGGAACACCGGTGATCGCTGCCAGATATCCCGCAGCGGCTGCTCGCGGACGCTTCCCACGCGGAGTGGCAGGTAGCCGCAGGGGAATACGTCGCCCCGGTGCGACACGAAGCAGACGCCGCTGCCGGCCAGACATCCCTTTCTTGCGCTGCCAAAGTTGCCCAGATGGCCGGCGGCGCCCGCGTCGGCCACTTGCGGCCGCTCATACTCGGGCGCGGGCTCGCGTTGGCGGGCGACGCGCAGGTAGTGGGGGGCGCAGGTAGCTTTCAGCTCCAGAGGGCCTTCCTGGTCTCGCTCCCACACCCATTCGAGCACGCGCTCGTACTCCTGCGGACTGATCATCTGCTCGGCGGCGATATCGACGCCGCAGCCGACAGGCACGAGCAGGAAGACGTGCAGCGCATCGGCCCCCAGCGAAAGGGCCAGCGCGAAGATGTCCGGCAATTCCTCAACGTTGTGGCGCGCCACAGTGGTGTTGATCTGGACGCTGATGCCCTCCGCCCGCAGGCAGTCGATGCCGTTGAGAGCGGCGGCGTAGGAGCCGGGAAGGCCGCGGAAGGAGTCGTGCGTGCGCGCCGTCGCCCCGTCCAGGCTAACGGCCACCCTCCGGACGGCGGCGGCAAGGACGCGCCGCGCCGTTGGCCTGTCGATGAGGGTGGCGTTGGTTGCCAGCGCCGTCCGGAGGCCCCTGTCGGAGGCATAGCGTGCGAGCGCGAAGATATCGGGCCGCAGCAGGGGCTCGCCGCCGGAAAGCACGAAGACCGGGCTGTCGAAGGCCGCGACCTGGTCGATGAGCGCCCGCGACTCGGCGGCCGTCAGGTCTTCCGGCACAAGTCTGTCAGCGACCTCGATGCGACGGCAATGGACGCAGCGCAGGTTGCAGCCGGCAGTGGCCTCCCAGAAGATAAGGCGCGGCGCTGACAGGCTTCTTATCATCGGCTTGGCGTGCTCAGGCAGGTAGACGGAACGCGAAGAGTCCGGTGAAACGGTCCACAACGTAAAGGGTGCCGTCGACGACTTTCAGGCCGTGCGGCGCCTGGAAGAGCGATGCCGACTCCTTGTTGTCGGGGTCTTCTCTGCCGATGAAGCCGGCGTACGTGCCGTCGGCCTCGAACGCCTCCACCGCCACCTGAAGGGTGTCGGAGACGAGCATGCGCCCGCTGTCGTCCACGGCCACGGCCTTAGGGCGCGAGAACGTCCCTTCGGTGTCGCCGGCCTCGCCCAGACTGAACAGGAACTCGCCGGAAGGGGAGTACTTCTTGATCTTGTAGTTGAGCATATCGACGACGTAGAGGTTGTCTTCGGCGTCGAGCGCGAGACCCCCCGGCATGTTGAAGCTGTAGTCGCCGGAGTCGCGCGTGCCGGAGCCGAGGACCGAGACGAGCTTGCCTTCGCCGTCGAGGCGCAGCACGCGGTGGTTGTCGGGGTCGCTCAAGTAGATGTCGCCGCCGGACGTCACGGCGATCCCGATGGGACGCAGCGGCTTCTCGGCCGCCGGGACCTGCGGGGCAATGACCTGCTGGACAGCGCCCGCGGCGTCGAGGACGATGACGTTGCCGGCGCGGGAGTTGGCGACGTACAAGCGGCCATCGCGGGCGGTGATCGCCATCGGAGTTTGCAGGGCGAGGCGTTCGTCGCTGCTGGAGTCAAGCATCCGTAGGACGTTGCCGTCTTTGTCGATCTCGATGATGCGGTTGTTGTTGGTATCGAGGACGTAGACGCGGCCGTCGACGACGGCGACATCGGCGGGCATGGCGGCAGAATCGGGCGTGGGCTTGCCGCTTGCGTCGGCGTGGGTCAGGGGAACATGCCACATTAGTTCCGCGGGAAAGACGAGGCCGCTCACCTTGTCCAGGGGATGGACCTCGCTGGAAGGGATCGGGGGCTGACTTTCGGACCCCTGTCGCAGCACAACACAGGTGCCCAGGCCGACGGCCGCGACGGCTGCCACGAGAAGACCGACGACGGCGCTGCGCCGCAAGCCCCTGTTCGTCCGCTCGCTTTGCGATTCTGATTCCACCAAGGCCGTTTACTCCTCTTCTGCTGCCGCGTTTCCGGGAAGCGCGAACAGCGGCCGTGCCGCCGCCTCAGCGCACCCGCCGCGTATCGGTACGGACACGTAAGCGGAAATGCTTACATCGAGCTTAAGGGGCCGCCGGCCGCGCTGCCAATGGGCCGGACGCACTAATGCCGGCGTCCGGACGTGCTATACCGTTTCCACGCCCATGCCATGCGAAGCGCGGGTCGCCTCACGCGCCAAGGGCCTTTCAACGCGGGCTTCGTGGTGTCAATCGTGGCAGTTCAGGCAGAGGGCATCGTACGTCATCGACGTGATGCCGCTGTCGACAGCCCCGTGCACGGCGTGGCAGGTCAGACATTTCATGTGGGCCTCGCCGGCGGGGACTACGGCCGTGCCTGTCTCGTCCCACAGACGCGTTCCACTGAAGTCGCCCGTGTAGGGGTCCCACGCGCGGTCGGCGGGGGCGTCGGTCATCCCCATCCAGTGGCTTATCGAGCCGACGCCGTGGCAGGCGAGGCAGAGGTCGGCGTTCTGCGATGCGGGAGGGAGCCTTGACGGATCGGCGAACTCCCACGTATCGGCGTGCGGGTCGTGACAGCGGTCACAGTCCTCCCCCTCGACGCCGGGCTCGACGTCGTGGTTCCGGTAGGCGGGGTCGGCGATGAATGCGCCGGTAGCAGTGACTGAGCCGTCGTGGCAACTGAAGCAGAGCGATTGCAGGCCGGACATGCCGGTCTTGGGCGCGCGGGCCCACAGATAGCTCCCCTGGGCGTTGTGAGGCGTGTGGCACTGCTTGCAGGTGGGTGTATCCGGCGAGCCGAGGTCGTGGGCGGTGCCGTAGATATCGCTCTTGCCTGCCGGCGCGCCCGGCTGGAATGTGGGAACGGGCGTAGGCGCGGGCGCTGTAGCCGTGGGCGCGGGAGTGGGCGTGTCCGGTGCGGGCGTGGGCGTGTCCGGTTGGGGGAGAGGAGTCGGCGTATCCGGCTCAGGCGTGGGCGTCGGGGCGCCCGGTTCAGTCGTGGGCGTGGGCGTATCCGGTTGGGGTGTGGGCGTCGGCGTATCCGGCTCGGACGTAGCTGTCGGCGTGGGCCCGGTCGTGGGCGCAGCAGGCACGACGATGTCCTCGAAGGCGGCGCCGCCCTTCGTGCAACTGGGAGGCGCCGGCGTGCTGTTGCAGGAGTCGGCGTCGTCCACCCAGTAGACGCGGTAGGTGGCCCCGTCCCTGGGAAGAGTGAACGAACCGGGTCCGTAGCCGTTCGCCACGTTGGAGCCGGCGGGACTGAAGACGGCCCAACCTTCACGGGCGTCGTAGGGGGTGGAGCCCGAGACGTCGTAGGTTGCGGTAGTCCCCGTCTCGCCCGCTGCGGTCACCGAGATCGAGGTTGCGGGCATGTCCGCCGGGTGACAGGAGACGCAGCCGCTCGACTGGCCGGGGTTAGCTTCGACCCACGTCGAACGCACAATCACCAGAGTGCCTGCCACCGCCGGCAGGGCCAGCAACAGGGGAAGCCACTTCATAACTTGCGCAACGACAACTCTTTAAGCTTCGTATTTGGCCTCGCCGCACCGCGGCGCGCTCTACCAGCCCATCAGCTCGCGGGCGCGCTGCGCGGGCGCCGAGGCGCCTGTCTCAGGGATAGGCCACGGCCCTTCCCGTCGACCGCGGGAGCGGGCTGCTTCCTCGGCGGTGACCGCGGGCGGGACCACCAGCACCGAGCACACCTTGGCCCGCACCAGCCGGTTCCAGACGCTGCCCTGCGTGCGGCGCTGCAGTCCGCGGCGGGTGCGGCGCCTCATGACGATAAGGTTGATCTCCTCGTCTCTTGCGAGCCCACCGAGCGCCTTCGCCACGTTGTCGCCTTTTACGGCCAAGCACTTCGTCTGCTCGGGAAGGCCTTGCCGCTCAACAAGGGCGTGTAAGTAGTCCGCCGTCTCGTTCAGCCTGGCGGCCACGTCCGGCTGGGAACGGAGCGGGCTGAAGGCGTCAATCGTCTCGACCACCCTCGCGAGGCACATGTCGGCCCCGAAGATCTCGGCCAGCCTGGCGGCAACCGGTATCGCCTCTTCCGATTCAGAAGTGCCATCAACCGGGACCATGATACGCATCTTCTTCGCCTCCTGTCCTTGCTGACTCTCTTCCCGCTTTCCGCGCTCGCCACGTGCAAGGAGCGCGTTGCTCACGCACGACCCCGCCACAGGGCAAAAGCTCGACCGCCCGGTCGGGCCAGCGCCGTGACCGAGCGGTCTGCCGGCTCATGCTTCTTGCGATGGTGAGGTGCCCCACCTCTGATTCCAGATTCCGTCATCGCCTATTCTGACATGCGGCTCAACGCCAGGTCATAAAAAGGCGGCGTTTGAAATGTGAACAATCGTTTACCCGATGGCCGAACGCTACGAGCCGGACGAGTTGTGGGGCGACGCGGGCCGCCGGGATGCGCCACGGCGGGAAAAAGCTCCGCTACTCGTGACAATTGCTGCACAGAGGCTGGAGGTGCCTCTCCGGCGGGCCCGCGTCCAGCTCGTACAGCGACATCGTGTTCAGCGTCTGCTCCCACTGGCCACCCGGGTTGCGTACCGCGCCGTGTGCGACGTGGCAGGTCTTGCACTTCACGTAGGCGTCGCCCTCTGCGACGGGGAGCGTGCCGCTGGAGTCCCACAGCAAGGTGCCGCTGAAATCGGGCGGGGCGGCGTAGGGGTCCCACGTGCGGTCGGCGGGGAGGCCGGTGGCCACGTCGACGGGGTGGGTGAAGGAGCCGGTATCGTGGCAGAGAGCGCACAGATCGGCGTTGCGGTAGGTCGAGGGAATGTTATCGCCGGCGAACTTCCAGTTGTCGCCTTCGTGCGGGTCGTGGCAGATGTCGCAATCAAAGCCGGGGATACCGGGCCTGGTCCAGTGCGACGCGTAAGCGGGATCAGGGATGAACCAGCCGACATCGGTCACCGACCCATCGTGGCAACTGAAGCAGAGCGAAAGGAGCCCCTGTCCCGCGGCCGGGTCGCGCGCCCACAGGTAGGCGCCCTGAGCGTTATGAGGGACGTGGCACAGCGAGCAGGCGGGGACGCCGGGCGATCCCAAATCGTGGGCGCTGCCGTAGACGTCGGACTTGCCCGCCTGGGCTATCGCCACCATCACGAGAGCGAGGGCCGCCGCCGCGACGGACGCGCTCAGCGGTATCAGCTTCCGGCTCACGATAAGCTTCGCCTCTCTTGCCATGAGTCACTGTAATCTTGACACGCGCACGTTCGCGGAGTCATAAAAAGCCGCCTGTCCTGCGGTGAACAATCGTTTACCTCTCGCGCCCCATGCTTGGCTGCGCACAAGGCTCGGCGCCGGTCTTGGGGGACCGACGCCGAGAGATTGCCAGACTTGTGTATTTGGTCTACTGGTGACAGTTGGTGCAGATCGGCTCCAGGTGCTCGCCCGACGGGCCTTGCTCGTATGTGCTCATCGTGTTCAGCGATTCGTTCAGTCCGCCGTGAGTGTCGTGGCACGTCATGCACCGAATGTCGCCCTTGCCGGTGCCGAGGACCTGCTTAGGGTTGGCCGGGTCGAATAGGCGCGTACCGCTGAAGTCGCCGGCGTCGGCGTCCCAGGCGCGGTCGAGCGGGAGGTTGGTGTTGGCCCCGTCGGGGGCTGTCACCGCTTCGGGGTGGGTCACGCCCAGGCCGTGGCGCGAGCCGCTGTGACAGGCGACGCAGACGCTACCGTTGTCGTAGCTGGTGTCGCCGATGGTGTCGCCGTTTGTGTCGACGTTGACGAAACGGCTCTTCTCCAGGAACACCCAAGCATCGGAGTGGGCGTCGTGGCACTTGCCGCAGTCGGGCTGCATGCACTTGAGGCACGACGTGCTGGCGGGAGCCTCGCTGAACATGCCCTCGGACTCAGGGAAGCGCCCGTCGCCGTCGGTGTCGGTGCCGGTCTCGTTTTCAGGGCAGCGACCGTCGTGATCGGCGTCGTAGCAGCGGTCCCCCTGCGGGTGGTTGTGATAGTTGGGGTTCACGATGTAGTCGCCGGAAGCGACGGCTTCATCGTGACAACTGAAGCAGAGGGGAAGGATCACCGAGTCGCCGGCGTAGCCGCCGTACGGGGCCTGGGCCCACAGGTAATCGCCCTGGGCCTTGTGGGGGATGTGACAGTGCTCGCATGTCGGAACGTCCGCGGTGCCCATGTCGTGGGCGGTGCCGTAGATGTCACCCTTCCCCGCCTGGCCGACCCCAACGATGAGCAGGGCCGCGGCCGCCGCCGCCAGCGCTACTGCCAGAGGGATTAGCTTCCTGTTCATGACATACCTCCCGCCTAGTATTTCCCGACTAGGTTGCATTGCGTGACCATTCTCACACAGGGGAAAGCGGCGGGTCATAAATTGTCGTGAAAAAGTGGTCTTCCCGCAGGTAGAGAACCGTTCACCTTTGGGTGAGCGCATCCCGGACGCGCCGCCCCGGCGTTTCGCAGCCGTGCGCTTCGCCGTTCGAAGGGCCGCCGTTCCGCAGGCAGTAGCCGTCGCCGTAGTGGGTGATGATGTATTGTGGGTGTCTTGGGTCGACCTCGATCTTGCGACGGAGCCGGTAGACGTAAGTCTTCAGGTACTGTGGCTCGTCGTGGTACTCTTCGCCCCATATGCTGGTCAGCAGGGCCTTGTGACTGACCACCTGCCCCGGGTGCCGCGCCAGCTCCTCGATAATGCGGTACTCCTTAGCGGTCAGGTAGAGCTTTTTCCCCTTCAGTGTCACCTGTCTTCGGACGAAGTCAACCGTCAGGTCGCCGCAGTGAAAGACATCCGGGCGGTCGCCGCCGTTCGCTCCGCCGGCGCGGCGCAGCAGGGCGTCGACGCGGGCCATCAGCGTCCGGTAGCCGAAGGGCTTGGTGATGTAGTCATCGGCGCCCGATTCCAGCCCCTGCACCACGTCCTCTTCGCGGTCCCTGGCGGTGAGATGGATGATGGGCGCCGAAGTCCGCGCCCGGATGTGACGGCACACCTCGAAGCCCTCCATATCGGGCAGCATGACGTCGAGCACGATGAGGTCCGGCCGTTCCTTCTCCACCATCGCCAGCCCCTCCGTGCCTGTGACGGCGGTGATCAGGCGGTACCCGGGCCGGTAGACCTGGAAGGCCACCTCGAGGACCTTGAGGAATTCCTTCTCGTCATCCACCAACAGTATTTTCATTGCCTGTCACCTTCTTTCCGTTGCCGTTGCGTGGCAGCGCGAACGTGAACACAGTGCCCTCGCCGGGCGCGCTCGTCGCCCAGACGCGCCCGCCGTGCAGATCGACGAGCCGCCGCACGATGACCAGCCCGAGGCCGTGGCCGTCGCGCGCGAAGGGGCGCCGCCCTCCGTCGAGGAGACGCTCGAGGCGCTCGCCGGGGATGCCGGGGCCGTCATCCTCCACCGCCACGCTGACGCTCTCGCCCTCGTTTTTCGCCCGGACGGTGATGTGCGTTTTCTCGGGCGTATGGCGGGAGGCGTTGGCTATCAGGTTGAGAAGCACCTGCTGAACGCGGTCGGGGTCGCCGTTGACCGGCGGCAGCCGCGACGGCAGCGCCAGCGAAAGCTCCTGCTCCTTCCCCTCGAGCATCGGCTGCACGCTGTCCGCCACTTCCATGATAAGCGGTCGCAGGTCGATGGCTCGGCGGCGGAGCGTGAGGTTCCCCGCCTCCATTCGGGCGAGGTCCAGCAGGTCGGAAACGCGGCGGCTCATGCGGTCGATGTTGCGGGCGATGACACGCAGCAGCTCCTGGCGGGGCACTTCCGTGGGCTTGCCGGTCTCGTCGAGGAGTATTTCCGTGGCGTTGTGTATGAGCGTGAGAGGCGTCTGTATCTCGTGCGAGGCCATGGCCAGGAACTCCGCCTTGCCGGCCTCGGCGTCCTGGAGACGGGCGGCCATGGAGTTGACGCCCTGTGCCAGCCGTCCCACCTCATCGGCGGAGTCGATGTCGACGCGCTGCCCGAAATCGCCCGCCCCGATGCGTCCGATCACGGACACCACGCGCTCCAGCCGCGAGGCGATGGCGCGGGCGGTGGCGAACCCGAGCACGAGCAGCACGAGCGGCACGATGAGCGCCGCCGCGATACCGGCGCCGAGCACCATGTCGCTGGGCCAAACATCGGACCTGGGGACGAATACGGCGGCCGTTACCCCGCTTTCCGTGCCGAGTGAGTCTACGACGTCATAGGCGGCGGCGTAGGCGCGCCCGTTCACCGCCGACCCCCCTTTGACCGGCCCATCGCCTGCCGGCTGCGGGGGCGGAGGAGGCGCAACGGTGCTCTGGCCGTGCAGATTGGAAAACGTGCCGGCAAGGAGCGAGCCGTCGCGGTACAGCGCGAGCTCGACCGAGGTCGACGGTTTGAGCTCCGTGAGGAGCCGTTCCAGCAGGCGCCCGGCGACGACGTACCCGCGCGGGCTCCCCGTTGACGGAACCGGGGCCGCGACTGCCAGCACGGCGCCGCCCTGCGAAGAGACAATGCCTGCCGTCCCGTCGCCGCTGAGGCCCGCGAAGTCGCCATCAGAAAGGACCCGCCCGGCCCCGACGGCAAGCGTCCGGCCATCCGCCGCGAGCACCTGGAGGGCGTCGAGGGAGCCCGCCCCGTTCGCCAGTATGTGCGATAGCGCCGCGCCGTCGTTCGCCGCCAGGGCCGCCGCCAGGTCCGGCCTCTCGCTCAACGCGAGGGCAGAATCGCGAAGGCGGTCCGTCTCGTGGTCGAGGTGAAGCAGGAAGAGGGAACGGGCGCTATCGAGCCTGAGGTCGACGTTCTCCGACGCCGCCTTCTTTGCCAGGGGCAGCGCGAAACCCACCACGACCACTGCGGTCAGCACGATGAGCAACGAGAAGGGTATCACGATCTGAAAGCGCAGCGGCAGGTCGAAGAAGCGCGTCTTCACGGCGTCCCTCCCCCGGCCGGCGCGGCTGCTTCTTCCCCGTTCAGCCCGAAGAGGTCGTGGGCGGCGGCCAGGTAGTTCGGGTCCGCCCCCTGCGATTTCAGACGGGTGACAGGGGAGTGCAGCAGTTTCTTTACGATCGCCTGCGTCAGGGCGTCGATGCGTTGCCGCTCCGCCGCCTCGAGGTGACGCAGGCGACGGAATGTCTTCTCCATCTCCTGCCGGCGGATCTCTTCTGCTCTCCGCCGCAGCGAGACGATGGTCGGGACGGCGCGCAGCGACTGCCACCAGTCGAGGAAGCGCTGCGCTTCCTCTTCCACAATCGCCTCCGCCCTGGCCTTCTCCTTCTCCTGCTCCTCGGGAGTGACGGGGCACATCGCGCCCAGGTCGTCGATGTCGTATAGCTCCACACCCGGTATCGCGCGGACGGCGACGTCGATGTCGCGGGGCACGGCGATGTCGATGAGCAGGAGGGGGCGTCCGTTGCGCTCCGCCATCGCCGCGGCGACGCGCTCCTCACCGATGAGGAACCCGTCCGACCCGCTGGCGCTGATCATCACGTCGGCGGCAGCGAGCGCTTCGTTCAGACGCGAGAAGGGGACGGCTTCGGCGCCGAGTTGCTGCGCAAGGTCGACGGCGCGCTCGCCGGTGCGGTTGGTGATGACGAGGCGGCGCGCCCCCGCCTTGACGAGGCTGCGCGCCGTGAGGGCGCCGGCCTCGCCCGCGCCGAGGACAAGCACGTCGCGCTGCGAGAGGTCGCCCGTGATGCGCTGGGCGAGCGCCACGGCTGCGGAGCTCACAGACTTGCCGTGGTGGCAAACGAGCGTTTCGCTGTGCACGCGGCGCCCCGCGCGGATCGCCGAGTGGAAGAGACGGCTGAGGACGCCGTTGCACAACCGCGCTTCAGCGGCGAGCGCGAGCGTGCTCCGCACCTGCCCCAGGATCTCCGATTCGCCGAAGATCATGGAGTCGAGGCCCGCGGCCACACGATGCAGGTGGCGCACCGCCGCTTCGTTGCGCAGATAGTACACGTGGCGGGCCAGGCAATCGGTGCGGGCGCCTGTCGCGCCTTCGAGGAGACGGAGGGCGTCGTCGCGCTGCCGCTGCGGGCCGTCGGCGAGGAAGTAAAGCTCCATCCGGTTGCAGGTGGAGAGAGGAACGCCGTTGCCTACATGCTCGCGCAGGTAGGCCAGCGCCTGTGGAAGCTCCTCCGTGCCGAGAGTGAATCGCTCCCGCAGGTAGAGCGGCGCCGTCTTGTGATTAAGCCCGACCAGTACGATGTCCATTTTCGTTTGCCTGACGCCCGGTCAAGTAAGGTCGTAGTAGGCCCTCTGGAACCACTGGTTCAGGTAACCCCACTGTCCGAGCAACAGTAGCACTCCCATCCCGATGAGCAGCGCGCCGGCGACGCCATTGACGACGACGGAATGCCTCCGCACCCAGGAAAAGACGCGCAGCGCGGAAGCGAAGCCCAGACCCGCCAGAATGAATGGGATGCCGAAACCCAGCGAATAGACGAAAAGCAAGAGTCCGCCCCTTCCCGCCGTCTCGGTGGCGCCGGCGTAGAAGAGGATCGATCCGAGGATGGGGCCGACGCACGGCGTCCACGCGAAGGCGAACGCCATGCCCAGCAGCACCGGCGCCGCGGGGCCGAGCACGTCGGTGGGAACGTTCATGCTCCACTCGCGCTGAAGCCAGGCGACACGCGGCAGCCCCATCACCGTCAGCCCGAAGAAGACCATCGCCGCGCCCGCCACCTGGTACATCGTCGACCGGTGCTCCTCGAAGAAGCCGCCGAGGAGCGAGACGGAGGTGCCGAGCAGGACGAAGACGAGCGTGAAGCCGAGCATGAACAGGACGGAGGTCCACAGCGCCCGCATCGTCGCCCGGACGCGGCCGCCGGCGTCGACGGTGCTCCCCGCCACGTAGGCCAGGAAGCCGGGGGCCAGCGGCGCCACGCACGGCGACAGAAACGAGACCATCCCCGCCGTGAAGGCGATGCCCCATCCCGGCTCCGGCACGACGCCTGTCACCGCTGCACCTCCTCGATGAAGGCGGAGAGCGAGTCCGTACTGAGCGGCCCCGCGTACTTGAGGACGATGACGCCCTCGCGGTTGATGAAGAACGTCTCCGGCACGCCGGTGGCGCCGTAGTCGAAGTAGATGCTGCCCTCGTCCGGCCCGTTGGGGTAGGTGATGCCGAACTCCTCGATGTACTTCCTCGCGTCGGCGTCGTTGTCCAGCACGTTCACCCCCACAAACACGACCCCCTCGTCCCGGTAATCGCGCCAAGCCTGCTCCAGCTCGTCCGCCTCATCGCGGCAGGCCTCGCACCAGGAGGCCCAGATATTCAGGACCACCGGTTTCCCGCGGTTCTCGGAGAGGGTGAAGCTTCCGCCGTCGAAGAGACTGAGGGTGAAGTCGGGGGCCGCGCGGTTGAGGCGAAGCGGCCCGGCCCCGGCTTCGCCCTTGTTGGCGAGACCGTAGGCGAGCAGCGCCACCAGCCCCAGGGCGACGGCGACCACGAAGGCAAAGCCGAGGCGGCGCGTCCAGCGCGCCCACGCCGGAATATGGGCCCCCTCGCCTGCCGCCGCTTCTTCCTCAAATGTCATTCCGCTCATCCCGCCGCCTCACGCGTGATACCGGCGACGAGGCGTTCGGGCTGCTCTTCCGCCTCTCCGACGCGCGTCCCCTGCAACGTCGCCTTGAGGAAAGTCACTTCTTTGCGCAGCGCCTCCGCCTGGCCGGCGAGACGAAACAGGTACACGACAAGCCCCAGCCAGACGGCGCCGTACGCCAGCGCCAGGTACCAGACGTCGCTCATGGCTAGCCTCTCCTTTCCTCCATCCAACTGATGCGCCTTCTCAGCTCTGTTACCTCCTGACGGGAGCGTTCCAGCATCGAGCGCAAGAGCGTCAGGTGCAGGAGGACGGCGCTGAAGGCGGCCAGCGATAGGAACAGGGCGGGGAGCATGGCTGGCTCCACGCTGAAGCCGTTGCCCGTCAGCACCGTCGGGTGCATGGTCCGCCACCACCGGATTGACATGAAAGCGATCGGGACATCCAAGAACGCGATGATTCCGAACACGGCGGCGAACGTCGCGCGTCGCTGCCCCTCCTCCACCATGCTCCGCATCACCAGATACGAAACGTATATCAACCAGAGGAGGAACGTCGTCGTCAGGCGGGGGTCCCACGTCCACCAGGTGCCCCACGTGCTCCGCGCCCAGATCGAGCCCGAGACGAGGGCAATGCTGACGAAGACCACGCCCGTCTCCGCCGCCGATACGGCGACGACGTCCCAGCGGGCGGACTTCGTGCGCAGATAGGCGACGCTTGCCGCAAAAACAATGAAGAACGCCAGGAAGGCCGCCCACGCCGCCGCAACGTGGAAGTAGAAGATGCGCTGGATGTCGCCCATCGCCGCCTCGGTGGGGGCGATGACCAGCGCCTCGGTCAGCGCCGCCAAAAGCAGCGCGGCGGCGAGGACGGGCAGGCCGAACCGGAGCCCGGGCAGGCCGGCCGTCGCGGAGCCGGCGAGAGCGTTCAATCTGATGTTCACGAGGCCATCTCCTCGATAACGTACTCGAAAAGCGGCGGGCAGAGCGTCAGGAAGAGGGCGTCGAACGCGGCCAGCACCGACAGCGCCGGCAGGAGCTCGCCCCACGACTGGCCTTGCAGAGCGATGCGCGTCCCCTCCACAGCGGCGATGATCAGCGGTATCGCGACCGGCAACAGCAGCAGGGGGAGCATCAGCTCCCGTGAGCGCGTGGTCACCGCCATCGCCGAGAAAAGCGTGCCGACGGTGACGAAGCCCAGCGTGCCGAGAACGACAATGACGATCAGTCCCGGTGACAGCAGGGAGGCATCGGCGAAGACGGCGAAAAGGGGCAGCAGGAAGAGTTCGAGCGCCGATGTCAGCAGCAGCGCGCCCGCCGCCTTGCCAATAAAGATGACGCTGCGGTCCATGGGGGCGAGGAGCAGCCCTTCCAGCCCTCCCTGCGCCCTCTCCTTGGCGAAGACGTAGCTCAGCCCCATCATCCCGGCGAGGACGATGGCCACCCAGAGGACGCCCGGCCCCGCTGTCTCCTTCATCTCGCCACCGAGATCGAACGCGAAGTTAAAGATGACAAGCGTCAGCAGCGCGAAGACGAGGCTGCCGCTCAGCGCCTCGCGGCTGCGCAGCTCGACGCGCACGTCCTTGGCGACGATCGCGAGCGCAAAGCCGAGCGACGACAGAAAGCCGTCAGCGGGCTGCGCTTGTGTGGCTGAAGTAGACTTCCTTAAGGCTTCCCACATCTAACTCGTCTCGCTTGCCGTTGAAAACAATTTTGCCCCTGTCCAGCACGGCCACGCGGTCGGCCAGGTCCAGGGCGCGCTCCAGGTTATGGGTGGTGAGCAGCACAGTCCGTCCCTGGCCGGCGGCGCGTGCCAGCATATCGACGACGAAGGCCACCCACTGCTGGTCGAGGCCGGTGTCCAGCTCGTCCAGCAGGAGGACGAGCGGCTCGTGGATCAGGGCGCGCGCCAGCGCCAGCCGCTGCTGCATGCCCCGCGAGAGGGACCGCTGCAGCGAATGC
This sequence comes from Dehalococcoidia bacterium, assembly GCA_030018455.1. Classification (NCBI taxonomy): domain Bacteria; kingdom Bacillati; phylum Chloroflexota; class Dehalococcoidia; species Dehalococcoidia bacterium. The sequence continues at coordinate 123,115 of JASEFU010000002.1, forward strand.
GCCTGCGCCGTCAAACCGACCAGGCGCAACTGCTCCCACGCCCGCTCCCTGGGGTCGGACAGCCCGTGTAGGCGGGCGTAGAAATCGAGGTTCTCCAGCGCCGTCAACTCGCCGTAGAGGAACGTCTCGTGGCAGACGACGCCGATCTGCTGGCGGGCCTCCGTCCGCTGCCGCAGGATATCGAAGCCGGCGATCCGCGCCGTCCCCGATGACGGGCGCAGCATGGTGCTCAACACCCTTATCAGCGTCGACTTCCCCGAGCCGTTGGAGCCGACGATGGCCAGGCGCTCGCGGGGACGGACCGTGAGGTCGACGCCGCGCAGTGCGGCCACCGGCCCGAAGTTCTTCCACACGCCGATTGCCTCGATGCCGCCGTTCGTGGCGGCGGCCGGCTGAGAAGGCGTGCTGGCGGCAGCGACGGCGGCGTCTTTCGCTTCGATCATGGCTGTTTCCCTTTTAAAGGCGTCCCGCAGCCGGCGCAAAAGCGGTCGTCGGGCTGCGCGGGCGCGCCACACTCCGGGCAGCCTCCGCCCAGGCGGGCGCCGCAGCTCCAGCAAAAGCGGTCGGAGGCGCCCTGCGGCTTTCCGCAGGAAGGGCAAACGCGTTCGGCCGCTGCCGCGGCGACGGTCGCGCGCTCCGCCTCTTCAGCCTTCGTGGCGTCGTCGAGCTGCTGGAGTACGCTCGCCGCCTCCCGGCGATAGCGTTCGCGGAGACCCTGGTAATCGGAGTCAGAAAGATTTCCCAGCTCGTGCTCGAAATCGAGGTCCTTTATGGCTTGATAGGCGGAGTCGCGCCTGCGCAACAGGGCGTCGAGCCGGGGCGACCCTTCCCCTTGCGCCGCGAGAGCGCGCGAAGAGCCGACGAGGGGCCAGCCCACAACGGTGAACGCCACCAGCATCAAAACAATGATTGCGAGGTAAATCATCGGCCGTCACCCCAGTCCAGCCGGCCCACGTCCTGGTCGACCCGTTCTTCGTAAGCCTTCAGCTCATCGGGCGGCGGCGCGGGCGCGGCCGCTTCCCGCCGGACGCCACCGCGTCGGGTCCAGAACCAGGCGAGGCCGGAGATGAACACGGCCCCCGCCGAAAGCGCGAGGAACGGCGCGACCCATGCCGCCAGGCTGAAGCCGCTCTTTTGCGGCACGGCGAGCACCGCTTCGCCGTAGCTCGCCACGAAGTAATCGAAGATCTCCTGCTTGCTCTTGCCCTCGTCGATAAGACGCTGGATCTCCGCGACCATGGCGTCGGAGGTGGTGCACGGCATCGACTCCTGGCAGGCGGCCACTGTCATGCCGCAGCCGCACAGGCACATCAGCTCGCCCGCTACCTGGCGGAGCGTCGGCGGCTCTTCGGCGACAGCGCTCTCGAACGGCGTCGCGAGGGTGAGCGCCAGGAAAGCGGCCACGAGGAGGAGCCATCTACGCACGGCCCGCCTCCAGCTCTCCGACCGGCGCCCGCGCAGGCAGCGTTGCGCGGCGGGACCCGCGGCTGTCGGGCCAGAGGGCGACGAGCGTGCCCGCGACGATCACAGCGCCGCCGATCCATATCCACATCACGAGCGGCTTCACCTCCACCTTCAGGATCGCTTCCCCCGCCTCCGTCCAGCCGATGAGGGTGACGTACAGGTCTTCCCGCAGCGAGCTGCGCAGCCCGATGTCGGTCACCGGCTGCTCGTCCTGCCCCTCGAAGCGCTTGCTCGTCTCGATGGTGCCGGCGTCGCTTCCCCCGCGTGACACGTCGAGCATCGCCGTCACCTTCACGGAGTTCGCGCCCGCCGTCTCCTTCAGCTCCCGGAACGTGACCTCGTAGTCGCCGGCCTCGATGCTTTCGCCGGGAGCGACCGTCCGCTCCGCGCCGGTGGAGAACATCTGCGAGGCTGCGATGCCCATCGCCAGCAGGACGACGCCCAGGTGGACGATGTGTCCGCCGTAGCGCCGTCGGTTCTGCCGGACCAGACGGGGAAGAGCGGTGACGATGCTGTCGCCGTGGCCCCGCAGGCGGGCGCGGACGCCGCGCCAGAACTCGAGCGCGATCGCGCCCACGACGAAGGCCAGCGCCGAGAAAGCGATGAGGGCGTATGGGGAGCGCATCCCCAGCACGTACAGGATGAGCGCCACCGGCAGCGCCGCCGCCACGGGGAAGACGAAGTTGCGCGCCAGGTTCTCCAGCGACGCCTTGCGCCAGCCGATGAGGGGGCACACGCCCATCAGGACGATGAGCGCGAGAAAGATCGGCGCCGTCGTCTGCTCATAGAAGGGCGCGCCGACCCCCACCTTCACGCCCCTGATTGCCTCCGACAGCACAGGGAACATGGTCCCCCAGAACACGGCGAAGGCGGCCGCCAGCAGCACCAGGTTGTTGGCAAGGAAGCTCGCCTCACGCGAAACCAGGGAGTCGAGACGGTGCTCGCTGCGCAGGCGGGGAAGACGCGTCCAGAGCAGCGCCAAAGACCCCACCAGCACGAGGCCGGTAAGCGCCAGCAGGAGCGGCCCAACGGCGCCCGTCGCGAAGGCGTGAACGGAGCTGAGCATCCCGCTTCGCGTGAGCAGCACCCCGAACAGGCACAGCACATACGTAACGATGATGAGCAGCATGTTCCAGACCTTAAGCATGCCGCGCCGCTCCTGGAGCATGAGCGAATGGAAGAAGGCAGTCGCCGCAAGCCAGGGCATGAACGCCGCGTTCTCCACCGGGTCCCATCCCCAGTAGCCGCCCCAGCCGAGGACGGTGTACGCCCAGAGCATCCCGAACAGGTTGCCGAGACTGAGGAAGACCCAGGCGACAATCGTCCAGTTGCGCGCGGAGCGGAGCCACCAGTCGTCGAGACGCCCGCTGATGAGGGCGCTCATGGCGAAAGCGAAGGGGACGGTAAAGGTCACGAAGCCCAGGAGAAGGGTCGTGGGATGAGAGAACATGTCGGACGTGCGCAGCAGGGGGTTGAGGCCCATCCCTTCCGAGAGCGCCATGGGCATCTTCTCAAGCGGGTTGGCGGCGAAGGAGATCATGCCGAGGAAGTACGCCAGGATGCCCGTCAGGACGGCGACCACGTACGGCATCATCTCGCGGTTCCGCCGCCGCCCCTGGACAACGACGATCACGCTCAGCAGCGAAAGGACCCAGGCCATGAACAGCATCGAACCGGCCTGTCCCGCCCACCAGCCGGCCAGCGTATAGCTCGCGGGCAGGTCGGAGCTCGAGTACTCGGCCACGTACGCGATGCTGAAGTCGCGCGCAAAGAAGGAGTAGACGAGCGCGGCTGAGGCGAGCGTCGTCAGGCCGAAGACGACGAACACGGCGTTGCGCGCGCTCAGCCACAGCTCGTTGATGCGCGCCCTGCCGCCCACTAAGGCGGCGACCGCGCAGTACACGGATAATATGAAAGCGGTGATTATTGCGGCGTGACCGAGCTCCGCCATGATCAGTCCCCTCCCTCCGCCGCGGCGGACTCCTCCGCCTCGTACTTGCTGGGACACTTCACGAGCAGCTTGTCGGCCTCAAACGTCCCGCTGCGGCTCAACCGCCCGTCGACCACCACTTCGGCGCCCTGTTTGAAGGCGTCGGGAACGGCGCCTTTATACACGACCGGCAGCGGCGCCCCGCTCTCGCTCGCCATGGCGAAGCGGAGCGTGTTCGTCGCCGGGTCCTTCTCCGCCGAGCCGTCGACGACCTTGCCCGCCAGGCGCACCTGCTCCTCGAAGGCCCTGTCGCCGCGGGCGCGCAGCTCGTCAACGGTCAGGTAGTACATGGCGGCGCCGCGGAATGCGACGAATCCCAGGTAAGCGAGAGCGCCGAGCGCGATCACCCCCACCAGCAGGAACCGCTTCGGCGGCAGCGCTGCCCAGCGCGACCGCCGCTGCTCCGGCTCGATGACCTGCTCAGGAGTCCCGTCCGACATCTCAACACCGCCTCGTTTCTTCCGCTACCTCAGATTGGCGAGCGCCTCGGAAAGAAACGCCTGCTCAGCGCCCGGCGGCGTGGCGACCCACACCACGCGTGTCTTCGCCTGAAAGAAGAAATGATGCCCGTTGGCGTCTCTCGCCGCGTACATGGGCATCCCCTCGAACTTGTTCTGGGTCAGCCCCTGGTAAGGCGAGCCGCCATCTTCGATGGCGCGGACCATTGCGTCGAGCAGCGCGAAGGCGCCGTCTTCGCTGGCGGCTTCGGCTACCCACACCGTGCCGCCGCCCTCGTAGCGCCCGATCCAGGCGTCAACTATGTCGAGGCCTTTGCCGTGCAGCCGGTCGACCTCCGCCATTGCCTCCGCGCCCGTCACCACCTGCATCAGCTTGCGGCCCGCGAGTTGCGGCGGCGCGGGCGTTGTATCCCCGCTGGACCCGCCGCCGGAGGCCGAGCGAAGCCCCAGCACCGTCGCGCCCCCTGCCAGCAGCAGCGCGGCGGCCAGCGAGACGCCGAGGAGCAGCGCAAAGCCGCGGGAGCGGGAAGGGCCGGGCCGGCGGAGCAAACGTCTCATCGCCGCTCCTCCGTGCGGCGTACCGCCTGTCCGCAGGCGGAGCAGAAACCGGCGCCACGGCGGGTGCGCGCGCCGCAATGCGCGCAGTAGGATGCTTCTTCATCGGGCAGAATGCTGGCGTCGGCGGCCCCTGCGCCGGACGGGGCCAGGCGGCGGGCGCGGACGCGGCGAATCAACGCTGCGTACAGCGCGAAGGCGAGAACGGCGGCGGCGGCGACCCCCAGAAGGAAGAACGGGCCTTCAGGGATGCCGGCGGGACTGCTATCGCCGGCAGGCAGCGTCGAGGCTGCGAACGCTGAGACCGACGGCTCGTCCGTGTCACGGCTGTAGGCGATCTGGATGGTCACGGGCTCGCCGGCGCCGAGACCCTGGTAGTTGTAGCTGTGATGGCGGAACCGTTCGTCGCCGAGTGTCTCCGCGGGCGCCGGCGACAGCGCGAAATCGGAGGCCCCCCGCGGCTCCTGCACGAAGAGGTCGAGGTTGTCGACCGGATAGGGGGGCAGCAGGGTGAAGTCAAGGGAGCGCTCGCCCGCCCCGGAAGTCGAGCCGTAGTAAAACTCGACATAAATGATAGGAGTCACAGCCTCGTACGTCAGAAGTAGGCTGTCGCCGTCAGGCTGCGTGGAATACTCGCCGCAGACGTACTCCTCGGTGGCGGAGCTGACGGAGCACGCCCGCTCGACCGTGGCATCGGCGGGTATCTGCAGGCGCATCTCCAGAGGAAGGGGGACATCCTCGTTCAGCTCGCCGTAGTAAGACACCAGCACCCGCGGCTCGTCGTACTCGGGCATGACGGCCACCGCCAGCCTGGTAAAGCGCGCGTTGCTCTCGGCGAGCGCCGGCGGGGAAGCGAACGCTGCGGCGGCCGCTACCAGCGCCATGACGCCGAGCATGGCCACAATCTTCGCCCGACGGCGGCCGGCTACGGAAGTACACCTCATCGCATCACCAACATAAAGAGATGTGCACTATTTCCCGCCTTGAGACGCGAATATGGGAGGCAAACTCCCGGACTGTTCATTTTCTTCACCTTTGCAGAGTAGGAGATGACAAGAAGGTCAACAATGGCACCATCGCCCCATATAGGGGGCCGGAGGGTGCCAATCTCATTCCACCCTGCGTGTCAGTCGGGCGGCGGTGGACGAGGGCGGTGTGAGAGAAGCAGGGGGCGGTTACGCACGCGCGCGCCTTAAGTGATACGCGAACCTCAACAGATTGACACCCGTCGCGGCGCCACATGGGACGTTAGGGCCATTGCCGCCCCTGTCGAAGTGTCCTAATTTCAAGGACGAAGCGAATAGACGGCTGTCGGATGAAGACCAGGCAATGAGTCTATCCATAAAGCTCGGATTGCCGGCCCTCGTGGGCGTGCTCGGCGTGCTTGCCGTCATGGGCTATCTGGGCCTGCGCGCCGTCGGCGAGAGCACGGACCGCGCCATGGACGAACGTCTCGTCCTCGCCCGCATGATGGCGCAGGACCTCGACCAGGACATCTCGCAGGGGCTGCGACTGCTCCAACAGACCGCCTCTGAGCTCTCCCCCGCTTCATGCGCCGATTGCGCGGTGGACGCGGCCGCGATCTTGGAACAGCTCCACCGCTACGCCGGCCCGCACACGCGCAGCACCTTCCTCCTCGACGCGGAGGGCAACGTTCTCTCCGCCGTCTCCGCCGATGGGTTCGCGGGCGCCCCGCCCGGTGGCTACCCCAACGTCGCCGAGACGCTGCGTAGCGGCAAGCCCGCCGTCTCCGGCGCCGTCGGTTCCGACGGCGAGGGCGACTTCATGGTCTCGCTGTCGGTCCCGCTCCTCGATGCTGACGGCGACGTCGCGGGCGTGCTCGGCACCACGTTCGGGCCGACCTCGTCGTTCCTGCAAACGCTGCTCTCGCCTGTCGACCTCGGCGAGACCGGTTACGCGCAGGTCATAAACGAGCGCGGCCTGGTGATGGCCACCAGCGATGCCCGTCGTGAGGACAGCAGCTTTCCGGTGACGGCGCACGCCGCGCGCTTCGCCCGCCTCATCGAGGAGGGGGAGCAGGGAGCGTGGACGTGCCATCGCTGCCACGAACCGGGGGGAGAAGGAGGGCGGCGCCGCGATATGACGGCGTTTGTGCCCCTGACGGCGGCGCCCTGGGGGATCGCCATCCGCCAGGACGAGGGCGAAGCGTTCGGTCCCAGGAACCACCTCCGCAGCGAGGTGCTGTTCTTCGGCGGCGCGGCCCTCGGCCTCTCGCTGGCAGCGGCGCTGGTGATCGGCCGCGTCCTCACCCGCCCGCTGCGACGGCTGACGCTCGCCTGTGAGCGCATCGCCGGCGGCGACCTCGACGAAAGCATCGCCGTCGGTGGGAAGGACGAGATCGGGCAGCTCGGCGCCGCCTTCGAGTCGATGCGACGCCGGCTCAAGGAGTCGCGCCGCGAACTCGAGGAGCGGAGTAAAGCCCTCGCCATCCTCGAAGAGCGCGACCGGATCGCCCGCGAGATGCACGACAGCCTCTCCCAGGTGCTCGGCTACATCCGGCTCGCCACGACCGTTACCGAGGAGCGCCTGGACCGTGGTGACATACCGGCCGCGCGGGAGGAGCTGCGGGAGATGCGACAGGCAAGCCGCGACGCCTACGAGGACGTGCGGCAAGGCATCCTGGCGCTGCGCTCGAGCGGCACGCTGAAGAAGGGCTTCCTCGCCGCCCTCGAGGAGTTCCTCGATAGCTATCGCACGCAGACGAAGCTGGAGGTTGAGCTCGCCGCCGCCAACGGAGAAGCGGTGGGCCTCAGCGAGGCGGCGCAGGTGCAGCTACTGCGCGTCGTCCAGGAAGCGCTGGCCAACGTCTGGAAGCACGCGCGCGCCCGCAGGGTGGAGGTCGGGATCGAGCGCGGGAACGGCACGTTGCGCGTCAGCGTCGCCGACGACGGCTGCGGATTCGACCCCGCGGAGACCGCCTCCAACGGCCACCGCTACGGCCTTCAGATAATGCGGGAGCGCGTCGAGAGCATCGGCGGCGCCCTCGAAGTGGTGTCCCGCCCCGGTTTGGGCACCCGCGTTATCGTCGAGGCGCCGGCAACTGTCAGCGAGGAAGAATCATGAAGCCGCTCAGGGTCCTTCTTGTCGACGACCACATTCTTTTCCGCAAGGGGCTGCGCGGCCTCCTCTCCGCCCGCGACGACATCGAAATCGTGGGCGAGTGCGGCGACGGCGCGGACGCGGTCGAGCAGACGCGGAGGCTCGCGCCCGACATCGTCCTCATGGACATCCGCATGTGCGGACTCGACGGCCTCGAAGCGACGCGTCGCATCGCGGCGGAGATGCCGGACGTGAAGGTGGTCATGCTCACGGTGTCGGAGCAGGACGACGATCTGTTTGAGGCGATCAAGAGCGGGGCGCGCGGCTACCTGTTGAAGAACGTCGAGCCGGAAGAGCTGCTGCGCCTCGTGCGGGCCGTGGCCGACGGCGAGGCGGCCCTCTCACCCGCGGTGGCCGCGAAGATGCTCGATCAGTTCAACCGCGGCCCCGAGCGCGAGAGCGAAGGCGCCACCGGGGAGCAGCCGCTGACGGAAAGGGAGAAGGAGGTGCTGTCGCTGCTGGTGGAGGGACTGGGGAACAAGCAGATCGCCCACCGCCTCTCCGTCAGCGAGAGCACGGTGCGCAACCACCTTCACAACGCCCTCTACAAGCTGCGCCTGGAGAACCGCATCCAGCTCGCACTCTACGTGTACAAGCAGGGCCTGGCCGGCCAGCGCCCGGCGCAGCAAAGATGAAGACTCGCAGAGACGACACCTTTTCGCTGGTACGCAACCCCCTGAGCCTGCTGGGAGCCATCCTCGCCGTGCTCGGGCTGGGGGGACTCGTCTTCGTTCTCGGCATCAGCTTCCTTCAAGTCCGTCCCAGCGCCTACGTGAGCGCCTTCGCCGTGATCTTCCTGCCCGCGCTGGTAGTCATGGGGCTGCTGGTCATACCCGCGGGCATGCTGTGGGAGCACCGGCGTCGCGCCAGGGCTGCCCGCCGCGGGGAAGGCATGCGCCCGGCCCTCCGCATCGACTTCGAAGACCCGCGTCACGTGCGGGCGGCGGCCTTCTTCAGCATCGCCACTGTTGTCATTCTCGCCGTGCTGGGGGCCAGCGCCTACCGCGCCGTCGAGTTCATGGACTCCCCCACGTTCTGCGGCGAGACCTGTCACCAGGTGATGGCGCCTCAGTACGAGACCTACAAGGAATCGCCCCACGCGGAGGTGGCCTGCACGTACTGCCACATCGGGCCGGGCGCCGACTGGTACGTACAGTCGAAGCTGTCCGGCGGACGCCAGGTACTGGCGACCCTCCTCGACACCTACCCGCGGCCGATCCCGGCGCCCATCGAGAACCTGCGGCCGTCGCGCGATACCTGCGAGGACTGCCACTGGCGCGAGCGCGCCTACGGGCTGCGCCTCCGCGTCTTCCACTACTACCTGGCGGACGAGGACAACACCCTCGAGATCTTCCCGCTCGTGTTCCGCGTCGGTACCGGCGGCGACCGCGCCCGCGGTGTCCACTGGCACACCTCCGCCCGCCTCTGGTACCGTCCGGCGACGGAAGACCGCCAGACCATCGCATGGGTCGGCCTCGAAGAGGACGGCGAGATCGTGAGGGAGTTCGTCAACCCGAAGGTGGAGAGCGGCGCGCCCGAGATGCCAAGGCGGCTGATGGACTGCATCGATTGCCACAACCGCGCCGCCCACGACATCCCGTCGCCCGTCGATCTCGTCGACGAGGCGCTGGCGGCGGGACGGCTCGATTCGAGCCTCCCGTATTTGAAGCGGCAGAGTCTCCGCCTCCTCATGGCCGACCAGGCCGACCCCGACGCCAACGAACTGCGGGCCCTGTGGACAGAGGATTGGTTCCAGCAGCTCGCCCGTTTCTACGAGGAGGAGTACCCGGACGTGGCGCGCGAGAAGGCAGACTCGATCCAGCAAGCCATCGATGAGCTGGAGAGAATATCGGAGGAGGTCATCTACCCGGGGATGAACAGCACCTGGCGCACCTACCCCGAGAACCTGGGGCACCCGGGAGCGGGCAAGGGCGACCCTGGGTGCTTCCGGTGCCACGGGGCGCTCGTCGAGGCAACGACGGGCGAGCCCATACGCGGGTCGGAGCAGGGGCTGACCGATTGCGTGGCCTGCCACAAGCCGGGCGCCATCACCGAGGACCCGGCCATAGGCGGGATACACGTCCTCGGGCCGGGCGAAGGCTGCGACCTCTGTCATTTTATAGTGCCGCTGGAGGACATTCCGGCCGGCGTCGTCGACCTTCCCGTTCGCTAAAGGGACGGGCCGACGGCGCGGGCCGCAGTTGGAGGGCAGTGAAGGTGTTGAGAGCAGGAATACGTTGCACGGCTGGAATCATTTCCCGGCGCAGGCTCATCGCGCTGGCGAGCCTCGCGGCGCTCGTTGCGACGGCGGTCTGGGCATCGCCCGCCGCGACGGCGGCCCCCGCCGCGCAGGAAAGCCCGCGGCTGCAGAGCCTCGATATCGATTTGTGGCCGGAGTACGACCGCCCGGCAATGCTGGTCATCCTCCACGCCGCCTTGCCCCAAGACGCCGCCCTGCCCGCCGACCTGTCGCTGCGCATTCCCGCGACCTCCGGCGGGCCGTCAGCCGTCGCTTCCGCCGAGACGGAAGGGGGACGGCTCATTAACCTCGACTACGAGACCGTCGAGGAAGGCGACGCGCTCGCGCTGAAGATAACCACTCCCGACCGCTTCGTGCAGATCGAGTTCTACGATGCCCTCGCCACCAACACCGCCGACCGCAGTTACACCTACGTCTGGCCCGGCGACCTGGCGGTGGATGAGTTGACGGTGCGGGTGCAGGAGCCGCTGGGGGCCGCCGGCCTCTCGGTCGAGCCCGACATAGGGGCAGGGACGCTCGACCAGGACGGCTTCGCCTACAGGAGCGCTTCGCTGGGGGCAATGGAGAGCGGCCGGACTCTCTCGATATCGACGAAGTACCAGAAGAGCGACCCCCGCACCTCGCTCGAGATCCTGAACGCGGCGAGGGAGGCGGACAGCGGCGCGCCTGTTTGGCTGCTGCCCCTGACGGTCGCGGTGCTCGTCGTCACGGCGGCGGGAGTAGCGGTCTACTGGCGGTCGCGTCACCAGCCCGAGCCGCTCCCGCTGGAGACGGGCAGGGCGTCGCGTCGTGCTGCGGCGCGGCGCGCCCGGGCGCAGCGGCAGGCGTCGAGCGGCTTCTGCACCCAGTGCGGCCGCGCGCTGCGGGAGGGCAGCCGCTTTTGCTCTCGCTGCGGGGCGCCCGCCCGCGCGGGCTAGCGCCGGGCGGGGAAAGGGGCGCTGGGGTCAGGCGTCGCAAGCTGGCCCGGTTGCGCCGGCCGCCGGATTCGCCGCAGGTTCCCGAGAAGGGGTACCGCCACTCTCGCGCTCTCATGCCGGATGATCCGCGTCTGAATCGAAGCTCTATCCTGTTTTTTCGCAAAATTGGCCGGACGTGCTCTTGACACAGCGTTGCGGGGGGCGATTATAATGACTACCAAAACGATAGGCATAGTTCCGCCAAAGGACGCAGCCCATGAAGCTCTCCACCAAAGGCAGATATGGCGCCAGGGCCATGCTCGACGTCGCCACGCACAGCGACGAGGGCTTCTGTCATCTCAAGGACATCGCGCGGCGGCAGGAGGTGTCGAAGAAGTACCTCGAACATCTCGTCACCCGCCTGGAGGCGAGCGGACTGCTGAGAACGGCCCGCGGCGCCGGGGGCGGCGTCGCCCTCGCGAAGGCGCCGTCCGAGATCACCCTGCTCGACATCCTTCACGCCCTTGAAGGCTCGCTTGCCGTCGCCGAGTGCGTCGACCGCCCGGAAATCTGTTCCCGCTCCCCTAACTGCGCCACCCGGGACGTGTGGATAGAACTGGGCGGCATGGTGAGCGAGTTCCTGAAATCGATCTCGCTCGAGGAGCTCCGCGAACGCCAGCGGCAGAAGGAAGCGCCCGCCCTCACCTACTCCATCTAGCGGGCAACGGCACAAGGAGGAAAGTCCCATGAGCGTCACTGTCCACATTCCCCTTCCCCTGCGGACCTTGACGGGCGGCCGCGCCGAGACGGAGGCAACCGGCAGAACGGTGGCCGAAGTCATAAGTCATCTCGATTCCCTCTATCCCGGCGTGGCCGACCGCATCTACCAGGGCGGCGCTACGCCCAACCGTTTCGTCTCCATCTTCGTGAACAACCAGGACATCCGCCTGCTCGCGGGCGAGCACACTCCCGTCAGTGACGGCGACGTAATCACGATACTGCCGCTCATCGCCGGCGGGCGGCGCGACGGACAGCCCTTGACGCTGTACCGGCCCGACCGCTACTCGCGCCAGATGATCTTCCCCGGCATCGGCAGGGCGGGCCAGGAGAAGCTCGCCCGCAGCACCGCCGTAATCGTCGGCTGCGGCGCCCTCGGCACCGTGACCGCCGCCTCCCTCGCCCGCGCCGGCGTCGGCTCCCTCCGCATCATCGACCGCGACTTCATCGAGTACCACAACCTGCAGCGCCAGGTGCTGTTCGATGAGGAAGACGTGCGGATGAAGGTCCCGAAGGCGATCGCGGCGGAACGCCACCTGCGGGCCGCCAACTCCGAGATCGAGGTCGAGGGAGTCGTGGCCGACGTCAACTGCCGCAACGTGGAACGCCTCGTGCGCGGCGCCGACGTCATCGTCGACGGCCTCGATAACCTGGAGACGCGCTACCTCCTCAACGACGCCTCCCAGAAACTCGGCATTCCCTGGATATACGGCGCCGCCGTCGCCTCCTGCGGCATGATGATGGCCATCGTGCCCGGCCGCACGCCCTGCATCCGCTGCCTCTTCCCTTTGCCGCCGCCGGTGGGACGGAACGCGACCTGCGATACCGCCGGCGTCGTGAACGCCGCGCCGATGCTTGTGGGCGCGCTGCAGGCGGCGGAAACGATCAAGCTGATGTTGGGGGTAGAGACGATGGGCCTGGTCAGCGTCGACGTGTGGTCGGGCCAGTTCAGCCGGCTGGACGTCATACCCAGGCCCTCTCCCGATTGCCCCGCTTGCCAGGGCCGTTATGATTTCCTCGACATGCAGACCGGCGCCCGCACCACCTCCCTCTGCGGACAGAACTCGGTGCAGGTGCTGCGGCCCGCCGATGAGCTGCTCTCCTTCGAAGAGCTGGCGCGCGTCCTGCGCCCCCTCGGCGACGTCGAGTACAACGAGTTCATGCTGACCTTCAGCGTCGACGGCTACGAAATGGTCGTCTTCCTGGACGGGAGGGCAATCGTCAAAGGGACGGACGACGAGTCCGTCGCCCGCGGCCTCTACTCCAAGTACATCGGGATGTAAAAGGCGAGAGGGACATGATCTACCTCGATAACGCCGCTACGTCGTGGCCCAAGCCGGAAAGCGTCTACCAGACCATGGACAGCTTCTTGCGCGAGAAGGGCGCCAACCCCGGCAGGTCGGGGCACCGCATGGCCGTGGCCGCGGAGCAGGTTATCGAGGAGACGCGGACGCTTGCCGCCCGCCTTCTCAACGCCCCCGCCGAGAAGGAGATCGTCTTCGGCGCCAACTGCACGGAAGGGCTCAACCTTGCCCTCCGGGGGCTGCTCCGTCCCGGCGACCACGTCGTTACCGACGCCATCGGCCACAACTCGCTGGTCCGCCCCTTGACGCGCCTGGAGCGGCTGGGCGTGCGGGTTACGCGGGTCGCGCCGGCGCCGGGAAGCTTCTCAGTGTCGCCGGAAGCGGTGGCTGATGCGATCACGCCGTCGACGCGGCTCATAGCGTTGACGCACGCTTCCAACGTCACCGGCGTCGTGCAGCCGGTCGAGGAGATCGGCGGGCTGGCGCGGAAGCGCGGCGTTCCTTTGCTCATCGACGCCGCGCAGTCGGCGGGCGTCCTGCCGCTCGACGTGCAGGCCGGTAACATCGACCTCCTGGCGCTGTCCGGCCACAAGGGGCCGCTGGGCCCGACAGGCACGGGCGTCCTCTACGTCAGCAGCCGGTTGGAGCTGGAGCCGCTGAAGGAAGGCGGAACCGGCACGGTGTCGGAGTCGGAAGAGCAGCCGCTCGACCGGCCCTCCCGCTACGAGAGCGGCACCCCCAATACCGTCGGCATCGCCGGGCTGGGGGCGGGCCTGAGGCACGTGCTTTCGGAGGGCGTGGAAACGATAAGACGCCGCGAGCTTGAGCTGACCGCCCTGCTGCTCGATGGTCTGGCGGCGAACCCGAAGGTCACCGTCTACGGGCCGCTAGACGGCAACCGCGTGGGCGTCGTTTCGTTCCGCATCGAAGGCTGGAGCCCGGGCGACGCGGGCGCCGTCCTCGACCAGGCGTTCGATATCCAGGTCCGCACCGGGCTGCACTGCGCGCCCGCGGCCCACCGCACGCTCGGCACTTTCCCCGAGGGCACCGTGCGCGCGAGCGTCGGCTGCTTCAACACCCGCGACCACGTCGAGGCGCTGCTCGACGCCATCGGGCGGATCGCCCGGGCCGAGCCGGCGGCGCCGCGGTTTTCGGCCAGGCTGTAGAAACGATTGTGAGGGAACGATGGCAAAGATAGCGCAAGACATAACCGAACTCATCGGCAACACGCCTCTCGTCCGGCTGAACAAGCTTGCGGAGGGGTCGGCCGCGACGGTAGTGGCGAAACTGGAATCGTTCAACCCCTGCGGCAGCGTGAAGGACCGCATCGGCTACTCCATGATCGCCGCCGCGGAAAAAGAAGGGCTGATCCGCCCCGGCAGCGTCATCATCGAGCCGACGAGCGGCAACACGGGGATTGCGCTCGCTTTCGTTTGCGCCGCCCGTGGCTACCGCCTCGTCCTCACCATGCCCGACACGATGTCGATAGAGCGGAGGCAGCTCCTCGCCGCCTTCGGCGCTGAAGTCGTCCTCACGGAGGGCGCAAAGGGGATGCGCGGCGCCGTCGAGAAGGCGGAAGAGCTGCTGGCGGAGACGCCGGGCGCGTTCCTGCCGCAGCAGTTCCGGAACCCCGCCAACCCCGAGATCCACCGTCAGACCACCGCGGAGGAGATCTGGCGCGACACCGACGGCCAGGTCGACATCCTCGTTTCCGGCGTGGGGACCGGCGGGACGATTACGGGCGTCGCCGAGGTAATCAAGCAGCGCAAGCCGTCGTTCGCGGCGATCGCCGTCGAGCCGGAGGACTCGCCCGTCCTTTCGGGCGGGAAGCCGGGCCCCCACAAGATTCAGGGGATCGGCGCCGGCTTCGTGCCGGAAGTCTTGAACATGGGCGTCATCGACGAAGTGATCCGCGTATCTAACGAGGACGCGGGGGAGACTGCGAGGCGGCTGGCGCGCGAGGAAGGAATACTGGCGGGAATATCGTCCGGCGCGGCCGCCTGGGCTGCCCGGCAAGTGGCGGGGCGCCCGGAGAACGCGGGGAAGCTGATAGTGGTGGTGCTCCCGGACACCGGCGAGCGCTATCTTACGACGTGGCTGTTCCGCACCGAGAACGCCACCACCCCACGGATCTGACACCAGGGGAAGCGCTGTCAGCGTCTGGAGGGAGGCGGAGATCATCATCAGGCGAGGACTTTTGCATCGCGGCAGATGGGTGGGGCTGATTGCGGCCGTCTCGCTCTCCGTGCTGGCGGTGGCCGCCGGAAGCTTCCTGCCGTTTCCAGCAAGCACTCCCCAGACGCGCGAGATCACGCTGGAAGCGAGGCGGTTCGCATACTCGCCGGAGCGGATCGAGGTCAACAAGGGCGACCGCGTAATTCTGACCGTCGCCTCGCAAGACGTGACCCACGGGGTCTACGTGGAGGGCTACGGCGTCAAGGCGGAGGCGGCCCCCGGAGAGAACACCGTCCTCGAGTTCGTGGCCGACAAACCCGGGACCTTCCGCATCCGCTGCCCCGTGAACTGCGGCGAGCTGCACCCGTTTATGATCGGGCTGCTCACCGTGCGGCCGAACAGTCCGTTCATCGGGGCGGCAATGGCGGTGCTCGCCATAGGGCTGGCTGCGACCACCCTCGGCTGGTGGCGGAGAGGACGGGACAGTGCTTAGGGTGGCGGAGAGGCCGTGTCCGACGGCGACGGCAGAGAGCCGCATCGATCTGCTGCGATGGGGGCCGCTGAGGCGCGCTCTGACCCACCGACTGTTCCCCTTCGTTCTCGTGTTGCCAGCGCTTTTCGCGTTCGTGCTCGTCATCCTCACCGGCCTGCTGGGCACGCCGGTGGGCAGCGCGAACTTTTCGATAGTCTTCACCTGGATCGTCTGGTGGGGAGCCCTGATCCTGCTCCTCATACCGCTGGGAGCGCGCGCCTGGTGCTCGGTGTGTCCGCTTGCCGCTACCGGGGAGTGGGTCCAGAGGCGGGCCATCCTTGTCGCGGGGCGCCGCCCCCTGACGCTGAGACTCGACTGGCCGCGCTCGCTTCGGGGGCTGTGGGTCCAGAACGGCGCCATCGCCGGCATGGCCGTGTTCAGCGTCGTCATACTGACGCGCCCGGCCGCGACGGCGACAGCGCTGCTCGCCCTCTCGCTGCTCGCGCTTGGGCTATTCCTCGTCTTCAAGCGCCGCGCGTTCTGCCGTTACGTCTGCCCCATGGGCGGCTTCATCGGCGCGTACGCGGGCGCGGCGCCCCTCGAAGTGCGGGCCGTCGATCCCGACGTCTGCCTTGCGCACTGCGGCCCGAACGCGAAGGAGTGTCTGAAGGGATCGTCCGCGGGGTTCGGGTGCCCCTGGTTGGAGTACCCGGGCACCATGGAGCGCAACCTGTACTGCGGCATGTGCGGAGAGTGCGTGAAGACGTGCCCGAAGGAGAACGTTGCCCTCAACCTCCGGCCCTTTGGCGCCGATCTGTTGGCGCCGCGCTACCGGACAGACGAGGCGCATAAGGCGGTGATGCTGCTGTCCGCCGCCCTCCTGTATTCGGCGGTGATGGCGGGCCCCTGGGGCTGGCTCAGGGACTGGGCGAATCTGGGCAGCGGCGAGCCGGCGACGTTCCTCGCGTATGCCGGACTGCTGCTGGTCGCGATGCTGGCGCTGGCGCCTGGCGCCTTCTTCGCCGCGGCGTGGCTGGGGAAGGCGGTATCGAGGGCAAGGGAGGCTTCCGACCGGCGGCTGTTCGTCGCTTTCGCGTATGCGGCGGCGCCGCTCGGCCTCGCGGCCTGGGTCGCCTTCAGCCTCGATTTTCTGTTCGCCAACGCGTCGAACGTCCCGCCTGTGCTGTCGGACCCCTTCGGTTGGGGATGGGACCTGTTCGGCACGGCCGGCTACGCGTGGGAGCCGTACGCGCCCCGTGTGCTGCCGTACCTCCAGGCGCCCGTTCTGGGCGTTGGGCTTGCAGCGTCGATATCGGCGGCCCGGCGCGCCGCCGGCGCATGCCTGGGAGACGAAACGGCTGCGCGGCGCTCAGTCGTGCCGGTGGCGGCGCTGCTCACGCTGATCGCGCTGATATTCCTGTGGCTGTTCATGGGATAGCGTGGGCAGGAAGAGATGAGAAAAGAACTGCCTGTCATCGTCGGGGCGTTCGCCGAGGAGGAGCAGGCCGACGCGGCAGTCGCCGGGTTGAAGGCTTTCGACCTTGAACCCGACCTCATCGGGGTGTCGATGCGGGTCGACGGGCGCGCCGGCGACGCGGTCCATCTCGTGGGCGTGATGGCCCCACCGCGCCTTCGCGGGCAGATCGAGCGGTTATTTCTGGCCTGCGACGCGCTCTTGCTCGGAGGCCCCGCCGAAGCGCTCGCCGCCTTCGGCGCCGTGCCGCATCCCGGCGTCATCGAGGACGGCGACGTGAAGCTGCCGTCGGGGCGCGAGTACCACGATTCGACGAACGGGAGAGCGAGATGACTGCCCGCGCGCTCGAGAAGCTGGCTCTGGGCCTGGTCATGCTTGTCATCGCAGGCCTGCCGGCGGCGACTGTCGGCTACCAGCGGTACATCGGGGGCGATTCGGGCAATGGGTTCACCCTCGTCGCCGGCGAGAGCGCCTGGACACCCGAGACGCTCCGGGTACGGCAGGGCGAGCTTGTCCGCCTCCGTCTCACCAGCAACGACGTCGTGCACGGCTTCCTGCTGGAAGACCACGACGTCGCTGTCGATGCCGTGTACCCCGGGGAATTCACGTCTGTGGAGTTCGTTGCCGACAAGGCGGGCCGCTTCGGGTTCGTCTGTACCAGGGTGTGCGGCGAAGGGCATCACCGGATGTGGGGAGAGCTGATCGTGGAGGCGGAAGGGTGAAGCAGTGACTTTGACGGCCGCCCGCACACCGGCGCGGCCCGCGGAAGAGGGGAGCGAACGCGCTCCGGGCGTCCCGGGATGTGTTCCAGGACGGTGAGAGAAAGGCGTAGACAAATGAAAAAGTCGGACCGACATAATAGAAGACGTAAACGCGGACTGCAGCGACGCCTAGGTCTCTGGGTGGCAGCGCTGGCGGGGACGGTGGCCGTCGTCGCGGTAGTCGCTGCCTGGGTGGCTACTTCGCAGGGCGGCGCCTCGTCGAACGAGGCCGTGACGGCTGGCGAAATCCGCGAATTCCCAGCCTTCGCCTACACGTCAGACGCAACGCTGGCGGGATATCGGGCGGCGGTCGCGAATCAGGACCTCTTCACACAGATGCCCTGCTACTGCGGCTGCGGGATGCACTCCATCGCCCACCACAACCTCAAGGAGTGCTTCATCAAGCCGGATGGCAGCTTCGAGAGTCATGCGGCGGGCTGCCGGATATGCGTCGATATCGCAGGGGACGTGATGAAGTGGCAGAGCGAGGGCCAGAGCACGCGGCAGATCCGGCAGAACGTCGACGCGAAGTACAGCCGGTACGGCCCTTCTACCGACACGCCGCCGGTGACCGAAGGATAGCCCGAGAGGGCGCTCCACGACGCCGCCGCGAGAGTCATGGGCGGCAGACGTCGCCGCGCACCACGTCGTGTTGCGCCCAGTCCGCTCCGCGCTCGAAACTGAAGACACGATGATGACGCGAATTCAGCGCGAAAAACGAACGGTCGGCGCGATGATCGATCTGTACTGCCGCGCCAACCACGGGGCATCGGACGGGCTCTGCGCAGAGTGCGCAAAACTCCGCGACTACGCCTTCGCTCGCCTCGACCGCTGCCCCTTCGGCGGCAAGAAGCCCACCTGCGCCAAATGCCCGGTCCACTGCTACAAGCCGGACATGAGGGACGAGATCAAGCGTGTGATGCGCTTCGCCGGCCCGCGCATGCCAGGGCGCCACCCGCTCCTGGCGCTGATGCACCAGCTCGATTCGCTGCGCGGCAATCGAAGCCGCCGAGAGCGCAGGTCGACCGGCTAGCGGGCGGGGGAGGCCTTCTCCTCTTCGCGGGAGGCGCGCCGCCAGGGCAGCAGCCCGAAAAGCAGCCTGAACGTCATCTGGACGGCGAAGACCATTACCGCCACGGGCAAGAAGAGTATGAACGCCAGGCCGGCGATGGGCCCCAGCACCATCACAACCGCCAACGGAACCCGGTAGTAGACCGCGCCGTCGTCGGGGAGGTGACCGCCCCCCTCAGGGAGCTGGGTCAGGTCCCATGCCCTCTTCTTCAGGTAAATGCCCTCAGGAGCGGGCTGCCCGCCGCTATAGGTCTTTATTAGCTTCCCCTTCATCTCAGTTTCCCCTCCCGGTCAAGCCGTGCTCTCGTCTTCTAACCGGATCCTACGGCGGGCCGGGCGAGACCAGGAAGAGTCGCCTGTCCGTCCGGAGAAATGCAAACGCCTCAAACGCGGCCAAAAAACGCCCTACTTGCATACGCCTTCTGCACAAGACTGGCGGGAGCAGCCAGACGCAAAGCGGTAGACGGTGGCAGTGTGTGGATTGGAGGGAAGCCGGCGAAGCTAGCGGCCGATGTCCACGAGGCCCGCCCGGATCGCGAGCTTCACCAGCTCCGTGCGGTTGTGGACTTCCAGCTTCTCCATGATGCCGGCGCGGTGGTTGGCGACGGTCTTCGCGCTGAGAAAGAGTAGGCCGGCTATCTCGCGGTTGCTCCGCCCCTCGGCCAGGAGCTTGAGGACTTCCTTTTCGCGGCCGCTCAGCCGGTCGAGCCGCCGCTCCACCTCGTCGTCCTCGCCTTCCCTGAGGTAGCGGTCGATCACCGCTTTCGTGACCGAGGGGTGCAGGAACGATTCGCCGGCGTGCACGGCGCGAATAGCGGAGACAAGCTCGCTGCCGGCGGCCTTCTTGACGATGTAGCCGGCGGCACCCGCCTTGAGCATCTGGAGGACGTACTCCTTGTTATCGTACTGGGTGAGGACGATTACCTTCGCCGGCGACCGCCGCTGACGCAGCTCCAGCGCCGCCTCCAGACCGCCCAGCCGTGGCATCGCGATGTCCATGAGCACAACGTCGGGGGCGAGCTGTACGGCCTTCTCCACCGCCTCCACGCCGTCCGCGGCGTCGCCCACCACCTCCACGTCGTCGTGCGCGTCCAGCAGCGCCCGGATGCCGTCGCGGAGGACGGCGTGGTCATCCGCTATCAGGACCCGAATCTTGCGCATCGTCGTCACTCTCCCTTTCGATGGGAACGACGGCCCGCACCCGCGTTCCCTTGCCCGGCCGCGAGACGATCTCGATGCTGCCGCCGAGGAGCGTCGCCCGCTCTTCCATCCCCATCAGTCCCCAGCCGGAGTGTTTTCCCGACGCTTCGCCTGTTGCCGCGACGTCGAAGCCCTCACCGTCGTCCTCCACTTCGAGCGCGACGCGGCTTTCGTCGAACGTGAGCGTCAGGGCGACCGCGGAAGCGCGGGCGTGGCGCGCGACGTTGTTGACCGCCTCCTGCCCGATGCGGAACAGGGCGGTCTCCGCCTCGGCGGGCAGCCGGCGCTCCTTCCCTTTCACCTGCAGGCGGACGCGCACGCCCGCCGGTTGCAGGCGGCTCTCGGCGTACCAACGGAGACCGGCCACCAGCCCCAGGTCGTCGAGAACGGACGGGCGGAGGTCGTAGATCAGCCCGTGGACGCGCTCCAGCGTCTCCACCGCCAGTTCCTTGAGCGACGCCAGCCTTCGCTGCAGCCCGGCCGCGCCGCTCTCCGACGTCAGGGAGGCGGTCTCCAGCCCGACGGCGAGGGCAGTCAGGCTCTGGCTCGTCTCATCGTGGAGCTCGCGGGCGATGCGCCGGCGCTCTTCTTCCTGAGCGCCGATCACCTTCTTGAGCAGACGGCCGCGCGCCGCCTCTTTTCGCTTCAGCTCCTCGTACAGGGCGGCGTTCTCCTCGGCGACCGCCCGCAGGCTATCGCGCGACTCCTCCAGCTCGCGCGTGCGCTCCCGGACGCGCAATTCCAGCTCGCGGCTCTGCGCCTGTATCGTTTCCAGCGATTCGCTGAGCTTGATCCGCATCACCTCGAAGACCATCGCCAGGTGGCCGATCTCGTCCCGCCCCAGGATGGGCACGCGCCTCGAGAGGTCGCCGGACGCTATCCTCTGCGCGGCGTCCGTCAGGGCCGCCACCGGCCGTGTGACGCTGCGTACGGTTGCCCAGCCGAAGAGCAGCGCGAACGAGAAGGCGCCGACGCCCAGCCACAATGCCCGCTCCTTGAGCCGACGCGCGGGGGCCAGCGCCTCATCCTCCGACTCGCGGATGAGCACTCCCCACGGCGCTGACTGAAGAGGAGCGAACGCCATCACCTCCGTCTCGCGCTCTTTCCCGTTTTCGGACTCGTGGCAGTCGTGGCAGGTGCCCGACGACGTCCGGTTCTCCTCGATGAGCGCGGCCACCTGATGACGGTGGTCCGTCGTTTCGAGCGTCTGGTCGGCGCGGGTGCTGGCGAGGATCGCCCCCTCGCCGTCCACGATCTGCGCGTAGCCGGTCTCGCTCAGCGACGCGAGGTATATGACCTCCTGAAGGTTGCTGCCGCTGAGGCCGATGTCGCCGCCGACCAGTCCGACGAGCTTGCCGCTGAGGTTGCGCACCGGCACCACCATCGAGACGGCGGGTCCCCCGTCAGCCACGGCGGCGGTCAGACCGGACACGGCGCTCGCCCCGCTTTCGAGGGCGTCCGCCACGTGAGGGTTGGTGGAGATGTCTTTCCCCAGCACGGACGGCGTTTCGGGCTCGATCCACAGGAGGCGGCCGCTCGCATCGGTGAGATAGACGCCGCGGCTGAAGATGGTGCCGAAGAAGGCGCGGCGCAGCGCCCGCCGCTCCGGCTCGGGGTCGGCGTCCTCGAGGTCGAACCCATCGCCGAACGGGACTTCGTCCAGCGCCTCCAGGCTCTGGCGCACGACGTAGTCGACGTGGCCGCCGGTCGCCTCGGCGAGGGCGCGGCGCTCGTCAACGGAGCGGTCGATGCTCTCCGAGACGGCGAGCAGGCTGATGATGCTGAAGGCGACGAGTATAGCGACGATGCCGATGGTCACCAGAAGCATGATGCGCCACTGGAGGCTTCTCCTGATGATCCCGGGTCGGCCGCCTCGAGGGGTCTTGTCGCCGTCGAGCCCCTGGCCCATCGCGAGTCCCCCGCTACCCGCCCGGCGGCTTCTCCGCTGTGCCGCCCGCAGCGGGCTCCGACGACAGGTGCGCGGGGAGCTCCTTGATGCCCATCAGGCGCATGTACTCGCGCAGGTGCTCCTCGATCATCCTTTCGCGCGATATCTTGCCGTTGATCATCGACTGGTCGAGAGGAAACACGTTCGGGCTGAAGACCACGCTGTAGAAGTGCCAGATGACGATGACCAGGAAGGCGAGCAGGGCTTCGCCGCTGTGCGTCTCCTTTGCCGCGGCCACAAACTCGCCGGGGAGCACGCGCGTGACGTAGGTGGGAAACCAGAGCATGAGGCCGGTGGCGATCATAATGACGGCCCCGAATACGATCCCCCAGTACTCGAAGATCTGCCGGAAGTCGTAGCGGTCGAACTCCGGCCGGCGGGAGCTGAGGCCGACGGAGTAGCGCAGCCAGTCGAACGCATCGAGGAAATCGCGGGGCGTCGGTATCATCGAGGGAGTGAAGCGCTTCAGAGCAACGGACGCCGCTATCGCTCCCAGGTGGAAGCTGGACTCGAAGATGAAGAGGGTGGCGAAGATACGGTGGAAGAGGCGGACGTTATCGATGCCGCCGAGCGCGGAAATGACCCACAACGAAGGGGCGGCCTCGTGGAACTTCTGGGGCAGGCCCGTCGTGACAAGAGCAAGGAACGTGAACACGAGCACCCAATGCTCAAGCCGCTGCCCCAGGGTGAAGCGGAGGAACTCCTCCGGTTCCGGAACCTCGCGTATGCCCTCTCTGTGCGCCTCTGCCTTTATCATCTCGGCGTCCCCCTATCGATTGCGGGCCAGCCGCCACAGATCGACCATGATATACAGGACCAGCCCGCCGACCATGAAAGGAATGAGAAAGCGGTAGTACGTCTTGACGAGGTATACCAGGGTCGCCTTGTCTAAGCTGGGCTCGTAGTGCGACAGCCACGCGGAAGGGAAGTTGACGGTGGCATCCGGGTGGCACTTGCGACACGTGGTCAGCAGGTTCTCCTTTATGACGCGCGACTCGGGATCGTCCACGGCCTTGATGTCGTGGACGCCGTGGCAGTCGCTGCACACGGGCTGGTCGGGCCAGACGTCCGTCCCCTCCTTCTGGTAAAAGCCGACAGTCTTGCCGTGGAAATCGTCGAGGTACGTCTTGAGGACGTTGGAGGAGATACCGTATTTGTCCATCAGCTCCTTGTCGGCGTGGCAGCCGGCGCAGAGATTGAGCGAATCGAGCCGGAAAGAGGCGGTCGTAGCGCTGGGTATGTTGTGGACGCCGTGGCAGGTTGTGCACACGGGCACGTCGGGGTTTTCCTCACGTAGAGCGGAGCCGTGGATGCTGGAGCTGTACGCCTCGTAAATGCCTTCGTGACATTTTGAGCACGCCTGGGCGATCTGCGTCCGTGATTCGCGGATCGGCGTGGCCGCGTGGGCGGTGTGGCAGTCGGTGCAAAGCGGGGCGTAGGTGAAGCCCTTCGAAAGCGCCTCGAAGTGCACGCTATCGAGGGTCAGCGTGTAGTTCTTGAAGTGGCAGCGCTTGCACAGCTCGTACTGCGCCTGGGAGTACTCCCGTCGCCCGGAGACCTCCGGCAACGGGTGAGGGTAGCGGCGGTTCCGCTCGTGGCAATCGAGGCAGTTCAGCTTGTCGCCGTGGACGGAGCTGCGATAGGCCTCTTCATTGAACGTGAGTGAAAGAGCATCGCCGTTGGGGAACGTCATCGCGATCTCAGGCCGCAGGTGGCAGCGCAGGCACGACGCGTTCGGGTCCTGGGCCGGCGGCGAGGGCGGCGGCGCGGACTGCGCGACCGGGGCCGCGCGCAAGAAGACCAGGCCAAGGGAGGCGGCAGCGCATGCGCCCAACAGCAGCCGCGAGAGCGCGCCCCGTTTCCGTCTGTTCATGACCCGCCTCCCGCCGGCCCGAAAGCGTCGCTTTCCGCTCCGCGGGCACGGGCCGCCTGGTCGCCGGAGGAAGCCGCCCGCCGCTTTGCCGCCTCATCGATGGCCGCCAGCTCCAGCGGGTGCTCCTCGGCGTAGAGGCGGCGCTGCATCTTGCCGGTGAAGATCGACCGGTTCAGGGGGAAGAAACGCGGGTTGAAGTGGACGAAGAAGAAGTGCACAACGAATATCCACAGCACGGCCAGCACCGCCTCGTCGCTGTGGGCGAGGAAAGCCACCGAGATCATGTCGCCGGGAAGGAAGCGCGCGGCCATCGTCGGGAACATGAGCATCAGCCCGGAGAGGCCTATCACCGGCATCCCCCAGAAGATCGCCCAATAGTCGAACTTTTCCCGGTAGCTGAAGCGCCCGAACTTCGGCCGCTCCGACGAATGGCCGAACCAGAACTGCAGGTCCTGGAAGAAATCGGCGATATCTTTGGGCGCGGGAATCATCCAGATGGGCAGCGGCTTCTTCAACACCAGCGAACCGAAGGCGACGTACCCCAGGTGGTAGACGCAGTCCGCCAGCATCACCAGCCCGGCGAAACGGTGGATGGCGCGGGCGCTATCCAGCCCTCCCCACGCGTCGATGAGCCAGCGGCTCGCGCCCCACTCGGAGAACTTCTGCGGCAGGCCGGTGAAGGCGAGGACGAGGAAGCAGGCCATCATCAGGAAGTGCTGCGCCCGCTGATGGACCTCGAAGCGAAGGATTTCCTGCGAGGGATGGGCCGAATCGAGACCTTGCGCCCCGGCGGGCCGATTTCCCGCCGGGTCGCCGGATGCGCCTGAGAGCGCGACATGCCGGTGGCCGCCGGCACCTCCGCCGACGCCGGGCCCGCCGGACGAGGGGCCTCGTCCGTCGCCATCGCCGTGGCCGTCGCCGCCGCCGCCGCGCCCCGTCAGCCAGCCGAACCCCTCGAGCCCGACCATCAGCAGCCCCAGGCCGACCACCGATGTGGTGAGGATGAAGAAGAAGCGCTCGCCGTAGTAGACAAGCGGCGACTCGTCGGCGGAAGGCTCCTGGTGATAAGCGAGGCTGCGCGCGAAGCTCTCGTTCGCGTCGGAGTGGCAGCGGGCGCAAACGATCGCCAGGGTCGCCGCGCTGCGCACGGGCGACGTCCTGTCGTCCACCCTCTTCGCGTCATGGCTGCCGTGACAGGTAGCGCAGGTGGCGGGACTAAGGGCGGAGAGGTCGGCCCGCGAGAGGCGGAGCGCTTTGGCGTGGGGGCTGCCCATGTAGGTCTCGAACACGTCCGTCTTCAGCCCGTACCGCGCCATCAGCGCCTCGTCGGCGTGGCACTTTCCGCAGGTGGCGGCCACGTTTTTTCGGTACACGGGCGACTGGGCCGACAGGACGGGCTGAATTGCATGGCCGGATCCGCCAGGATTGTGGCAATCGAGGCAGGTGGCGACGTGGGCGTCGGAGTGGACGCTCCTCGCCTGGAGCGCCTGCTCTTGCCGGTGGCAGCGGCCGCAAAGCTCGATCACCGCCTGCCCCTCGATGCGGCGGCCGGCGTCGTCCTCGTCGTGGGTGGAGTGGCAGCTCGCGCAGTCGACCCCCTCATGCACGGAGGAGGCGAGCGGCGCCTCGTCCACGTACAGGCGGCGGCCGGGGTCGCTCTCGCTCACCGGCGGGTTGTCGGCGTTGCCGTGGCAGCCGAGGCAGCCGCTGAGGTCGACGGCGCTCTCGCTCTTCGGCGGCTCGCCGACCTGGCTCCTGCTGGCGTAGACGACAACGCCTATGCCCGCGAGCACCGCGCAGGCGACCATGAGTCCGAGAAGGTACGCGAGCGGCTTTCCCACAGACACTTTTCCATCCATCCTCTAGCCGAATACCTCGTCGTAGAGCAGCAGCATGGCGGAGACGGCCACTACCGCTCCGAGCAGGAGGAGGAAGAGGTCGCGCAGCCCGGACAACACCCGCCATCCGGAGGCGAGGACGCCGCGGACGGTGCTGGCCTCGCTTTCGGGGCTGAGCCGGCGCACCAGGCCCGCCATCCCCGTCACGGCAAGGTATGCCCCCGCCAGCATCACCGACCAGCAGGACAGGTACGATACGATGAAACGGGCCGCCTCCAACCGTCATCTCCCTTCCATTTGCCCTAGACAAGAGCCTGGGCAAGCACCACTATCCCCTGCGTCACGAGGGCGAGACCGGCGCAAAGGAACGCCAGGCCGGGCACCAGCATGCGCGGGCTCCCGTTCCGTCCGAGGCGCGGCAGCCGCCCGCTCACGCGGACAGCGACGCCGGACAGCCGGGAAATGCCCAGGCCCACGAGTTGCAGGCCGACAGCAGCGGCCGTGCCATAGGCGAGCATCCGTAGCGGCGTCAGGAGGTCACTCATGCCGCTCCCTCGAAAGCTCGCCGCGCTTGCCTGCGCCCGCCTCCCGAAGGGCGCGGAGCAGGTCTTCCACCTTCGCTACCTTCATCTGGCTGTCCCTGTAAATATGAAGAAGGTTCTCCGCTGGGCAGAGGCGGACTACCGCGCCGCCCGGGTTGCAGTCGAAGATGGCGGACGCAGTGGCCAGCGATTGCGGTTCGTTGATTTCGCTGGCCAGGATCACGACATCGGGTCGCAGCGCAGCGATGCGCTCCATCCCCGCCTCGATATCGATCTCGGAGCCGACGACGCGCAGCCCGCGCTGCCCCCGCAGCAGGGTCTCGACGCCGCGGGCGAGCAGGACGTGGCGGCTCAGGATGAAGATGCGCTGCGTTCTCATCGCACCCATGCTAGACCGCATGCAGCGCCGCGCCATCGTACCGGCGATTCAAATCAGAGGGTACTTACGGTCAGCCGGAGGAGCGGATTTCCTAGACGGACGTCTAGACGATTAAACGCCGCGGCCATGGGTGGGATCGGCGTGTCTGTGGTGAGGCCCCGAGCCAGACGGAGCGGGCGACGGGACTCGGGCCCGCTTGCCGGCAGGCAGACCCGCGACCCTCCGCGGCCTTGCGTTTGGACCGCATCTCCACTTTCAGAGGGACGTTGGTGGCAGCCCCACCGTCTTCTACTTCGTTGGGTATCCGGGACGGGCTGCGGGTGGGCCAACGGGTCACCGCTCAGAACAAGCCGCCTGTGGTGACACCGCCGCCCACACCCAAACCGTCACCCACCACCATGCCGAAGCCGCCCGCCTGTTCGGGAATATCGTTAACGACTGCGTACCCGCAAGCAGCTCGTGGACCCGTGTCCGGCGACTTCAACAACGATGGGTACGACGATCTGGCGGTGGGGGTGCCCGGCGAGGATGTGGGCGCCACTGCTGATGTTGGAGTGGCCAGCATCACCTACGGCTCTGCCAGCGGCCTACAGGCGGGCGGGAACCGCATGTGGTATCAGGGCCTGGACGGCATCCAGGGTGCTGCCGAGGCGGGGGATTCATTTGGCGGGTTGCCCCTGACCTGCTCGCTGGGCTGAACATCCGGCTTTGTGGGGGCGGACGACCCTGTGTCCGCCCCCACATCATCACCTGCCCCTGCGCCGATGCAAAGCATTCCAACAGCTTCGATCCGCCGAAGGATCTCCGCTGTGCTCCGCCATTGACCGCTCCGCGACTCGGGCAGCCAATCGGAACTGTAAGAAATCTCCTCCTTCCTGGTGTAACAGGCAGAGACAGAAACAGATCCACTTCAGAAGGAGCAGCCCGTATGAGCGTCTCGAGACGAGCGCAGTAATGCAGCACGCCATTCAGTCCCTCACCGATAACGAACTAGAACGCTTCACTGCGAGTGGCAGTCGTGATGCGTTCGGCGAGCTATACGAGCGCCACTGCGGGAGAGTATACGACTTCCTGCTCCCCATGGTCCGGGACGAGGACAGAGCGGCCGACCTGACTCAGGAGACGTTCATGCGAGCTATGAAAGCCTTGTCGAAGGAACGGGCGGGACGAGCAGCCTTCTGCACTTGGTTGCTGACCATCGCCCGCAACCGCGCCGTCAACGAAATCGATCTAGAGAAGCGGAGTGTTCCCCTGGTCGAGGAGGAGAGCGACGAGGGGGCGCCAGGGTTTCCATGTTGTGGACACGAAAGGGCTAGGGAATCCCGAGGAGGCAGCTGAAGCGACGGAGATGGCGGCGCCCGCGCGGGAGGCCGCAAAAGCGCTCGATCCAAGTATTCGCTGCTTGACCTCCACGTCCGCCAGGGCCTCGACAGCGCCGAGATTGCCGCTGTTCTTGGCGTGAGCAAAGGGAACGCCTACACGATGCTCAGCCGGCTCAAGGACGCCTTCGAGGAAGCCGTCGCCAGTCTGGTGATGTTTAGGCGGGGGCGCCGCTACTGCGCAGAGTTGCATCGCCTCACCAAGGAATACCGAGTTGAGGGCATCTCAGCCTCAGCCCGCAAGCTCATCGCGACACACCGGCGAATGCGCCGTCTGCCAGGAGCGGCGGCTACGGCTTGTTTCGGCCGAGAGTGTCCTGCGGTCGCTGGTTCCTCTGCCCCTCCTGCTCAAGAAGAGAACTGCCGAGACAGCGACCCAAGCGTGGCCTTTGGTCAGCGGCGGAGCGTCCGGAGCGAGTGGGGTCGGTGGCAGCTGGGTGCGGTTGTCTCGCAGTGGCGGCCTGGTACAATCGCAGAAGTACGTCCGCAACAACCTGCGCCAAATCCCCCTGTGCCGCCGGGAGCCCGTTCTGCACAATTCGACGTTCTGGGACCACGCTCCCGCATCGCGCGCCGCATGCATCGATGGCTTGTTACCAGCGCCGGGCCTGCAAGAGGAACGGTAGCTCGAAAAGCAGAGGGTCGGAGAGCTTTCAATACAAGAGGCCGGGTGAACCCCCGGCCTGACTGCGTCTACCGCATGTGGAGCGGGAAACGGGACTCGAACCCGCGACCCTCTGCTTGGGAAGCAGTGACTGTTGCGGGTTCATCCGGCGCGCTCGAGGGCGCGGGCGAGGCGGTCGTGAGGGCCTCGGGACCTAGCGGCGCGAACGGAGCGCTCGACGTAGGAGAGGGGGCGGCGGTCGGCCTTCGAGGGCCTCCCGGGCTTGCGGGGCTTGGCGGGGATCCCGCGGGTGATGACGCCGGCCTTGATGAGGGTGACGGCGCGGTGGAGGTTCTGCAGGGCGCGGTCGGCGTCGGGGGAGTTGAGGGCGCGATAGAACAGGCGCTGGAGCTGCTGGCTACGGCGCCCGTGCTTAAGGGCGTTGAGGTTTCCTCGGGGCGCGCCCGCGCCTGATCGTCTTCCTCCGCGCATTTTTGGGGGGTGTTTCTGAATCTGGCGTTTGATTGTTTGGGCGGGGCGGGCGCCGTCAAGGGCGCGCGTGAGCGCGGGCCGGAGGCCTCGGAGACCCTTGACGGCGTGGTGGTGGCGACGATCGCGGTCGCCGTCGCCGCCGTCGACCGTCGGCGGCGACGGCATACCTAACCGCCGCGCCCACTTCCTGCCGCGACGGCGGGCGGCTGCGAGCACGAGGGCGGCCCGCTGGTCGAGCTAGCTGGTCGTTTCGAACATGGCCCGGGGGCATCCGTGGGGCACCGATACTTTCGGGCCGCCGGAGGGCCGCACCGCCCGCCGGATTGTAGCACGGGGTGGCTGCTGGCTTCGAGGGGAGCCCGCCGCAGGCGGGACCCGCGAAGCGCCCGCGAGCCGGACGGCGACGTGGGCGCGAGCGGATCAGCCAAAGAGCGCGCGGCGGGTGGGCGGGCAAGCGCGATACCGCTTTGACGACGACGAACGACGGCAGGCGCGCCGTGCGGTGTGGCGTGGAAGCGGGCCGCGAGAGCGGGCCGCGCGGGCGGCTCCCGGGCCGTCAGGAGGCGGCCTTGCGGGCTGCGCGGGTGATTTCGGGGGGTGTGTCGTCGTCGACGAGCACGGCGGCGCCGGTGGAGTAGAGGGTGAGTATGAAGCCGCGGGGGTTGTCGGCGAGGTAGCGGTCGGGGTGGCGTTGCGCGGGGAGGTCGGGGCGGTTGAGCTTGACGATGACGGTGAGGGCGCCGTTGTCGCGGTCGACGAGTACGTCGGTGAGACGGCCGTGTTTGACCTTGAGCATGTCGTCATTGTAGCAGGCGGCCCTGGGCGGCTGCGGGCCTTCGGGCGATGGGGCTGAAGCGGGCGTGCTGGGCGCGGACGTCGCGTAGGTCCATGTCGACGTATCGCTTCGTGGTGTCGATCTGGCGGTGGCCGAGGATTCGTTGGAGGGAGAACACGTCGCCCCCGGCGGTGATGTAGAGGCGGGCGAAGGTGTGGCGTAGGAGGTGGGGGCCGCCGGGGATCCCCGCGCGCTTGAGGGACCGGCGGACGGCTTGGGAGACGCCTGAGGGGGTGAGGGGGCCTTTGCGCCCGGCCCAGAGGGTGGTTGCGTCTCCGAGGCCGACGAGGGCGGCGAGGACCTGCGGGCTGACGGGGATTTCGCGCATTCCGGTTTTGCCGGTGACGAGGGTAGCGGGGCCGAGGTGGGCGCGGGAGAGGGTGGCGACCTCGCCGATTCGGAGGCCGGTGTCGAGTAGGAGCAGCAGCAGGGCGCGGTCGCGGCGGGCTGCGGGGCCGGTGCGCGCTGCTGCGGTGGCGAGCAGGTGGTCGACCTGGTCGTCGGATAGGGCGCGGGGGAGTAGCTGGCGGCGCCGGGGCGGCGCGAGCTCGAGGGCGGGGTTCGGGACGCCGAGGCGTGCCGAGGCCCAGCGAAAAAACGTGCGCCAGACGCGAAACACGTCGTGGCGGCTTTCGGGGGATAGTGGGAGTGCGGCGAGCGCGTTTTCGAGGGGCTCAGGGGCGCTAGGGAGCGCGTGGGAGGCGTTTTTGAGGGGACGGAGGGCCCAGAGGTAGGCCTGCAGGGTCTTGGGCGCGAGGTTGCGGGCCCTGCAGGAGGCGATGAAGGCGTTGACGGCTGCCTCTGTGGTCAGGGTTTCGGGCGGTGGCGCTGTTCTACGAGCCATCGGATGAAGCCGGCAGGGTTGCGGATTGCGCGGCGGTCGCCTTCGTAGTAGTCGCGGACGGCGCGCTGGATTGTGTGCTGTCCGTACTGGGCGACGAAGGCCTCGGCGCCCGCGAAGCCGAACATTGTTCGGAGGTAGTCGACGAATTCGAGTTCGTCGGGCGAGAGGGGGATCGCGCGCGCGTGCGGGGGCGCGCCCCTCCCCTCCCCCCTTTGTTGAGAGATCCCCTCCCGGGCCCGTTGTTGAGAGAGAGAGGGATGATCCTCACTCTCTCTCTCAAGATCCAGACCGCGCGCGTGCGCGTGAAGCGGGCGGGGGCGGGCGGGCGCGTCGAGGGGTGGTTTGCGGTCGAGGTGGTGCGGCTGGCGGGTGTGTGGAGACTGCTGAGCGGGCATTTCGGCCCCCCTTTCGTGGTGTAGCTGAGCCGAGGGTAGCGGGGGCAAAGCTTAGCGTCAAGGGGGTAGTTGGGGAAGAGGCCCCGGCCGTCAAGTAGCTACACCTGGGGGCCGTACGTTGGCCTCTGCGGACTCGAGGCCTCTCCCGGCATTTTAGCATGTGGAGCGGGAAACGGGACTCGAACCCGCGACCCTCTGCTTGGGAAGCAGATGCTCTGCCAACTGAGCTATTCCCGCTCGAATCTCATTGTATGAACGACACCCGCGACTGTCAACGGGGTCACGCGGCAGCCCGGCACAAAGCCCACCGGCGCGAAGAGTGACGACGGATAGGCTCCGGGTCACCCGTCGCGCAGCCACCTCAGGAACCGCGACGCCTCGACTTCTTTGCGCCATCGCTGACGCGTCTCGACGAGTTCTTCCGTGCTCTCCGCAACGCGGCAGCGGCCGTCGCTAGCTCTGTGGCCGCTGGCTGAAGCGACGGCCGAAGAGCGCGCTCGCCATCGTGATCCGCAGCATCTGGACGGTGCCCCCGGCGACCCGCCACGCCAGCGCATCGCGGTGCATCCTCTCCACCGGGAACTGTTTGCTGTACCCGTACCCGCCGAGCACCTGCATCGCTGTGCTCGTCACCTCGGCCGCCATCTCGTTCGCGTAGCACTTGCCCATGACCGACTCGAGGATCGAGGGGAACTCGCGGCCCGCCCCGCACGCCGCGCGATAGACCAGCAGACGGGCGGCGTCCAACTTCATCGCCATGTTCACGACCATGAACTGCACGTCCTGGAACTCGCAGATCGGCCGGCCGAACGCCTTCCGCTCCAGCGCGTATGCCCGCGCCTCCTCGAGCGCGCCGCCCGCGACGCCGAGACACATCGCCGCGTTGCCGCAGCGCTCCAGGTCGAATGTCGTCATCAGCTCGCGGAAGCGGCCCGCTTCCAGCACCACGTTGCCTCTCGGCACCCGCACGTCGTCGAAGATGAGGTCGCACGAGGGCATGCCGCGGAGCCCCATGAACTGCTCCTGCTCCCCGAACGCGAACCCGGGCATGCCCTTTTCGACGATGACCGCTCCGATACCGCGCGCGCCCGGCTCGTTCCCAAACCGGCAGTACACGAGGTAGTGGCTCGACTCGCCGCCGCCGGAGATGAAAGTCTTGCGCCCGTTCAACACCAGGCTGTCGCCGTCTTCCACCACCCGCGTCGAGAGCGACGTCAAATCCGAGCCCGCCTCCGGCTCGGTCATGGCGACCGACACGCTAAACTCACCACTGCACACGCCGGGAATAATGGCCCGCTTCTGCGCATCGCTGCCGAAGCTATCGATAACCTTTACCGGCCCGATATTCGACTCGAACACGGGCGTCGCTATTACCGGACTGAACTTCGCCAGCTCCTCGATGGCAAGGATGGCGTTGATCCCCGGCCGTCCGCCGCCGCCGTACTGGGGTGACAGGGTCATCCCCAGCAGGCCCAGGTCCGCGTACGTCTCCACGAGATGCCTCGGCAACTCCCCCGTCCTGTCGACCTCCGCCGCCAGCGTCCGCAGGTTCTCGCGCTTGCCCAGCTCCCGCAGCGTGTTGACGAGCATGCGCTGCTCTTCGTCCAGCTCGAAGTCCATGGCTGCCTCCCCTTGTCTTTGGCCCGTGGTTGCGCCAGTGTAGGTGCGCCTCTTCGAAGGTGTCAAGGCGGGCGACCCTTGGCGCGGCCTGAATGGTTCCGCTCTTCGCTCCGACGATATAGACTGTCAGCGTCTCTTTGACTGCGACTCGCGGCGGTGGCAGCAAAGTCGGAAGGAGCGCCCCGGACGACATGCCGTTTGCGAAGATAAACGGGTTCGATATGCACTACGAAGTGCAGGGCGAAGGGCCGCCGATCGTCTTCGCGCACGGCCTGCTCAGCAGCATCGCGATGGCGGAACTGCTCGGCGAGGTGCCGCCCTCGCTTTTCGGTGAGTTCACCATCATACGCTACGATTCTCGCGGCCACGGCGAGTCCGGCTACACTACCGCCGTCCGCGACTACATGTGGGACACCCTCGCCGAGGACCTCCACGGCCTCTTCCTCCATCTCGGGCTGGAGAGCGCGCACCTCAGCGGCAGCTCGATGGGAGGGGGAGCGGCGATAGTGTTCGCGCTGAGGCACCCGGAGATGGTGCGAAAGCTGGTACTGCAATCACCGCCGCCGATCGGGCAGCGAGAGTCGTCGTACGGGGCGGCGCTGTTTGGCGGCCTGGCGCTGCTCGTCGAAGGACTGGGCCTCCGGGAAGCCGTCGACATTGCGCTGCGGCTCAAGCCCTGGTGCGACGTCAAAGAGGCGGCGCCCCCCGTCTTCGAGTGGATCCGCAACTGGCTCCTTTCGCTGAAAGAAGAGGCGATCGTGCCCGCCATCCGTGGTGTCGTGCACGGGCCGGCGCTATCGGGGGAAGACTTCGCGCGGATTGCGGCGCCCACGCTGCTAGTCGCCCACCCGGACGACGAAATTCACCCCCTCGAATCGGCGGAGTTGCTGCACAGCCTCATCCCCGACTCGCGCCTCGTCGTCGCGCCCAACGGGCTGCACTTCATGCTCCACCGCGACGAGCTGGGGCAGATCATGAGCGACTTCCTGAAGGAGTGATGCGGGCGTCGCTTTGGGGCGCGACCGGCGAAGGGCAGATCGAGGACGGATAGTGCTAGCGCGCCACTTCCGGCGCCTCCCGCAGGCGCGACTCGTTCCGACGGCCGTGGAGCCAGCCGGCCGCCACGCCCAGCGTCGCGAACACGACGCCGAGGAGCACGAAGCCGATCCCCGTGTGTATCGGGAGCCAGATAACGTCCTTCCCTAGGGAATATAGCTGCGCCGTGAGGTAATCGCCCTCGCTCTCCGACGCCAGCTTCAGCGCGAACCGCACACCCACGGCCAGCAGGAGGTAGGGCAGCGCGGCCGCCATCAGTATGACGCCCAGCGCCGTGAGCCTTCCGTACCCGCGACTGAGGAGCACGAGGACCAGCGTGAGCACGAGCGTCGCGCCCAGCAGGGCCGCCGTCACCACGCGCGCGATCTCGTACGTGTCCTCTGTGACCAGCCCCACCGTATACCTCACCGCACCCGGCGCCGACAGCAGCGATATGTCCCCCGACGCAGCCTCCCGCTCCTCGAACGCGGCAAGACCCCGTTCGTAGAACCTGTCGGCCGAGCGCGACAAGATCACCTCGCGCAGCTCTCCGGTGGAGAGCCGCTGCACCTCCTCGCCCGAAAGCGGCACGTCTATCGGATAGTGCGCGAGCCTCAGCTCTTCCTCCGGCGACTCCTCGGCGGCTGCCCTGAGGTCGTCCTCGCTCTCCACCAGCAGGGCGTCGATCTCCGTCAGGCTGGCAAGCGCGCGGTGCAAAGTCTCAGAGGCGGGTTCGGGCGACGTTATCTGAAGTATGTTCACCGAGAGGAGGAGCGCGCCCATCACCGCCACGAGGATCACGCCGCTCCCCCACGTGAAGAGAGTGCGCCAGAAGCCGCGCGAGACGCTGACCGTGAAGGACGCGGCCGGGGGCTCGGTGGTTATCGTGTTGTCGCCGGCGCTCGCGCCCATTCGCCTCCCTCCGGCGCCTCAAGCCATCCGCACTACAAGCGTGCCCGCAATACGGTCGTGCAGGCCCCGTCGCTGCTCGTCGAAGGCCATTGCGCCGAGGGCGATGAGCGGCGAGAGCAGCGAAAGCAGCGCCAGGCTGACGGTCACGACGAGGACGACGACGTTTAGGGTGAGCGAAGTCGCGAATATCGCCAGGAGGGCCCACGGCACCGCCAGCAACGGGTGGAACAGGAGAGGGTCAAGCAGGAGGATTCGGGCCGCCGCCTGCCCGAGCGTCAGCCCGCTGCCGTTGGCGCCCGCCACTCGTATCCCCACGATGTACTTGCCCACGCTCTGCCCCTTCCACATCAGCAGCCACAGGTTGAAAGCGAACCAGAAGGGGACAACCGCCACTATCATGCCGAGAGAAGTGTAGAAGGCCGAATCGGGCGGGTCCACCTCGCCGAAGTCGCTGCGCAGGAGGAGCTGGAAGAGCGAGGCCGTGAGGAAGACGGACGAGAAAGCCAGCAGGATTATCGTGTCGAACAGAAAGGCGACTACTCTCGCTTCCAGTCCGGCGTAGCGGGGAACCGGTGCTGTCATATTCTCATGTCTCCGCGCGCTGATTATATCACGCCCGGCGAAGGCGGCTCAAAGAAGGACAGTGGTCATAATCGACTCGACATAAGGTCGCCGCTCGGGAAAGCCGACGGCGGGGAGCGTGCGGCCCGCCGCGCTCATCGATGGCCACGACGCGGCGAGGCGGTGTTGTCGGGTGACAAACCCTGTGCTAGACTGCTTTTATCGGTTACGCTCTAAATGACTGCCCTGCTCTCCATGCTCAGACGCGTTCCCCAGGCGCCCTCCCTCATCGCCGTCGCCCTCATCGTGTTCTTCTCGCTGCTCGCAAGCTGGCGCTTTGTCGTCCTCCTCGGCCTGCCCCTCTCGCCCGACGATTACGACCTCGCCGGTTGGGAGGTGCGGCATGTCACCAACAAGTGGCTGCACGCCCTGGGCAGCGTGGGAAGGGAAGGCCCCAATGTCGAGGAGGAGAACGCGGCAATCGACGATTACATCCGTTTGCAGAAGCAGGTGGAGGAACTGGAGGCGGGGCTGGTCCGGCTCCCCCGGGACAATCCCGGCGCGCCCGAAAACGAAGCGCTGCTCGCGGAACTGGAAAAACGCCGCCGGGAGAGAGACCGTTTGGAGAATGAGGTCGAAGCGGCGATCGAGCGGCGGCTAAGCGACGAGATCGTGCGCCTCGGGCTCCAGCGCTCGCTGCCCCTCTTCTCCAACGTCCGCTGGGTCTTTCCGCCGGTCGACATCGAGTTCGACAGCCCCCCGTGGGTGCTGGTGAAGTCACCGAGGAGGGAAATCCGCCTGGAGAGTGCCCGGCTCCTCAACATCGATCTGACGCTCGAAGAGGTGCTGGAGCTGGAAGAGGCGTCCGAGGGCCCGGACACTTCGGCGCTGGCGGTGAGCAGCGGTGGCGTCGCCACCTATCCCAGCGTCATCCCGCCGATGGACGACTACGCCCGCACCCTGGAGCTGGCCGCCCACGAATGGCTCCACCAGTACCTTTTCTTTCAGCCGCTGGGCGCCCGGTACTTCGGCGGGACGGCGGTAAGGACGATAAACGAGACCGTGGCCGACATCGCGGGGGAGGAGATCGGACGGCTTGTCCTCGCGAACGGGCCTCTTCCGCAGTCCGCCGCCCAGCTGGAGACGGCGCCGCCCGCCGAAGACAGCGACGGAGAAACATTTCAGGTGATGCGCCAGCTACGCCTGGACGTCGACCGTCTGCTCGCCGAAGGAAGGGTGGACGAGGCGGAAGCGCTGATGGAGGAAAAGCGCCTCTACCTGGCCGAGAACGGGTACTACGTTCGGAGAATAAACCAGGCCTACTTCGCCTTTCACGGGCTCTACGGCACCTCGCCCGCTTCCAGCAGTCCCATCGGCCCCAAGGTCGAGAGGCTACGGGAGTGCGCCCCTTCGCTGAGGGAATTCGTCAGGTCGGTATCGCAGGTGACAAGCGAAGGGGACCTGGACAGGCTCTTGGAGGAGTGCGAGGCGGCTGCTACTCCACCCTGATCTCTGTCCGGCGCGCTTTCTGCTCCTTCTCTTCCTTTTCCGTCAGGCCCGCGAGCGCGGCGTCGATGAGATTGCGCATCGCCATCAGCATCTCCTTGCGCGCGCTCAGCAGGTGGCCGCGCACCTCCGGCGAAAACATGCGCATGCCCGGCTTCCTGATGCGCAGGACAATCTCCTCGTCCTCAGTCAGCTC
The DNA here is from genome assembly GCA_030018455.1 of Dehalococcoidia bacterium. Classification (NCBI taxonomy): domain Bacteria; kingdom Bacillati; phylum Chloroflexota; class Dehalococcoidia; species Dehalococcoidia bacterium. Next base: position 160,051 of record JASEFU010000002.1, read on the forward strand.
GCACTCAAACACCTTTTCAGCCATATCGGACCTCCTGGGGCCGCTAGTCTTCCGGCCGCAAGAAACGGATGATAAGCTCATCTCCCTCAAGTTTAGCACTCGTATTTTCCAGCGCCAGCAGGGCCCGCGGCAGGATGATGTTTCGCTTTTGCGTCCCCACGTGCACGATGAGCTCATCGGCCACGCGAGTCAGCCGGATGTTCTCCTTCTCAGCGAAGGGAAGCTTGAGCCGGAGCACGAAATCGCCGTCCTCTTGCGAGATGTCCTGTGCCCGGCCCTTGAACTGAATCGGCGTCGGGTCGTCATCCCCGTAGAGGGCTTCCGCGAAGCGGGCGAGCATCTTCATGCCCACGACCTCCTGCTCCATCAGCGGCGCCCTCAGTATGGGCAACGGGCTGAACGCCTCCTCCACCAGCCCGTAGTACTGCTCCTGCGCGTCCTTCCACTCAGAAAAGTAATCGTCGACCACCTCCTGCGGTATGAGGCGGTTGCAGACCACGAGGTCGGTGCGGTAGCCGTAGAGGTTGAGGTAGGTGTAGGTGCGCTGCGTCTCCTTTATCACCATCTTTTCGGGGTTGAGGACGAGACGCACGGAGCAGGTATTGCCGTCGCTGAGCACCTCCCGCATGTCATCGAGCTTGTCGAAGAGGTTCTTCACGGCGTCGAAGACCTCGTCCTCGGGGAGAGGCAGGTCGGTGACGCGCTTCAGCACGGGCCGGGCGATGCGGGCGGCGGTGCGCTGTATCGGAAAGATGCGGTGCAGCCACCAGCGCGTGACGTCGGGGAAGCTGAGGAGGCGCAGCGTCTCGGCGGTGGGCGCGCAGTCGACGATGATGATGTCGTATTCATTCTCGTGGTAGTAGTTCGTGAGTTGGATGAGGCCCGCCAGTTCCTCCATGCCGGGGAGGATAGCCATCTCTTCCGCCAGCACTTCATCGACGCCGCGCCAGGCCATGACGATCTTGATGTAGTTCTCCAGCGTCCCCCAGTGGGCCTCGGTCTCGCGAAAAACATCGAGCTCCTGCCCCCACAGGTTGTCGGCGATGGGGACGATGCCGGCGCCGATCGGCCTGTCGAACGAGTCGCCGAGGCTGTGGGCGGCGTCGGTGCTGAGCGCGAGCGTCCTGTAGCCGAGCTGCGCCGCGCGAAGGGCGGTCGCCGCCGCGACGCTGGTCTTGCCGACGCCTCCTTTGCCCGTATAGAGGATGATTCTCATGAGTCTCGGCCCCCTTGCGCGCAGGCGAAGCGCGGCGTCTTCATTGTCTCCGGCGGGGTCGGGCCTCTGTGCCCGACCCGGGCCCGATAGCGGACGATACTTCGCCGGGCGGGTTGTTTGTCCCCGTCCGCCGGCCGGGCTGGCGGCACGCGATTTCTCTGTCGGGCGCCACCTCTAATTTAGCGCAAGTGGTACAGGACGTCGACCACCGCCGTGTTGGGCCGGGCGAGGAGGGCGCGCTTCAAGCGCAGCGCCGGTTGATTGTGAAGGAGCCCCTGCCAGACGTGGACGGGCACGAACTCCGGAAGAACGACGGTGATCCGCGCGTTTGGGTTGGCGCGGTCGACGGCGTCGATGTACGCGAGGAAGGGCGCCACGAGGGCGCGGTAAGGCGACTCGACGATCACTATCGGCACGTCGGGGATCTTCTCCTCCCATTCGGCCCGCAGTTGCTCGGCCGCCTGCAGGTCGTCGGTCACGTGGACCGCCGTCACGTCGTCGGAAAGGGAGCGAGCGTAGTCGACAGTGCGGAGGACGGCGCGGTTCACGCCGTCGACGGGGACGATCACCGTCTGACCGCGGCCGTTGCCCACGGGCGCCTCTATCTCCCGCAGGTCCGTGTCGCGCACCGCCAGTTGCTCGCTCACCCGTGTGTAGTGGTGGTGGATCCGCTGGAACAAGAGCACCAGGATGGGTATGGCCACGAGCACCATCCATGCTCCCTGCGTGAACTTGCTCGCCGCGATAATCACCGCTACGGTCGCGGTCGCCGCGGCGCCGATGCCGTTGATGATCATGCTTCGTTTTCGGCCACGGTCATCCGAACGCAGCCAGTGTCTCACCATGCCTGTCTGTGACAGGCTAAAGCATATGAACACGCCGACGGCGTAGAGCGGTATGAGCCGGTGGGTCTCGGCCTGGTATATGACGAGCAGGCTGCCGGCGAGCAGTCCCAGAAGAAAGATTCCAGTCGAGAAGGCCAGCCGGTCGCCGCGGAAGGTCATGTGGTAGGGCAGAAACCTGTCCATCGCCATCACCGAGGCCAGACGGGGGAATCCGGCAAACGCCCCGTTTGTCGCCATCAGCAGGATGAGCATCGTCGCGACCTGCAAAACGTAGTACGGGGGCGTCTCGCCGAACGCGGTCTTCCCTATTTGCGAGACCACCGTCGGCTGCTCAACAGGGACAATATCGAACAGGTTGGCGAGCGCCGTGAGGCCGAGGAAGAATGTCGCCAGGATCGCCGCCATCCATACGAGCGTCGTGGCCGCGTTTTTCGATTCCGGAGGCTTGAACGCGGGAACACCGTTGGCCATGGCCTCTATGCCCGTTAGCGCGGCCGAACCGGACGAAAAGGCGCGAAGGACAAGGAAAACCGTGAGAGTGCCCGTGGTCGTCTCTGCCGTCTCTGCTGCCAATGGTTCCGCTTCCGCCCCCAGGGCATACCTGATAAACCCGGTCACCAGCATCGCGCCGAAGCTGACTATGAACAGGTAGGTGGGGATTGAGAATATGTTCCCCGACTCACGGACGCCGCGCAGATTGCCGAGGACGATGATCGACACCAGGAGGACAGCGAGCAGGACCCGCTCGTCGTAGAGAGCCGGCGCTGCAGACGTGATTGCCGCCACACCGGCGGATACGCTGACAGCCACCGTCAGCACGTAGTCCACCATCAGCGCTGACGCCGCCACCAGCCCCGGGAGCACCCCCAGGTTCTCTTTGGCGACGGTGTACGAGCCTCCGCCGCCGGGGTACGCACGGACCGTCTGGCGGTAGGAGAAGGCGACGGTGATCAGCAAGGCGGTGATAGCCGCCGCGATGGGCAGAGAAGCGTTGAGGGCGCCGCTGCCCGCAAGAATGAGGACGAGCAGGATCTCTTCTGTGGCGTATGCGCTGGAGGAGAGGGCGTCGGACGAAAAGATGGCGAGCGCCCGCACCTTGTCCAGCCGCTCGTGGATGGCCTGCGACGTCGCCAGCGGCGAGCCGATGAGGACCCGTCGCAGTCCGGACCAGATCTGGCCGGGAAGGGTCCGCGGCCGCAGGAGGACGGCGGTAGCCTGGAGGTATGCAGGCGCCATGCGCTTCAGCGGCTGCTGGGAGCTGGGGGTGATGCGGACGTAGCGTGAACCCGGCTTGGTGCCGCGCCGCACTTCGTAGAGCTGGAGGTCGGGCCTCAGCGGTTCCTGGCGACGCGGCACGCGGTAGACGCCGCGTCGCTCCATGTCATCGTGTCGCTGTCTGTCGGGAGGCGGCTCCGGAGGCGTGCTCACTTTGTTTGGCCAGTTCTCCTCGTTAGTGCCTTCCGGGCCCCGGCGTCGTGATGGCTACAGGCGTCGGTGTCGGTGTCGCCGTCGATCGGGTCGTCACCGAGCGCGGAGTGGGCGTAGGCTTCTCCTCCTCGGCGACGACTTTGACCGTGACCATCGTGATAAGCTCGCCCCGCGCCCTGTCCTTGACCACCAGCCTGAGAACGTAGGTATCGGGCGCGAGGCCGCTCGTGTCCCATGCTCCCAGTGTCGTGTCTGAGAGGGGAGTGTTCGACTCGTGGATTACCGTCCACGATGACGGGGCGGCGCCCTGTCCGAATTCGAGACGGTACCATTCGAATTCGCCCGAGACCGCCCGTCCCGTTATCGTTACCGTGCCTGAGAGCTCCGCCCCTTCTGCGGGCGACATAATGGCGATGGGGATTTTGTCGGGGGTACTGATCTCCCTCGGCGGCGACGCGGCGCCCAGCTCCTTTGCCCATTCGAGGGCCCACTGTCTCTGGCCTTCGGGAAGATTATCCGGGATGACGAGGAACACCCGTTCCTGTATGAACTGCGGCGGAGTAGTCTCCCCTGCCAGCAGTCCGTTGCGGATATCGATCTTGACGGGGCGCCACCAGTCGTCCTTTTCCTTCGGCAGGCTGCTGGCGACGAAAAGGTCCTCGATGACCTTGCCGCAGTGCTCGCTGGGCAGTTTGCCGGAGGGGAAGCAGACCTTTGCCTTCACCACGCCTTCGGGCTTCTGGAAAGTAGACGCGGGCTGTCCCTCGAGGGCGGCTACCATAAAGTCGCGCAGGCTCCGCCACGAGATCGAGGTGCTGCTGATGTTCCACATGGGCGAGTTGTCGGCGTTGCCGGCCCAGACACCGACTACCAGTTCCGGCGTGTACCCCATGGCCCAGGTGTCGCCGATAGCGCGGCTGTTTTCGTAGGGCTCGCTTGTTCCGGTCTTGATGGCGGCCTGGCGTCCGGGGATACTGAGTCCGCCGCAGCCGAACGTCGCGCACTGGGCCTGCGGGTCGGAGAGTATGTCGGTTATCAAGTACGCGTATTCCGGCGGCACTACCGGCACGTCCACCCGCTCCTGATTGATGTCGAACAGCACCTCTCCCGAGGCGTCCACGACCTTCAGGATCGAGACCGGATCGATCTGCCTGCTCCCTTCCGGCAGGTCGAGCGCCGTCGCCACGCCGCGCATCACGCCGTTGTTCGCGAACACGGAATAGCCGTACACCATGTCCACCAGCTTAACGTCGACGCCGCCGATGGTCAGAGACGGCCCGTAATGTCCTTCAAGCTCGGTCAGGCCCATCTTCCTGGCGGTCGCCACCACATCTTCGACGCCCGTGGCGAGGATCGTCTTGAAGGCGGGGACGTTCAACGAGTTCCCGAGCGCGTTGCGGATGCTGATCGGTCCCTTGAAGTCGCCGCTGGGGTTGCGAGGCGTGAACACGGAGCCGTCGGCCTCCGTCCAACTGATGGGAGTATCGAGTATGAGGGTGCCGGGGCCCCATCCCAGCTTCATGAACGAGGTTATGTAGGTAAACGGCTTGAGCGCAGAGCCCGGTGAGTTGAGAGCCTGCGCCATATCGTTGCGGCCCAGGATGTCGTCGCGGAAGTAGTCGCGGCTGCCCACGTAGACCAGTATTTCGCCCGTGCGGGGGTCCATCGCCACCAGGGCGCCGTTGTGGCCGCCGGAGCTCTCGAACGTCGTAATCCATTCCTCGAGTATTCCTTCCGCTTTCTTCTGGAGGTCGAGGTCGAGAGTTGTCGTGACTTCCAGTCCTCCGCGGTAGACCGCCTGGTGGCCGAACCTGGCCTCCAGCTCCGGCTGTATGTACGACAGCACCCAGTGGGGTGCGTCGATGTCGAACCAGCGGGGGACGACCTCAAGCGGCGTGTTCACGGCTATCCAGCCCTCTTCGGGCGTGATCTTCCCTTTCTCCACCATGAGCAGCAGGACCTGGGTGCGCCGCGCGACCGCCGCCTCGGGGTTTTCCAGCGGGTTGTAGCAGCTCGGGCAGGCCGGTATGCCGGCGAGGAGCGCAGCCTCAGCGAGCGTAAGGTCTTTCGCCTTCTTGCCGAAGTAGCCCTCGGCGGCCGCTTCCACGCCGTTGTAGACGCTTCCATACGATATCTGGTTGAGGTACCACTCGAGTATCTGGTCTTTCGAGTAGCGGTTTGTCAGCTCCAGCGCGTATACGGTCTCCTTCAGCTTGCGGGAGATAGAGCGTTTCTGCCGGTCTTCCTCGGAGATGTAGATGTTCTTGACGAGTTGCTGCGTGATCGAGCTGCCACCGGTACCCTGGAGGAAACCGAGCTGGCCGGGGAAGAAGTTCTCGTAGGCGGCGCGTAGCAGACCCTTGATGTTGACGCCGGGGTTGGAGTAGAAGCTGGAGTCCTCCGTGGCGATCGTGGCGTCGATGAGGTAGGGGGAGACCTCCGAAAGCGGCACCGGACGCCGCAGCCCCGCGAGGTCGTCGACGAACTCATAGAGCAGACGGCCGTTGCGGTCGTATATCCTCGCGCCGCCCGACGACTGCTTCGCGAGCATCTCCTCCATCGGGAGGAGGTCGTTTGCGTAGACGCGGTAGATGATGAAACCGGCGGTGGCGACGGCCGCCGAGCCGATGGCGAACAGCCCCAAAAGGATGAGCGGAAGGAGGACCCAGAAGTTGAGCCTTTTCCTGTCCTTCCCGTTGCGGCTGCGCCAGCGGCGGCGGCGGTTGAAGAGTCTAGCCATTGTTGGTCGTCCTCCCTCCGGCCTTCTCGAGGATGAGGAGGTGGGAGAGGCCGAAAGCCCTCAGCCACGTGTTTTCCAGGCGATATAGTATCGCCCTCAGCGCGCCACCCAACAGTCTACTGCGGGCAGCGATGTTGTCGAATCCGGGGTAGACGATTGTGTGCGTTACCCACGACACGTCGAGCGCATGGGTGAGCGATCGCAGGTTGCCCCTGGTGTATGCGCGGACGTGCGGGGCGAGACGGCGCCGCAGAAAGTCCGGCAGGTAGTTGACAAACGGTATGTTGCCGAAGATGTACCGTTTGCCGATGAAGACGCCGTGCGTCTCGAACGGGTAGAGGCGGTTGGGAGCGTAGACGACGATCTTGCCCCCCGGCCGGGCGACGCGCGTCGCCTCGCGCAGTGTCGCCGCGTCGCTGGAGACGTGTTCGATGACCTCGTTCAGGAGGACGGCGTCGAAGGTGTCATTTCGGAAGGGCATACGCTCGGCGGCGGCGAGGACGAGGTTCGGAAGGGACGCTGAACCACGTCTTACGTGTTCGATCTCTACGTCGATGCCGTACACCTCCGGCGATAGCTCGCGCAGCCGCCGTACGTAGGCCCCGATTCCGCACCCGACGTCGAGGATGCGGGCGTTCTCCAGAGCGACATGCCGGCGGATGAGCGCCAGCCGGCGCTCCTGCCCAGCCCTCCACACGTAGCTCGGCCGGCCGCGCACCGCGGCCTTCGGCGGAGCTCCTGCCATCTGCGCCTCGCTTCCCGCCAATTGCATAATGGTATCACTGCGCCCAACGATATTCAACGTCGATTGTCCCGCCCCAACCCCGATGCTATAATCGCAGGCAAAGGGACTCAGAGGGAAGGAATTGGGTCTTACACGCGAGGAAGTGGAGCATCTGGCCAAGCTGGCGCGGCTGGGCCTCAGCGAGGCCGACAAGGCCAGGTTCGAGGAGCAGCTTTCGGAAATACTCGACCACTTCGACGTCCTGCGCCAGATCGACACTGAAGGCGTTCCCCCTACGGCGCACACGCTGCCCCTGGAAAACGTCTACGACTCCGACCACGCGCGGCCCTCGTTCCCGTCTGACGATATCCTGGCGAACGCGCCTTTGCGTGAAGACAGCCTCTTCCGGGTGCGCGCCATCCTCGAATGACGCGGCCTTTACCCGCGCCTTGCTCTTGCACAGGAGGGATTTCTGGACCTCTGCTATCTCACCATTCACGAAGCGGCGGCGCTCCTCTCGAAACGGGAGATATCCTCCCGCGAGTTGACGCAGGCGGTGCTCGACCGCATCGCCCTGGTGGAGGACAGCGTCAAGGCTTACGTCACGCTCACGCCCGAGCTCGCGCTCAAGCAGGCGGCGCACGCCGACGCCCGCATCGCTGAGGGCGCGGCTACGCCTCTTACGGGCATCCCCGTCTGCATCAAAGATGTCATCTGCACGAAGGGCGTTCCCACTACCTGCTCCTCGCGCATGCTCGCCAACTTCGTCCCCCCGTACGACGCCTCCGTCACGCGACGCCTTCTCGACGCGGGCGCGGTGATGGTGGGCAAGGCAAACATGGACGAGTTCGCGATGGGCTCGTCGACGGAGAACTCGGCCTTCTTCCCCACGCACAACCCGTGGGACCTCGAGCGCGTGCCCGGCGGCTCTTCCGGCGGCTCGGCGGCGGCGACAGCGGCGGGCGAGTGCATTTTCGCCCTCGGCTCCGACACCGGCGGCAGCATTCGGCAGCCGGCGGGGCTTTGCGGCGTCGTCGGACTCAAGCCCACCTACGGCCGCGTCAGCCGCTTCGGCCTCGTCGCCTTCGCCAGCTCGCTCGACCAGATCGGCCCCATTACCCGCGATGTCGAAGACTGCGCTATCGTGCTCAACCACATCGGCGGCTACGACCCCTCCGATTCCACCTCCGCGAACGTGGAAATGCCCGACTTCGCTTCGTTCCTCCAGCGCGACCTCAAGGGCGTACGCATCGGCGTCCCGAAAGAGTACCTCCCCGACGAGATGGACGCGGGCGTGCGGCAGGCCGTTGTGGAGGCGATCAAGGTCATGGAGTCGCTGGGCGCGAGCGTCGATTGGGACGTCTCTCTTCCCAGCACGCCCTACGCTCTCGCCGTGTACTACATCATCGCCCCCAGCGAGGCGATGGCGAACCTCGCCCGCTACGACGGCGTGAAGTACGGCTTCTCCTATCAGGAGGGCGAGAGCATGTGGGACAACATGGAGAAGACGCGCCAGTTCGGCTTCGGCGACGAGGTGAAGCGGCGCATCATGCTCGGCACGTTCGCGCTCTCCGCCGGTTACTACGACGCGTACTATCTTAAGGCTCAGAAGGTGCGCACGCTCATCCGTCGCGAATTCGACGCCGCGTTCGAGAAGTACGATGCGCTGGTAACGCCGGTGAGCCCGACGCCCGCGTTCCGTCTGGGGGAGAAGGTGGACACGCCGTATCAGATGTACCTGAGCGATATCTTCACCCTGCCCATCAACATCGCCGGCATACCGGGGATATCGGTGCCCGGCGGGTTCTCGGAAGGGTTGCCGGTGGGCGTGCAGATACTGGCGAAGCCGTTCGACGAGGGGTCGCTCTTCCGGGTTGCGTACGCGTACGAGCAGGCAACCGAGTGGCACAAGTCCCGCCCGCCGCTGTGAATGTTGCGTCCGCAGGGTGCGGCGCCAGGGGAGTGCAGAGGGGGCTTCCCCTCTGCTGGGCCTGCCTGCCGGCAGGCAGGTGGGAAGATAGACGTTGATGTTTCGGCGACCACGCCGACGCAGCTTGCAGGCACAAGTCTGATTCCGCTGTCGGACGCCGGAGACGACGAGGGAGGGAAAGATGGAGCTGAATCCGGCGCAACAGATGCTCGCCAAGGGCTACCACTGATCGGAGTCCGTCCTCACGGCCGTGTGCCGTGAACTCGGGGTCGAAAGCCCGCTTTTCCCGCGTATCGCCACCGCCTTCGCCGCCGGCATGGGACGCACCGGGGAGGTCTGCGGCGCCGTCGTCGGCGGCATCATGTGCATCGGCGTCGCCCACGGCCGCGACAAGAGCGACCAGCCGGACGACAAGGCCGTGCTGCTGACCCGCCGCTTCCTCAGCGCCTTCCGCGACGAGATGGGCGAGGTCCACTGCCGCGCCCTTACCGGCGTCGACTTCACGGTGGAGGAAGAGGTCCAGCGGTTCCGCACCTCTGACATACCTGTCAGGGTGTGCCTCCGCGCGGGCGGGCTCGCGTACGACCTCGCGCTCAAGCTGATACGAGAGGAGTAGCGGCGAGAGGTGGCGGAAGGCGGCCCCGTTCGCGTCGGGTGCTACTCCGGTGGACGCTACGGCGAGCGTCCACAATGGGTGGAGAGCGAAGGGCTGCGACGCAACGTCGTCAGCGTCGACGCGGAGCGCCGCCAGCCGGAGCGTCACGTGTTCGAGGTCACCCTGGAAGACAACGCGCGCATGGTCTTGTATTATTACCCGCATAAAGACGTGTGGCTGGGAGTTGAGAGATGACCGATTACATTCACTGCGCCGACGGCACCCGTCGCGGCTACGTTTCGCGCCGCATCAACGCCATCGCGCCCTCGGGGATACGCCGCTTCTTCGATCTGCTGGCGGAGATGGACAACGTCATCTCCCTCGGGGTCGGCCAGCCCGACTTCGTGACGCCGGACATCATCCGCAACGCCGCCATCCGCTCCATCGAAGAGGGCGAGACGCATTACACGTCCAACTACGGCATCCTCCGGTTGCGCGAGGCGATCTCCCGCCACATCGAGCACCACTACGGCGTCTACTACGACCCGGCGACGGAGATCATCGTGACCACGGGTGTGAGCGAAGGACTGAACATCGCCATGTCGGCGCTGGTCGACCTAGGCGACGAGGTCCTCGGCCCCGACCCGCACTTCGTGGCCTACCCGCCGGCCGTCGTCCTCGCCGACGGCGTCTTCGTCCCCATCCCCACGAACGATGCCAACGCCTTCAAGATCCGCGCCAGCGACATGGAAGAGGGCATTACGCCCCGCACGAAGGCCATAATCCTCGGCTACCCGGCGAACCCCACGGGAGCCGTCATGGAGCGCGACGATTTGCTGGCGGTGGCGGAGGTGGCCGAGAAGCACAACCTGTTCGTGATCTCCGACGAGATATACGACCGGCTGGTCTACGGCGGCCACAAACACGTCTGCGTCGCCTCCCTGCCCGGCATGCGAGAGCGCACCGTCCTCCTTGGCGGCTTTTCGAAGGCGTACGCCATGACCGGCTGGCGCCTGGGCTACGTCGCCGCCCGCGCCGACCTCGTCGAGGCGATGATGAAGGCGCACCAGTACGTTATGATGTCGGCGCCGACGACCTCGCAGTACGCGGGACTGGAGGCGCTGGCGCACGGCGAAGAAGACGTGCGGGGCATGGTCTCGGAGTACGACAGGCGGCGGCGGCTTATCGTCAAAGGTTTCAACGACATCGGGCTGAAGTGCTTCGAGCCGCGCGGCGCCTTCTACGCCTTCCCCTCGATCAGCGTCACCGGCCTCTCCGACGAGGCGTTCGCGGAGATGCTGCTCATGGAGGAAAAGGTGGCGGTGATACCGGGCTCCGCGTTCGGGGAGTGCGGCGCGGGGCACGTGCGGGCGTGCTACGCGCAGTCGTATGAGCTGATCGAGGAGGCGCTGGAGCGCATCCGCCGCTTCGTGGAGCGCCACAAGCACGGCGCGCGCTAGCTAGGGCGGCGTAGGCGTCGCGGTAGGAGTGGGAGGCGCACCGCCCATCGCCTCAGGGTAGCGGAGCCAGTCGCCCGCCACCCAGCCGCTGCGCCCCTGCGGACGCCACCACTGGAAGCCGTCTACTTCCACAGGGCCTTCTTCCAGCACCAGCTCCGTGCCATCTGCCAGGCAGTCGACCGCCGCTTCCTTGAGGCCGGGCGCGACTCTCACGTTCAGGCAGTTGCCCGTGCCGGCAGTGACCACCGTCGCGCCGACCTGCAGTGGCCAGGGCGCGCCCGGCACTCCGGCCGTCTCCGGCTTTACGGGCAGCGTCAGATATACTTTCCAGCCCCTTCCTTCCGGCTCCAGGAACACCCACAGGTTCAAGTCGTATGAGCTCGCGCCGACGAGGAACGCCTTGCGTCCGTCCTTCTCGCCTTTGTACGCCGAGCACAGCTTCCCCTCTTCCTTCGGCTGGAGGGTCGCGCCGCAGTCACCTAGGTACTCCTGGCCCAGCGTCTCGCGCACGTACGACTCCAGCACCTGCTCGGCCGTGACCGACTCCTCGGGCGTGACGACGGGCGTGGGCGTGGGCTCCGCCTCGTCGCCGCCTCCGAGGCCGAAGGCATCGAAGCTGACCGCGGCGAAAGCGACCACGGCGACGAGTCCTGCCACCCCGCCTCCCAACATGAGCAGCCGCATTGTCGAGGAACGCTTTCCGAGAGGTGGCAGATTACTCATGTTCGTCCCCCCTCTTCACCACTCTGCCGCCAGGGCCTGCCCGCCGCCAGCCGGAGAAAGTCGGAGTGCACGTGGCCACCTCCGGCGATGATCCCCTCGCTGAAGATGCTTACCGGCCCACCGTCGCGATCGGTGATGATGCCGCCCGCCTCTCTCACCAACAGAATACCCGCCGCGATATCCCATGGGAAGACGTTGTTGTGGACAAAAAGGTCGTAGCGCCCGCAGGCAGCGTATGCTATGCCGAGGGCGGCGCTGCCGGGGATGCGCACGCTCTGCATCCCCGGCCAGAGGGCGCGCACGAGCTCGAGCATGTAGCCGGCGCGGATGTCGTCGTAGCCCATGTCGATGCCGAGCACGGACGCCTGGAGCGTCGCCTTCTCGGAGACGCGGATGGGCTCGCCGTTTAGCCGCACACCCTGTCCCTTAATGGCGTGGAACATCTCGTCGTGGTTGGGGTCATATGTGACGGCGAGGACGGGTTCCCCAACGTAGCAGAGGGCGAGGTTGATGCAAAAGAAGGGGATGCCGCTGGCGTAGTTGCGCGTACCGTCGAGGGGGTCGAGGACCCACGTCCAGCCGTCGGCTACGTCCGTGCCGGCGGGATGGCTTTCCTCGGAGAAGAGGGCGTGGTCGGGGAACTCGCGGGCGAGGATACGGACGACGTGGGCTTCGACTGCGAGGTCGGCCTCGGTGACGATATTGCCGCGTCCCTTGACGGCGATGTCCTGCGGCTTGCGGAACATGTTGAGGGCGATGCGTCCGCCCTCTTCCACGCACCGCCTCGCCACTGTCAGCGCACGGGAAGAGTTGCCGCTAAAGGGTAGCACTTGTTCTGGCATTTTGACGGCGGACGCCCCGACAGAATCCTAGCTCACGTAGAGACAAGTGGCAAAAGTAGGCAGCGGCCACACCGAACGGCCCTGGTCAAGACAACCTCTCACGCCACCAGCGCTTGGTGTGTTGCGCCCAGATACTTGGGGACCACAGGGTTTGGAAAGGTTCTAGCATAAGCGCCGCAGCCCCGCTGGCGGAATCGAAAGGAAAATTGCTACATCCGCTCCGGCGCGGCGACGCCCATCAGCGACAGCGTCCGCCACAACGTGAGCCGCGCCGCCTCCACCAGCTTCAGCCGCGCCTTCGTCAGCGGAACGTCGTCCGTCACCACCCGGCAGCGCTCGTAGAAGTCGTGGAAGGCGGTCGCCAGGTCGAGCGCGTAGTGCGGCAGGTGGTGGGGCGCCAGGTTGCGCGCTACCGCCTCCACGAGCTCGGGGAGGCGCAGCATCTTGCGGATGAGCGCCAGCTCCTGGGGCTGCGTGAGCAGGCGCGTGTCGCCGTCGCTGAAATCGATGCCGCGTTCGCGCGCCAGCTTGAGGATGCCTGCGATGCGGGCGTAAGCGTACTGAACATAGTACACGGGGTTCTCGGCGCTCTGCTGCTTCGCCAGCTCGAGGTCGAACTCGACGGTGGCGTCCGCCGAGCGCATGAGGAAGAGAAAGCGGCAGGCGTCCCTCCCCACCTCGGCGATGGCCTCCGCGACGCGCTCGACCCTAGGCAGCGATGAGAGAACAGGAGAAAGGCTGCCGGAACGCGGCCTTTCTCCCCCCGCGTCCTTTTCCTTTCAAAGCGCCTCTCTGCTTATAATGGTCGTGCAGCCCCGACGGAGACCTTCAGGCAGGGGCAGCGTGATCCCGCCCACGTCAGATTTGAGGAAAGGTGACGGCGATGTCAGACAAGACCGCCCTCTCGGAGACCAGCGCCGGCAGTGATCTCGAAGCCCTCTTTCGACCGCAGAGCATCGCGGTCGTGGGGGCTTCTTCAAACGTGAGGAGCCAGGGCTACGAGTACGTCGAAGGGCTCGTCAAGTTCGGATTCCCGGGCCCGATCTACCCCGTCAACCCCAAGCTCGACGAGTTGCTCGGCCTGAAAGCGTACCCGCGCCTTCAGGACATCCCCGGCGGCGTCGACTTCGTGATTTCCGCCGTCCCCGCGAGCGCCGTCTTCGAACTCGTGGAAGGAGCGAAAGAGAAAGGGGTCAAGCTCATCCATTTCTTCACCGCCCGCTTCAGCGAGACCGGCCGCGCCGACGCCATCGAAATGGAGCGCGAGCTTCGGAAGAGAACGCAGGAAGCAGGTATCCGCGTCATCGGGCCGAACTGCATGGGACTGTATTACCCAAAGCAGCGCATCACCTTCGACCCCATGGTGCTGGAAGAGGAGCCCGGCAACATCGGCTTTCTATCGCAGAGCGGCAGCCACGCCTTCCGGGTCATCGGCAGGGGGAAGAACCGCGGACTGCGCTTCAGCAAGGTCATCAGCTACGGCAACGCCCTCGACTTGAATGAGGTCGATTTCCTCTACCACTTCGCCGATGACCCCGAGACGGAGATCATCGCGGCCTACATCGAAGGCCTGCGCGACGGCAAGCGCTTCTTCGAAGCGCTACGGTATGCGGCCTCCCGCAAGCCGGTGCTGGTGATGAAGGGCGGGCGTACCCCGGCCGGCCATGCCGCCGCCTCCTCACACACCGCAGCCCTCGCAAGCGAACGCTCGATATGGAGGGTCGCGGTCGAGCAGGCGGGCGCGCTCGAGGTCGCGAGCCTGAACGAGCTCATCGACCTGCTGGTGGCCTATCGCTGCGCGGGCCCGGTGAAGGGGCGGCGCGTCGCAGTGCTGGGCGGCGCCGGCGGCGGCACCGTCGAGGCGGCCGACCTCTGCGCCGAGGCCGGCCTTGAGCTAACGCCAGTTCCCCAGGAGATCAGGGAAGCCCTGCGCGACAAGCTCCCGCACGCTTGGGACTGGATCGGCAACCCGCTCGATGCGTCGATACTCGGCTGGGGGCCGCTGCGGGCGAACGAGATGGACATCCTGGGCATGATGGCGGCCCACCCCGCCTACGACGGCGTGCTGCTCAACTTCCACGTCGAGCGGGCGCTGCACCGCATGGGCCTGGAGAAGCTGCCCCCGGAAGCGATAGAGATGGTGGCGCGGCTGGGCAGGGACAACGATAAAGCGCTTGTCCTCGTCGTCGAGGAGCCGGAAGCGCGAGAGGAAGAGCGGGTGAGGGCTGTCCTCGAAGCGCGCGACCAGCTCGCGGCGGCGGGGCTCGCCGTCTACCCCGACATCGAGCGCGGCATCCGGGCGATGGGACGCTACGTGTCGTACGAGATGCAACGCGCGTCCCGCTGACGCGACACAGCCGGCGCACCGCGTTCTGCAACGTACGTTTTGCCCTGAGCCTCGTCGAGTCCGGCAGCAAGAAGACTTTCTGGCAAGGAGGCAGGATGTGACAGATAAAGGCCACGGCTTCAGCGCGCGCGACGGCTGGTTCATCGACCCGCAGGGACGGCATGCCATCCTGCGGGGCGTCAACCTCAGCGGCAGCTCTAAGGTGCCCTACACCCCCAACGGCGCTACCCACCTCGGCGCCGAAATCGAGGGCTGGCGGGACGTCAGCTTCATCGGGCGGCCGTTTCCGCTCGAGGAGGCGGACGAGCACCTGGGGCGCATCGCCCACTGGGGTTTCAACGTCCTGCGGCTGCTCGTCACCTGGGAGGCGATCGAGCACGCTGGCCCACGCCGATACGACGAGGCGTACCTCGACTACGCGCGCGAGGTGGTGAAGAAGGCGCGAGAGCACGGGCTGCTCGTCTTCATCGACCCCCACCACGACGTCTGGAGCCGCTGGACGGGCGGCGACGGCGCCCCCTTCTGGTGCTTTGAGTGGGCGGGCCTCCTGCCGGAGCGCTTTCTCGACGCCCAGGCGGTCGAGGTCGACGCCATCGACTGGCCGTACAACTACAACCGCGTCCCCATCGCGACCATGTGGACGCTGTTCTACGGCGGCGACACGTTTTGCCCCGGGCTTTCAGGCGTGCAGGAGCGCCTGCAATCGCACTACATCGACGCCATCTGCGCCCTCGCCGAGCGTCTCGCGGACCTCGATAACGTTCTCGGCTACGACACTTTGAACGAGCCCAGCGGCGGCTACATCGGCCGGGGGCAAGACCTGGCGGAGCCGCCTCCCGCTGTGGGTGGCCGCGGAGAGCGCCCTTTCTCCTGTCTCGACTACCTTGCCGCCGCCGACGGCCACACCATCACCGCTGCAAACGGCGCCGTCCTCAACCCGAACGGCGTTTCCATCTGGAAGGACGGCTGCCCGTGGCGGAAAGCGGGTGTGTGGGACGTGGATGGTAACGGGGAGCCGGTGTTACGTTCGCCGGAGCATTTCCAGCAGGCCGGGGGACGGACGGCGACGGCATGGGACTTCATGGTGCCGTTCATGCAGCGCTTCCGCGACTCGCTGCGGCGCGTCCATCCCGGCTGCTTCGTCTTCATCGAGGGGGCGCCGCGCGACATCAACACTCCCTGGGACGACCCCGACCCGCTGGTCTGCAACGCCCGCCACTGGTACGACGTCGTAACCCTTAGCACTCGCCGGTTCGACCCAAGCGCCTACCGTACGTTTTCCGGTGATGTCCTTTCCGGCGTAGAGCAGATCGCCGGGGAGTTCACGCGCCAGCTCGCGGTCATGCAGTCGATCTCTCGGGAGCGGATGGGCAATCCGCCGATGCTTCTGGGAGAGTTCGGCATCCCCTATGACATGAATGACGGCGAGGCCTATCGCACGGGCGACTACGGCGCTCAGGAGATCGCGCTGGACGCCAACTACCGCGCGCTGGAGGCGCTCCTGCTGAACTCCACGCAGTGGAACTACACGCCCGACAACACGCACGAGCACGGCGACCAGTGGAACAAGGAAGACCTCTCGATATGGAGCGCCGATGACGGCCGCGACCCGCGCGATCCTGACGCCGGCGGACGGGCCGTGCGCGCCTTCTGCCGTCCGTACGTCCGGTGGGCAGCGGGGCGCCCCCTGCGCATGGCGTTCGACCCCACAAGCAGCGTCTTCGAGGCATCGATCGAGAGCGACGCGCGGGCGGCGGGCCCAACGCTGGTCTACGCGCCGCGCCTGCACTATCCGGGCGGCCCGCAGGTAGAGGCTTCGAGCGGCACGGCCTTCTATGATGAAGCGACGCAGATGATAACGTGGAAGGGGCACTCAGGCACGGCTGAGTTGCGGTTGCGGCGAAAGTAGAAAAATGTGCCTCTGCGTCTCCTAGTCCTTGTCGATCCAGTAGTCGTACTTGAAGAGGCCGAACCCGTAGCAGGTCGGCGTGTAGCCCTTGATGTAGTCGTAGGCGCACCAGTGGCCGTACGGCTGGTAGAGGTGAAGCGTAGGCCCGTGCCGCTTCAGCACCAGCCTTTGCGCTTCCCACGCCAGCTTCTTCCGTTCCTCGTCGTCGATCGTTTGCTGCGCTTGGTCGAGGATGGCGTCCACCTCCGGATCGTCCACGCCCAGGTAGTTCCGGTCCGTGCGGGTATCGCCGTGGCTGTGGTGCGACTGCAGCGGTATCTCGTCCGTAATGTAGGGGTAGTGGGTGAAGACGGTGGTCTGGAAGTTGCCGAGCATCATGTTGGAGAGCCAGGCGCCGACCTCGCCGGCGTCGATGTCGATGGTGATGCCGGCCTCAGCCAGGTTGGCCTTGATAATCGCCGCCTGGTCGGGGAAATCGCTGTAGTTGCCGATGCTCAGCTTCAACCGCAGCCCTTCCTGCCCGGCAGCGGCGAGGAGCTGCTTCGCTTTCGCGACGTCCCGCTTGTAGGCCGCTTCCACCTCCTCCTTCGGCAGGGCGGTATCGAACGCCGGCGGCACGGGGCCCGCCAGCTCGCCGTCGCCGAACTGCAACCTGTCGATCATCGCCTTCCGGTCGAGCGCGATGTCGAAGGCCTCGCGCACGCGCTGGTCCTTCAAGGCGGGAGCGTTGTTGGCGTTCATGCGGAGACAGCCATAAGCGCGGTCGAGGTAGCGCGTGACGGTCGTGCCGGGAACGCCCCTGACAGCGTCGGCCTTCATTTTGTTGCTGGCAACATAGATGTCGATGGCGTTCGCGCGGTACGCCGCCTGAATCGACGCCTCGTCCGGTATGACCCTCAGACTGTGGCCATCAACGTAGGGGTAATCGTGATAGTAGAAGGGGTTGCGGACGACTTCGAGCCCTGTGTCCTGGCTGAACGAGCCGAGCATGAAGGGGCCCGTGCCGATAGCGTGGTTTGTGAGGTCGCCGAACTCCTCGACAGCCTCGACGGGGATGACGGCGCACATGCCCACGAGGTTCAGCAGGTAGGCGTACGGGTTCTTGGTGCGGGCGGTGAATGTGACGTCATCGGGCGCTTCGTACCTGTCGACCCACGTGTCCCAAGATTCACTGGCGCCGGGCATCGACTTCTCGCGGTCGACGCTATGGACGACGTCGGAGGCGACGAACGCTCGGCCGCTTGCGGGCGGGATGTCCTGGAAGCGCACGTCGGGGCGCAGGGTGAATATCCATTCCAGCCCGTCGACCACTTCCCACGAGGTTGCCAGGTCGCCCACCGTGCCCCGCCAGTCGGTGTGCTGGACAAGGACGCTGTAGAAGAGGCCGGCCAGCGGCGAGCCTGCCGCCGTCATGGGGTCGAGGCTGAGGAGCACCGTGCTTGCCCTGCGTATCGTTCCGCCTCGCTTCGGCTCTCCCTGTTCGGCCGGGACGGTTGCGGGCGGGCTTTCCTTCTCCTCGCCGCCGCAGCCCGCAAGCGCCATGCCGCCCGCGGCGATGGTTGTGGCGGCGCCGCCCAGAAAGGCCCTGCGTGACACCCTCGATCTGCCAAACATCTTCGGTACTCCTTCAGTCCTGGGTTCGCTCCCAACTCATCTTGACTCTAGCCTTTGTCCAGCCAGTAGTCATACTTGAAGAGGCCCAGGCCGAACGCGCTCGGCTGGAACCCCTTCAAATAGTCGCGCACACAAAGATAGGCGTAGGGCTGGTACAGGTGAAGCGTGGGGCCATGGCGCTTCAGGACGAGGCGCTCCGCCTCCCAGGCGATCTGCTTTCTCTCCTCGTCGTCCACGGTTTGCTGCGCCTTATCGAGCAGAGCATCCACGTCGGGGTCGTCCACGCCCAGGTAGTCGCGTTGCTCACGGGACGACCCCAGGCTGTGGTGCGACTGCAGGGGGATCTCGTCGGAGAGGAACTTGAGGTGAGAAAAGACGGTGGCCTGGAAATTGCCCAGCAGCATGTTGGCGAGCCACGTTCCGAGCTCCGCGGGCTGAAGGTTGACGTTGATGCCCGCTTCCGCGAGGTTGGCCTTGATGATCGCCGCCTGGTCGGGCATGTCGCCGTAGTTCCCCATGCTCAGGTCAATGCTCAGCTCGTCGTGGCCGGCCGCCGAGAGAAGCTGCCTGGCCCTGGCGACGTCCCGCTTGTAGGCCTGCTCGATCTCCTCTTTGGGCAAGGACGTGTCCCAGGCGGGAGGGACAGGGCCTGCAAGCTCTGCGTCGCCGAAGTGCAATCTGTCGATCATTGCGCGGCGGTCGAGCGCGATGTCGAAGGCCTCCCGAACGCGCGGGTCTTTGAACGGCTCGAACTTGACTGCGTTCAAGCGGATGCAGGCGTAGGCGCGGTCGAGAAACCGGTGAACGGCGACGCCCTTCACATCCTTTACGGCCTCGGCCTTAATCCGGTTGCTCGCGCCGTAGGTGTCGAGGGCGCCGGCGCGGAAGGCGGCCTGAATGGAGGCTTCATCGGACATGACGCGGACGCTGATGCCGTCGAGGTAGGGGAAATCATGGTAGTAGCCGGGGTTGCGCACCATCTCAAGCCCCTTGTCGCGGTCGAACTCCGACAGGACGTAGGGGCCGCTACCCAAAACGTGGTTGCGAAGGTCGCCGAACTGATCGACAGCCTCCATGCAAACGATGCCCGATATCGTGCTGCCGACCAGCGTGGGAAGGACGTATCCATAAGGGGTCTTAGTGCGCAGGACGAATGTGCTGTCGTCGGGCGCCTCGTACCGGTCAACCCACTGGTTCCACGTGCCCGTGACCGGCAGCGACCTGTAGCGGTCGATGCTCTTGACAACGTCCTCAGCGACAAGGCGGCGCCCGTTCGCGGGCGCGACGTCCTGGAAATTGACGTCCTGACGCAGCGAGAACACCCACTCGAGACCATCGACGATCTCCCACGACGTGGCGACGTCGCCCACGTTTCCCTGCCAGTCAGTAGCGTGCACGAGGTAGCTGTAGAAGTAGGGCGCTGTGCCAACCCCCTCCGTGGTCTGCGGGTCGAGGCTCAGTATGGTGGCCGTGATGGCGACGCGGAGAGTCCCGCCGCGCACGGGCTGGCCGGCAGGCGGGGTGTCCGTCCCGGAGACGGCCGGCTGTTCGGCGTCCTCGCCGCCGCAGGCCGCGAGAGCCAGGCCGCCCGTTCCGGCAGCAAGGGCACCCCCGAGGAGTCTCCGGCGCGTAAGCCTGGTATTCGATAGAGAGCGCATTGTTTTCCGTCCTTGCACTTTCGGGATCGCGCGTATTATATTGGGCCGCGTCGCTTCGGCCAACGGGTCAACGCGGGCCGGTGGATTCACGCATCTTTCACGGAACGGCGAGGAGCTTTTACGTCTGCTGTATGGCCCTCCGGTATTCTTGCAGAGAGGCACGCGATGACGCGCGAGACGCTGCATATCAGAGCGCCGGAGTTCCCGCCGGGCGCTACTTGGCTCCAGGGCGGGCCTTTGAGCATGACGGAACTTCGCGGCCGGCCCGTCCTGATCGATTTCTGGGACTACACCTGCATAAATTGCATCCGCACTCTGCCCTACCTGAGGGAGTGGCATAACCGCTATGCTCCGATGGGGCTCACGATCGTTGGGGTGCACTCTCCTGAGTTCAGCTTCGCGCGACAACGCGGCAACGTGGCCAGAGCGGTGCGGGAGATGGGGATCGAGTACGCAGTGGTGCTGGACAACGACTACCAGATATGGCAGGCCTACACCAACCGCTACTGGCCGGCGAAGTACCTGATCGATAAGGACGGCTACATCCGGTTCTACCACTTCGGCGAGGGGGCATACGCTCAGACGGAGGAGAACCTGCAGGCGCTGCTCCTGGAAGCGTCGCCGGGACTGGAGCTGCCGGAGGTGATGGCGCCGGTGCGCCCGGAAGACGGGCCGGGAGCCGTCTGCTACCGGGTTACGCCGGAGCTGTACCTGGGGTACGAGCGCGGGCGCATCGGCAACGTAACCGACCTGCAGGCAGACCGTCCGTCGCGTTACCGCGACGCCGGGCGCCACGTGGAAGGCTTCGCCTACCTGGACGGTGACTGGCTTCTGGCGAGCGAAAGCCTGGAACGCCCCCCGGGGTCAGAGGGCCGGAGCAAGCTGACCATGCGCTACATGGCGAAAGAGGCAAACCTGGTCATGCATCCGCCGCCGGCGCCGCCCGGCGAGGTGGAGCTGTTGCAGGACGGCAACCCGCTGTCGGAGATGGCAGCGGGGCCGGACGTGCAGCGCGAAGGCGGTCGCACGTTTGTGGTGGTAGACGAGCCGCGGATGTATGAGCTGGTGAAGAACGATGACATCGGCGCGCACGAGCTTACGCTCGTCACCGAGAGCGACGGCATCCGTCTGTTCGCCTTTACGTTCGTGAGTTGCATGGCTGAGGCCGCGTAGCGCGCGGGGACTCCCGGGCGCCACTTCCGAGCAGGCTTGCCCCGGCCGCGAACAGGACGCCTGCGCTGCTGCCGGCCGCCGCGCGTCAGTGCCCCATCATGCCTGATCCCTGAAGATGGCGACGCCGTTCTTGACTGCCGGCTCGCCGCGGGCGTTCAGTACCTCGAAGAACGCCGTTTCGCATCCATCCTGCGACGCCGATACTTTTTCGCAGACGACGCGGATTGCGCTGCCGGGGATTACCATTGCCCGGAACTGTCCCGCCAGGCGCGCCAGCCGCGCCGGATCACCGCCCGCGACACGGTTAACGAGCTCGCGCGCCGCCAGCGCCATCGTCAGGCTTCCCTGCACGATGATGTCAGGCAGCCCTGCCGCCAGCGCGAAGCGACGCTCGGTGTGGATAGGGTTCCAGATGTCGGCGCACTCGGTGTAGACGTGGGTCGCCTCTCTTGCGATGGCGATCTCCGCCGTCCAACCTGTCTCCCCGTCGGCGATGCGCTCCGGCAGCGGCGGCGTCTCCTCCAGCGTCACCTCTTCGCCGTCGGTGCGCGCGCCGCGAATGATCGCGCCGTCGTCCACCGTCGCCACCAGCGCGCCCGCCGCATCTCGCATCTGATAGCGGGTAAGGAGGTAGACCCCCGGTGGTATCTGGCGCACCGCTATCCGCCTGCCCTGCACCGTGAGCGTATCGCCGGCGCGTATCGCTCTCTCCCAACGGAGATCGGTGGCGGCATGGACGCCGCGTATCGGGGGAGCTGTGCCCTGGTACACGCCCGGCATGTTGCGGCTGTTCCACTGCAACGAGTAGACGAGGCAGGGCGGCGCAAGAACGCCCTCGGGGGCATCGTCATTGAAATAGCGGGGGTTAAAGTCGCCAACGCCGGCCGCGTACGCCTGCGCCACGCGCACCGTGATCTCGTACGTGCGCGCCACCGTCAGGCACCCCGCGGATGCCGTCGGCACAACCCACTCATTGCCGGGCTCCATTCCTGTATTGCCCCGTTTCCAGTGCGAACAATGCAAAGGTCTGCAGAAGAAGCCGCTGTCGGCGGCAATAACCTAGCACGGCGTCGAGAACGTGTCCAGCGATGCCGCGTCGGGCGGCGGCGCCAGCGGGCCACGCGACCGGGCGCGTCGAGGGTAAGGCCGGCTTGGGAGGCGTTAAGCGGCCGCGGCTACTCGCAGGGCCTGAGGCTTACGTTGACGATCTCCTCGTCTCCGTCGGCCGTGAGGTGCCTTGAGAGCGACCCCGTCACCTTCGCCTCCAGGATGGCGGGATCGGTTTCCCCGTCCACGCGGGCACGCAGCAGGGCCCACGACGTCCCGCGCTCCTGCACCCGCAGCTCCCGCAGGTCGCGCACACCTTCGAGGGCGTCCAGCACCTCCGCCGTGTCGAGCGGACCCTGCGCCTTCTCGACCCGCAGCTCAATCGATTGGAAACCGCCGTTGGAGGAAGGCGCTGGGGCCGGGCCGCCGACCTGCACCAGTTGCAGGCTCGCTTGCAGACGGCTCACCACTGCCGACAGCTCCTCCATTGCCGGCAAGATGGATGCGAGCGCTTCCTGGCTGCGGGCCGCGGCCAGCTTTATCTGCTCCATCTCACTGATGACGGTGGCGATGCGCCCGCTGAGCGAGGCTTCCTCCTCCGCCTGTGTGGCCGCGACGGTTTCGCCTCTTGCGGGGATGCTCCACCCTTCTTTGCTTGCGGCTTTCGTCATAACCTCTCTCCCCTCCTCTTTCAACGACCCGCCGTTTTCTTTGCCCGTCCGGGCATGCATTGGTGACCTTCTGCCCCGGCCCGTCGGCTCGAGGCGTTGGGTCTGCTGGGGCGGACGCCCCTTGTCGAGCAGGCGCACGCTCGCCCTTAGCTCGGCGAGCGCCGCCTTGTCCAGCGTCTTCCTGTTGCGCAGCACCCTGTCGCACGACTCCTGGCCCGCCTCCGACCACAGCCAGTCGACAAGCAGGGCGTCGTGTTTCTCGCCGGCGCGCAGCGCCTTCAGCGCCTGAGGGATGCGCGCTTTCGGGGCGCCTCGCCAGTCCCGCGTTAGCTCATCGAATTCCTCTGCCAGCGCCAGCACCTGTCCCTCTATGGGCGGTTCCTTGCCGCGCTTTGAAAGCGGCTGGCTATCGTCATACCCCGGACGCAGCCCGTGCAGGACGTTTGTCGCTATCTGGAGCCAGCGCCACGTCCAGAGCTTCTCTTCCCACAGCGCTGCCTCCTGGCGTCGCCCCGCGGGTCCCGGCAGCGGGACGGGAGCGACCCGAGACAGCGCCGAGAGGAAGGCAGAGGCGCGTATCGCGGCGGTGTTCCACTCCGACAGGCCGAGGAACGAGGCCATGTCGTCGCCCAGTTCTGCCACCCGCGAGTAGCGCTCCCAGGCGGCGGGCTCCTGATCGTAAAAGGTGACGCACAGCTTCTGAAGCCAGCGGACGTCGCGGGACGGCTTGAGACGCCACTGCTGAAGGAGCAAGGCAAGCCTGGCTACCGGGTCGTCGACTGTTGGGGCGGCTCGTTGTTCAGCGACCATCCACAGAGTCTCCTCTCCCCATTTACCTCTTATACAATCGGCAATAGGGCCGGATCGTGAACGGGCCGCGCTCTGGAGCGAGGCGGGCAGCCGGTGTTAGCATAATGCCGCTGGACCAGCAGGGACTATCCGTTTCCGGGTCGAGGCAACAGAAGGCGAGGAACGAGATGACCACCGTCCGTACAGTGAAAGGCCCCCTGGACGCCAGCGAGTTGGGGAGCGCCCTGACCCACGAGCACATCGTCACCGGCTCCGCGGGCATGGAACGCTACCCCGGCCTCTTCAACGCGAAGGAAGCGGTCGAGTGGGGCATCGAGGCGCTGTCGCAGGCCAAGCGGGACGGCATCGATACGGTGATCGACGTGACGACGGTTGACCTTGGCCGCCAGATAGACATAATCCAGCAGGTGGCGGAGAGGTCGCCGGTGAACGTCATCGCCTGCACGGGCGTCTATCGCTGGGTGCCGCCGCCCCTCTGGGGCTTCGATCCCGACGGCCTGGCTGAGCTCTTCTTGCGTGAGATCGAGGACGGCATCGAGGGGACGGACGTGCGGGCGGGCATTATAAAGATCGCCTGGGACGAGGAAGCGCTCGCCCCGTTGCTGCGCCCGCGGTTCGAGACGATTGCTCGCGCGGCCGCCCGCGCCTCGAAGAAGGGGGGCGTGCCCATCTCCTGCCACACGCTTGCCGCCGCCCGCCTCGGCGAGCCGCTGCTCGACATCCTCGAGGAGGAAGGGGTTGCGCCGGGCGCAGTCTACCTGGGTCACAGCAACGATACGAGCGATCTCGACTACCTACTGGGGCTGGCGAAGCGCGGCGCCGTTTTGGGAATGGACCGCTACTTCGCGGGAGTCGTCCCGTCCTGGCGCGAGCGCTCCGCCTGCGTCAAGGCGCTGGTCGAGGCCGGCTACGGAGAGCAGGTCTGCCTCTCGCACGACCACGCGGCCTACGGCCTGTGGGCATCGCCGCCCAACCGCGACCCATCCACGTACTCGTTCGTCCCTGCGCGCGTCCTGCCGTGGCTGAGGGAGAACGGCCTCACGGAGGACCAGATTGAGGGGATTATGGTGCGGGCGCCGCGGCGCATGTTCGAGGAGGCGGCGTCGCAGCTTTCGAGATAAGACTGGAGGAGGGACGGGATGATTGACGACAAGTACCTTGCGTCGCGACCGGAGGAGGTGGGGATCGATAGCGAGAAGCTGGAGAAGGTGTTCGCCCGCGCCAAACGCGACGTCGACCAGGGGGTGCTGCCGAGCGCCCAGGTCGCGGTCGCGCGGCGGGGGAAAGTGGCCGGCGTCCGCACCTTCGGCAGCGCTGTCCAGGGCGGCGCGGAGAAGCCGGCGACCAACGAGACGCTGTACTGCATCTTTTCCTGCACGAAGGCGATGGTGGCCGCCGCCGTCTGGAAACTGCTCGAGGAGGAGCTGCTGCGGCTCGACGAGCGCGTGGCCGACATAATACCGGAGTTCGGGACGAACGGGAAGGACGTGATAAGGGTCGAGCACGTGCTCCTGCACATCGCCGGCTTCCCGTACGCGCAGTACATTCCCACCTGGCCCGATGACCGCTCGCGTCTCCTCAAGGCGTTCGCGGAGTGGAAGCTGGAGTGGGAGCCGGGAAGCCGCTGGGAGTACCACCCCACGTCGGCGCATTGGGTCCTCTCGGAGATTATCGAGCGCCGCACCGGCGTCGACTATCGCGCCTTCATCCGCGAGCACATCCTCGATCCTGCGGGGGCGCGCGAGTTGTTTATCGGCCTGCCGCCGGAGCACGACGGGCGCGTGGCGGACGTGATGCACGTCGGCGAGCCGGTGCCGCCGCCCGGCGGGTGGCGCGGCGTGACGCCCGACGCCATTCTCTCCTTCAACCGGCCGGAGGCGCGGCGGGTGGGCATCCCCGGCGGCGGCGGCATCGCCAGCGCGGCCGAGCTTGCCCTCTTCTACCAGCCGCTGGTCAACGGCGGCGAGACGGTCGACGGCAAGCGTCTGCTCAAGCCGGAGACGATCGAGTTCGCGACAACGGTGCGGACCACGGACCGACACCGCGACCCGGTGACGGACGTGCCGGTGAACCGCGGCCTCAGCATAATCGTCGGCGGCAGCGACGGGAACGCGTACCTGCGCGGCTTCGGACGGGTGGGCTGCGAGCGCGCTTTCGGGCACGGCGGCGCCGGCGGCCAGGTCGCTTGGGGCGACCCGGAGACGGGGATATCGGTGGGTTATTGCACGAACGGCTTCGTCGACTGGATGACGCAGGGGCGGCGCGTCACGGCGATATCCAGCCTTGCGGCCTCCTGCGCCGTCGAGGGCTGAGCCGCGCTATCGGGGAAAGGAGAGAGACCAAGCCCCTCGGCCGGGGAAAGGAGAGGAGCACGTGGAGAAGGTGATCATCAGCGCCGCGCTGGCCGGGGCCGCCACGCGAAAAGAGCAGAACCCCGCGGTCCCGTATACGCCTCAGGAGTTCGCGGAAGAGTCCTACAAATGCTGGAAGGCCGGCGCGGCCATCGTCCACATTCATGTCCGGGACCCGAAGACCGGCGCTCCCACCGCCGACATCCCGCAGATCCGGGAGACGATCGACGCCATTCGCAACCGCTGCCCTGAGCTGATCATCAACATGAGTTCGGCCATCGGGGCGTGGGGAATCACGCCGGAGCAGCGGATCGCTCCGATCGTGGAAATGAAGCCGGAGATGGCCTCTCTCAACACCAACTCCATGAACTTCGCCATTGCCGATCACAAGACCGGGAAGATTTACGGCGAGAGCATCTTCGAGAACACCTTCAAGATGCTCGTCGATTTCGCCGTCGCCATGAGGGAAAACGGCGTCAAGCCGGAATGCGAAGCGTACGATTTCGGGGGCATCTACAACGTACTTCTGGTCAGGAAGCAGGGGATCTTCGTCGAGCCCCTGCACTTCCAGCTCGTCTTCGGAGTCGCGGGCGGCGTCCCCTTTTCCCCCATGAACATGGTCCACATGCAGAGCCTCTTGCCCGAGGGAGCGACCTGGTCCACGTGCGGCGTCGGTCCCAATCAGTTCCCCGCCGCGATCATGGCGTCCATCATGGGTGGTCACATCCGGGTGGGACTGGAGGACAACATCCGCGTCCCCGGGGGGAGGCTGGCGAAGGGCAGTTGGGAGCAGGTGGAAGTGGCAAGGCGGATCGCTGAGCTGGCCGAGCGCGAGATCGCCAGCACCGATGAGACAAGGGAGATGCTGGGCCTCAGGCGTCGGTGAGAGGATTCTCTGCAGCGGGAACGCCTGTCGTCGACGGCATCGTCACGCACTTGTAGTATCGAAGGAGGACCGCGATGAAAGCGCCGCGCGAATGGGAAACCGGGCTCGTGGAGGTGGCCGACGGTGTCTTCGCTTACGTCCAGGCGACGGGCGGCTACTGCATCAGCAACGCCGGCCTGATCCTGGGGGACGACGACGCGCTTATCGTCGATACCCTTTTCACCCCGTCGATGAACCGCGCTTTCCGGGCCGCCGTCCGCCGCGTTACAAAGAAGGCGCCGCGGCAACTCGTCCTTACTCACCACCATATCGACCACACGCTCGGCAACTGCCTCTATCCGGAGTGCCGCATCATCTCCCACGCGAAAGCGCGCGTCGAAATCGAGCGCTTCGGGCTGCCCGACTACTTTCTGCAGATGGTGCCGCAGTTCTGTGACGAGATCCGCGACGTTCCGGTGCGTCTTCCCGATGTCACGTTCGAGGGGTCGATGACGTTCCACCTCGGCGGGCGGCGCGTCGAGCTGCTGCACTTCGGGACGGCGCACACGGTCGGGGACATCGCCGTCTGGTTGCCGGAGGAGCGCGTCCTCTTTGCCGGCGACCTCGCGTTCTTCTGGGTCACGCCCGTCGCCTTCGAGGGGCACATCAGCAAGTGGATTCGCGTCATCGACCGCCTGCTGGAGATGGAGATCGACGCCGTCGTTCCCGGGCACGGCCCCGTGGGCGGCCTCGACGACCTGCGTTCGGTGCGCCGGTACCTGGCGCTGGTGCGGCGACAGGCGCGGCGGGCGTATAACCGGGGCCTTGATGAGCGGGAGGCGGCGCAGGGGCTGCGCCTGGGCGAATTCGCGTCGTGGGGCGAGCCGGAGCGGGCGCGGGTTAACATCCACCGGCTGTACAGCGAATTCCGCCACGAAATCTAGTCCCCGGCCTCGAGGGACGGACAATGGAACGAAGAGTCGAGTACTATTCGCAGGGGGCGCGCATCAGCGCCGTCCTCTACACGCCGGACGGCGCGCCTGCCGGCGAGCGGCTGCCCGCCGTGCTCCTATGCCACGGCTTTACCGGCATCAAAGAGCTCATCCTCCCCGACTACGCCCGCCGCTTCGCCGCCGCCGGCTACGCCGCCCTCGCCTTCGATTACCGCGGCTTCGGCGAGAGCGAGGGCGAGCGCGGACGCCTCATCCCCCTGGAGCAAGTGGCCGACATCCGCAACAGCATCACTTTCCTCGAGACGCAGGACGAAGTCGACCCGCAGCGCATCGCCCTCTGGGGCACGAGCTTCGGCGGCGCGAACGTCATCTACGTCGCCGGCATCGATCCGCGCCCGAAGTGCGTCGTGGCGCAGGTGGGCTTCGGCGACGGCCGCCGCATGCTCTCGCGCGCGACGCCGGAGCAGCGGGCGCTCGTCGACCAGGTAATCGCCGCCGACCGCCGCCAGCGCGTGCTAACCGGCCACGGCGCGAAGATCGACCCCTTCCTCGTCTTGAGCGACCCCGATTCCGTTGCCTTCTTCAACGAGGCGTCGAAGGCCCTGCCGCAGCTCAAGACCGAGATAACGCTCGAGACGGCGGAGGCGACGCTGGAGTACAGCCCGGAGGAGGTCGTCGAGCGAATCGCGCCGCGCGCCCTGCTGCTCATCGCCGCCGAACGCGACGAGACGACACCCGCCGACGAGTTCCGAGCGGTCTACGAGCGGGCGCTGGAGCCGAAGAAGCTCGTCGTCATTGAGGGGATACGCCACTACGAGGTCTATTCAGGGGACGGCTTCGAGCGCTCCGTGCGCGAGGCGCTGGACTGGTTCGAGCGCTATCTGTAGTCAGGCCTGCTCTCTGTGGCCCTTGTGCAGGTCGTGGCCGCGCCTTTCTTCCACGCGGTGCATCGCGCGGCCCTTATCGGGGTGCGGGTCCAGTATGACGCCGTATATCTCGCGGCCCTCGTGTCCCTCCGGCAGGTGCTCTGTTATCGGAAGACCTTCCGAATTACAGAACAGCATTCAGTGGCAGTACTTGAAGCGCTGCATCTCCTCGCAGGGACACGACCACACGCTCGACTTCGCCTCCTCCGCCTTGTCCTCGTAGAAGTTGCAGGGGCAAAGCGGGCGGCCCACCTCGTCGATGTGTTTGGCGAGACCGATTACGAGGTACTCCGTGATCGCGGGGTCGGGGTGCAGGTAAGCGCCGGCCTTTTCGGCGTAGCGTTCCGCGAACCGTCGCATCTTCTCGACGTTCGCCGCCGACGCCTGCATGCGGTCTTTCTCCGTCGGGCGCTCGATGGCCAAGTGTCTCTCCTTCTGATTCTACCGTCCAGTCTAAAGAACCCTACACGCTCGTTCAACCGATATCGGCTGGCCGGAGTCGCCGGCAAAAGGGGGAGCCCTGAGGGGGAATTGTCCCCCTCAGGCAGGGGTTTCAGGGGATGTGCCCCTGAGAGGCAAGACGCTTGTGGGCGGGTGGGTGGGAAGAAAAGCGTTTATGTTGACGGCCGCGGCAGCGAACACAGCAGGGCGGCGATAGCCTCTCCCACCATTGACCCTCACGTCTGTGAGAGTATACTTGCCCGTAAGTCCGGCCTTTCGAGCAGCGGAAGACAAAGGAGGATTACCATGGAGTCTTCCCCGTACTGGCGTCGTTTTTCTGAGCAACGTCTTTCCCGGAGGAGGGCGCTTAAGGCGGGGCTTGTCGGGCTTGGGGGAGCAGGCGTCGCCCTTGCTGGCTGCGGCGGCGGCGAAGAAGAGCCCGCAGCGGAAGGGACGCCGGCGCCCGAGGGGACGGCCACGCCACGCCCTTACGGCACGCCGCGATACGGAGACCGCCTCATCCTCGGCCTGAGCGCCGACCCCGGCGGTCTCGACCCTCACCTCTGCGTCACGTGCTACTGGGTCGCGGGCAACATCCACGGCTTCATGTACAGCGTCGACATCCGCGATCAGAGCACGCAGCTCCAGATGGCAGAAAGCTACGAACGCGTCGACGAGGTCACGTACATCTGGAAGCTCAAGCCGGGGATCAAGTTCCATGATGTCGACCCGACGTTCGGCCGCGAAGTCGTGGCCGATGACATCGTCTACAGCATGACGCGACGCCGCGACGACCCGGCCTCGCAAAACGATAAGCAACTGCTGCGCGACTTCACCGCCAGCTTCGAGGCGACCGACAAGTACACCTTCCAGTTGGTAACCACGCGCCCCTACGCGCCCGCCTACGACGAGATCGGCAACCCCAGCTACGCCATCGTGCCGCACGAGGCGGTCGAGAAGTGGGGCGACCTCCAGCACCACGCCGTCGGCTGCGGCGCCTTCATACTGCGCGATTTCGTCAAGGCAGAGAAGGTCATCCTCGACAGGAACCCCGACTTCTACATGAAAGGCCTGCCTTACACCGACGGCCGCGATTGGATCATCGTGACCGATCCCTCAACCCTGCTGCAGGCGTTCAAGACCAAGCAGCACGACTACACGACCGCCGCCCTCGACAAGCTGAAGGTGCAGGACCTCAAGAAGATAGAAGGCGTCATCGTTCGCGAGTCGGACAACTTCTGGCACCCGACGCTGCTCCTGCGCGTCGACAGGCCCCCCTTCGTGGACAAGCGAATGTGGGAGGCGGTCGACCTGGCGGTAGACCGGCAGGACCTGATCGACAAGATCGCGTTCGGCGACGGCAAGTTCGCCGGGCCGATAGTCGCCGACCTCAAGTACTGGGCGCTGCCCCAGGAAGAACTGCGCGAGTTCTACAAGGTCGACCTCCAGAAGGCAAAGCAGCTCATGGAGGCGGCCGGCTACGGCGACGGCGTCACCGTCGATGTGCCGGTGGAGAACGTCACCAACATGGCCAAGTACGCCGAGGTGGTCAAAGAGCACCTCGCGAAGATCGGGATCAACTGCAACCTCCAGCTCAAAGAGCTCGGCGTCTACCTGGCGCAGCATTTGTACCAGGGCAACTTCCAGATGACCTGGTACATAAACCTCCCCTACGTCGAGCCCGATAGGCCGCTGGGCAACTGGTTCAGTAAGGGCGCCGCCGGCTTCAACTTCGCTGGCTACAACAACCCCGAAATGGACGAATGGGTGTGGAAGGAGCGCTCGGAGTTCGACCCTGAGAAGCGGCGGGAAATCATACATGAGGCCCAGCGCGCAATGATGCGCGAGCACGGCCCGCAGATCAACACCACGACCTCGCAGGGCTGGGTCGCCTACTGGGACTGGGTCCACGGGCCGGAGACCTCGGCGGGTATGGGGAGCTGGGGCTGGCTGGGCGTCGATACGTACCTGACGGACCGGCACTAGGCGGCGGCGGGAGAACGTAGCGCGAGGCATCGCTCCTCGTCGCGGCGGCTGGCCGTTGCCCTGCGCTAAGAGCTGAGGCTTCTCGCGCCACCGTTGTCTGCGGCGGTGGACGGGGTCCTGACTGCGGCGCTTCTCGGAGACCAGGGCGCCTCCGCTTTTCAACGCACGGGGGCCGAGGGCATCGCATCCGCAAAGCATCCAAGGAGGTACCATGTCCGACCTTACTTCGCTCGACGCCACCGCCCAGGCCGATCTCGTCCGCCGCAAAGAGGTGAAGCCGATTGAGCTCGTCGACGCGACGATCGAGCGCATCGAGCGCGTCAACCCACAACTGAACGCTGTCATCCTACCCCTCTACGATCGCGCGCGGCAGGCTGCCGAAGGCCCCCTTCCGCAGGGCCCTTTCACCGGGGTGCCCTATCTTCTTAAAGACATCATCGCATCTTACGCCGGCGTCCCGCTTACCAGCGGCTCCGCCTTCACGAAGGACTTCGTCCCCGACCACGATAGCGAGCTCGTATGCCGCCTCAAGAAGGCCGGACTCATAATCGTCGGCAAGACGAACACGCCCGAGCTCGGCATCCTCCCCACAACGGAGCCGCGGCTCTTCGGGCCGACCCGCAACCCCTGGGACACGACCCGTACTACCGGCGGCTCCAGCGGCGGCTCGGCTGCCGCGGTCGCTTCCGGCGTCCTGCCGATGGCGCACGCCAACGACGGCGGCGGCTCCATACGCATTCCCGCCTCCTGCTGCGGGGTCTTCGGCCTGAAACCCACCCGCGCGCGCAACCCTCTCGGCCCTGACCTCGGAGACATCCAGAGCGGCCTCGTCGTCGAGCACGCTGTCACCCGCTCCGTCCGCGACAGCGCCGCCCTCCTCGATGCCACGTGCGGCCCCGACGTCGGCGACCCCTACTGGGCGCCGCCGCCCGCGCGGCCGTTCATCGAAGAGGTGGGCGCCGACCCGGGCCGGCTGCGCATCGCCTTCACCACGAAGACGCTCACCGGCGCCGACGTCCACCCCGACTGTGCGGCCGCTGTCGAGGACGCCGCCGCCCTCTGTCAGGAGCTCGGCCACGAGGTGTCGGAAGGGGCGCCGGAGATTAATATCGAGGCGCTGACGCCCGCCTTCATGGTCCTCTGGGCCGCCGGCTGCGCCGCCAACATCGACGGCGTAGCCCTCCTCACCGGCCGCGTGCCCACGCCGGACCAGTTCGAGCCCCTTACCTGGGCGCTCGCCGAGCAGGGACGTTTGCAGAGCGCGCCTGCCTACGTGCTTTCCGTCGGGATCCTCCAGCGGGTCGCGCGGGACATCGCCCGCTTCTTCCTCGATTACGACCTCTGGCTGACGCCCACGCTGGCGGAGCCGCCGGTGCCGCTGGGCTCGTTCGATTCGCCGCCGGAGAACCCGTTGCTGGGCATGATCCGCGCCGGTGAATTCGTCCCCTTCACGCCCATCTGCAACGTGACCGGCCAGCCCGCGATGTCGGTGCCACTGTACTGGAACGCCGAGGGGCTGCCCGTGGGCACCCACTTCGTCGCCCGCTTCGGCGACGAGGCGACCCTGTTCCGGCTCGCCGCCCAGCTCGAAGAGGCGCGTCCCTGGGCCAACCGCCACCCGCCCGTCTGGGCCGGCGACTGAACGCGACGGAATGCAGGCAGACGATGACATGGCCCGGGCGGAGGAGACGTGCCCGCGCCGGTGGGGCCGCGGAAGACTCGTCGCGGTGGCCGTCGCGGCGGTGGTCGTTGCCCTGCTGCTGCCCATCTCCGGCCACGGCGACTTCTACCTCAGCACCTTCAACACGTCACTCATCCTCACCGACCACCCGAACTTCTACCATGCCCTCGCCGACGAGCCTACCGGCGTCCTGCCGACGGGCCTCTCCGGCGGCCCTTACGGCCCCCTCTTCTACTACCCCAACGCCGCCTGGCTCGGTCTCCTCGATGCGCTCGATCTGGTCAACGTCGGCGGCTGGCAGCACACCACGCTCGATACCGTCCTCCGCGACGTTCCTGTCACCTTCCTGCTCAAGCTTCCCTACCTCGCCGTCTACGTCCTCGTTGCCCTCGTGATGCTGCGGCTCTTCGACGACCGGCGCGGCGAGACGGCCGCCCTCCTCTGGCTCGTGAACCCTGCAGTCATTCTCTACGCGCTTCTGATGGGGCAGAACGACGCCTGGGCTTTCCTGGCTGCCGTCTTCGCCCTGCTGCTGGGCAAGCACGCGCTGGAGCGAACGAACGCGGGGAAACAGCGGGAGACCTTCTTGCTGGCGCTCGCGGCCGCCGCCGCCCTCGCAGCCGGCGCGGCGACAAAGCTCACCCCGATCCTTCTCGTCCCGCCGTTCGCCCTCGTCCTCGGCCGAAGTCTCCGGCAAAAGGCGGCGATAGCTGTCGCCGGCGGCGCCACCTTCGCGCTGCTGGTGCTACCCTTTCTCTGGACGTCGTTCTTCTGGGACTACGGGCTGTTCGGCACGCAGACCGGCAAGGCGGAGCGCGGCGATATCGCGCTGTTCGCAGCCCTTTACGCGCTGCTGGTGGCGTTCCTTTTCGTTCAGCGGCGCCGTCCCGCCGGCCAAGCGTTCCCCATGCTGGTCTACTCGTTTCTCGCCGTCCATGCCCTCATCTACTTCTTCCCCGACTGGAACCCGCAGCGGTCGATACTCATGGTCGGCGCCCTCGCCCTCGCCGTGCCCCAGAGGCGTGTCTTCCTGCTCCCCTACCTCGCAGCGACCGCGTACGCCCTCGCGCTCACGCTCGAGCACGGCAACGAGCTGGGGTCGGCGCTGTTCGCGCCCCTTACCGAACGCGCGCTCAACTTCCCACCGCTCGAACACGCCGTGCCGCGCGAGCCCCTGACGACGATTCTCTTCTGGCTCGGCGGCCTCTCGTGGGTGGCGGCCCTCGCGTGGCTGTGGCTCCAGCGGATGCGGCCGGCTGCATACGCGCCGTCGCCTTTTCTGGCGCCGGCGTTGCTCCTCTCGCTCGGCGGCTATCTCGCAGCGGTGTTCACGGTCGGCGGAGAGGTAGCGGTTGAAACGTTTCCGGAAGGGTCGACGCCGCAAGTCGTCAATGCTGGTGACATCTTCGCCTTCTCGTTCTTCTCCAGCCGCGACGACGTTCGCGCCATCAGCTTCAGCGTTCTGCGCGGCGACGCGCTCGCGAAGATGGCGGTTGTAGACGGCGACGGCACGGTGCTGGCATCCAGCGAACGGTTCTCGGTGGAGCCGGGACTGAACCGTATCGAGACGGGGCATATCGAGGGGGCGAAGGGGCGGCTCTTCCACGTGACTCTTATTCCCGAGGAGCCGCTGGAGATAGAGATGCGGCAGGCGCCGGCGGAGATGGCGGTGGCCTCGGCAGCGCTGAACGGCGAGGCGCTGGAGGGCACCGCCGGCTTCAGCGTCCACGTGCGCACCCCACGCTCCGCCCTCCTCTCGGACGCCGCTTCGCGTCTGGGCGACGAGTGGAAGAGCGTCGCCGCCAGTCTCATCGTGTGCCTGGGCGCCGTGGGTCTGCTGGCTGCGCCGGGCCTCGCCCTTCTTCCCGCGCGCGCCCGCATGCGATCGCCGTAAGAGAAGATGGCGGTCTGTTGGGGATGCCCGGCTTGGCGGCGGACGTGGAGCGAACCCTCGCTAGCGCAGGTTGCGGGCGGCCTCGACGAGCGCCTCGTTCAGCGACGGGTGCCAGTGCGCGATGTCGGCGAGCTCGTCGACAGTGTTCTCCAGAGCTATCGCCTGCGCCGCCAGCCCGATGAGCTCGCCGGCGCCCGGCCCGAGCACGTGGACGCCCAGTACCTCGCCGTCCGGTCCCGCCAGCAGCTTCACGGCTCCTTCGGCCCGGCCGCGCGCCGCGGCGCTCGAGTTTGCGGCCAGGTCTGCCATCCCCGTCCGCGCGTCGAGCCCCTGCTCTCGCGCCTGCGCCTCGTTCAGCCCCACCCACGCCAGCTCCGGCTCGGTGTGAAGGGCGCGGGGCACCGCACCAAGACGCACGCGCGAAGCCAGCCCCAGGGCGTTCTCGGCGGCAACGCGGCCCTGCAGCATGGCGGCGTTCGAGAACATGGGCCGGCCCGTGACGTCGCCGACGGCGAAAATGTTCTCCACATTTGTCCGGCAGGCGGCGTCGACGCTGATGCCGTCCGGCGCCGCGCTCACGCCCGCCTCCTCCAGCCCCAGCCCTTCGAAGTGCGGCCGACGGCAGTCGGGCGCGGCGATGACCTCCGCCGCAACCCGCTCGTCGCCGATCCCTTCGACGGCGACCAGCGCTTCCCAGGCGGCGCCGTTGCCGCTCACCTCTTTGACCGTGCCGTTGAGTATGACGCGCACTCCTGCTGCCGCAAGCGCCTGGAGCAGATAGTCGAGCATCTCGCGGTCGGCGCCGGGCAGGGGATCGTCGCTTTCGTCCACGACTGTGACGGCCGTCCCGAAAACAGCGAGGACGAACGCCTGCTCCAGAGCGAAGCCCAGCCCCTCTGGCCCGCCGCCGAGGAAGAGGGCCGACGACGGCGCTTCGGGGAGGCGCAGCGCCTGGTCCATCACCAGCACCTCGCCGGAGTAACCGGGGACGAGCGGCGGCTGCGGGCGCGCGCCCGTGGCGATGACGAAGGCGCGCGCGGAGAGCTCGACGGCGCCGCCTTGCTTAAGACTGACAACCACCGAACGCGGCGAGGCGAACCGCGCAACCCCCTCGATCAGCTCGATTCCGCGGCCGCGCAACTGGTTCCGGATTCCATGGGAGATGCCGCCGACGATACGGTTCTTGCGCGCCTCCGCCCGCGCAAAGCTTGCGCCTTCGCCCAACGATAGCACGCCGGCAAGCGCCAGATCCTGCGCTTCGATGCGCGCCCGCGCCGTCTCCAGCATCACTGTGTTGGGCAGGCAGCCGAAGTTAACGCAGTTGCCGCCCGGCAAATCGGCCTCGACGATGGCTACGCTCGCCCCCAGTTCCGATGCGCGCAGCGCCGCCGCGTGCCCGCCCGGCCCGCTACCGATAACAACGATGTCTCTCTCTTCCACGGCCCGTCCTTTCTCAAACGTCGAGCGGCAGGAGCTTTGGGTTCTCCAGCAGTTCCGTCAGCCGCGCCATGAACCGCGCCGCCGGCAGCCCGTCGATGACGCGGTGGTCGAACGTGAAGCTGTACGTCATCACCGGCGCCGCCACCACCTGACCGTCGCGGACGATCGCTCTTTCGACGATGGCGCCCGTGCCCAGGATGGCCGACTGCGGCTGGTTGATGATCGGCGTGCCGAAGCCCCATCCGCCGCCGAACGCGCCCAGGTTAGTGATGGTGAAGGTGCCCGCCGCAACGTCGTCGGGCAGGAGCGCTCCCGACCGCGCCTTCTCCGCCAGCGACGACGCCTCCCGGCTTATCTCGATGAGCGACTTCTTATCGGCGTCCCTGATCACGGGCACGATGAGTCCTTCTTCGAGCGCCACCGCCATCCCGATGTTGATGTCTTCCCAGGTGACGAGCTCGTTGTTGATGATGCTGGAATTGACGATCGGGTTGTCGAGGAGCGCCCTGGCGGCGGCGACGATCAGGATGTCGGTGTAGGAGATGCGGACGCCCAGGTCAGCTTCCCGCTTCACCAACTCGTTGCGCGCTTTGACCAGCTCCGTGGCGTCGATCTCGCCCATCGACGTAAGCTGCGCCGAGACCGCGAGGCTGCGCTGCATGTGCTCGGCGATGGCGGCGCGCATGCCCCGGAGCGGTGTCTTCCCTTTCACGCGCCGCCCCTGGTAGGCGATCTCGATCTCGCGCGCCCGCGCCTCGATTGCCGCCTCCACGTCCTCCCTGATGATGCGGCCGCCTGGCCCCGTGCCGGCTATGGCCGTCACATCGATGCCGTGCTCCTCTGCCAGCTTCCGCGCCAGCGGCGACACGGCTACCCGCTCGCCCGGGGCGCGCGGCGGCGCTGCCGCTCCTGCGCCGGCTGCGGCAGGCGCTCTCGCTGGAGGAGCGGCGCCTGTGGTGTATAGCTCCTTCGGCGGCTCCTTCTGCAACTGTTCCAGCTCCTCCTTCGTTGCCGCTATCAGGCCGACGACGCGTCCGACGGCCGCCTTCACGTCCTGCTGCACGAGGATGTGCACAAAGCCCGATGCCGCGGCCTGCACGTCCCACAGCGTCTTCTCCGTTTGGATGACGAGAACGACGTCGCCCTTATTGACGTGGTCGCCCTCGGCCACCTTCCACTCGACGAGCGTGGCCTCAGTCATTGTCATGCCCAGCTTCGGGATCGCTATGTATTCAGCCATTTCAGTCCCTCGTTCGATAAACGGTCTACCTGCGGAAGAAGCCCTTCGCGGCGGCCTGCCTCACCGTCTTGACGACGTCGATGACGCGCGGGCCGTCGCGCTGTAGCCGCAACCTGACGTCTTGCCCCGCCGCGACGTGGGCCTCGCGCTCGCCGTCCAGCGCGATGAGGCAGGGCGTGGTCTCCACCGCTACTTCTTCGCCCAGAGCGACCACAGCGCACGCCTCTACGCCGATCTCCCCCACGACGCCCGGCAGCACAGGCGCCCGGACGCGCTCGCCGCCGCTCCCGATCCTGAGGTGAAGCCCGCAGTCGTCGTCGGGCCCGACAGCGCGAAGGCAGCCGCCGATGGACGATAGCCCCATCGTCCCCGGCTCCGCGCGCGTGCAGACGATTTCCCGCACCTCCGACATGTCCCACACTGCCTTCGAGCCGACGAACGGCTGGTCGAGCACGACGGCGTCGATGAGCGCCATGTCCCGCTCGGCGCCATCCTCGAGGAGCAGCAGCCGCTTGTGCACGCTGCTCACCTCCTCCACGTCGACGGCGCCCATCGCGATTATGCCCGCCGCCACTCCGGCCGTCGTCGCCTCCACCATGAGAGGGAAGACGTTGTTGGTGCCGGTGGAGACGGGGACGAGCGGGATGGAGCGGTCGCCCTTGACCACGGCGCGGTTCGTGCCGTCGCCGCCCAGAGTGACGACGCAGTCGACGCCGCGCTTGCGCATCAGCGCCATCGCCGCTGTGGAGTCGGTGTGAGTGGCAGTGAGCGGCATTTCGAGCAGCGACGTCTGCGCTCGCAGCCCGTCGGCAGGGAGGCCGGCGAGCGCCGCTTCGCCGAGGCCACAGTAGTCGGGGGCGATGACGATTTCGCCCACGCCGGTCGAGTCGATGCCGAGGATGATGCGCTTGAGCAGGTTGATCTTGTCGCGGTTGCTGGTGACGCCGGCATACGCGACGAGCCGTCTGATGTCCTTGCCCGCCGCCGGGTTAGCGATGATTCCGACTTTGCCCATGGCCTTACGGCCCACCCAATTGATCTCGCTGACTTCTGCTCCGGCCCGGCGCGCGTGCGTGTGGGCGGCGTTGGGCGTGGTCGCCGCAACATGGGCGCCGATCTTCCCACCCACCCGCCCACAGGCGTTTTCTGGGGATCTGGGGGACACCCCTGCCCTGCCGGCA
Source organism: Dehalococcoidia bacterium (assembly GCA_030018455.1). Lineage (NCBI taxonomy): Bacteria > Bacillati > Chloroflexota > Dehalococcoidia > Dehalococcoidia bacterium. The sequence continues at coordinate 198,741 of JASEFU010000002.1, forward strand.
GGCGGGCCCAGACCCCCGTCAGAGGGGAGAACCCCCTCTGAACTCCCCCAGTTGGGGGTCTATCGACTCGCTAGGCGCGGCCGGTCACGGCTTCGATCGCTGTCACGAGGTCCTTCGGCTGCGGTAGCACGTACTGCTCCATGTACCCCGCCGCTATTGGCAGGTTCGCCGCTCCCACTCGCTGTATCGGCGCGTCCAGCGCGTCGAACGCGTGCTCCATCACCTGCATCGCGATCTCCGCGCTCACGCCGCACCGCTTCGTGTCTTCGTCCGCGATCACCAGACGTCCCGTCTTCTGCACCGACCTGACGATGGTGTCGATGTCGAGAGGCTCCAGCGTTCGCGGATCGATTACTTCCACGCTCACGCGACCCTCGAGCTCGCCCGCCACGGCGAGCGCGGCGTGCACCATCGCCGACGTGGCAACGACCGTGACGTCTGTCCCCTCGCGCTTCACGTCGGCCACGCCCAGCGGCACCGTGTAGTCTTCTTCGGGCACGTCGCCCTGCACGCCCAAAAGCCGCTTGTGATAGAAGTAGACGACGGGGTTGTCGTCCCTGATCGCCGACTTCATCAGCCCCTTCGCGTCATACGGCGTCGATGGCACGACCAGCTTGAGGCCGGGAACGTGCATGATGTAGGACTCGGGGCACTGCGAGTGCTCCGGCCCCAGCCGGGCGCCGCCGCCGATGCAGGCGAGGAACACCAGCGGCAGGTCCACCTTCCCGGCGTGAATGAAGCGCCACTTGGCGGCGTTGTTGATGATCTCATTGCCGGCGATGTACATAAAATCCGCGAACATGAAGTCGGCGACGGGACGGTAGCCGGCCATCGCCGCCCCCACGCAGGCGCCGGCGACGGCGGTCTCGCTGAGGGGGGTGTCCATCACCCGCTCCGGGCCGAACTGCTGCATAAGCCCTGTAGTGATGAAGAAGGCGCCCTGCTGGACGTCCTCTCCCAGCACGAAGACGGACTCGTCTCGCGCCATCTCTTCCGCCAGGGCCTCTCTTATCGCCAGCAGATAAGGCAACTGTCTCATCTCTCACCCCTTCTATCCCGCGTACAGCATCCCGTCGAGCAGCGACGGCTCGGGCAGGGGGCTCTCCAGCGCAAAGCGCTCCGCTTCCTGTATCTCCGCCGTCGCCTCCGCGTCGATCCTGTCCAGCTCTTCCTGCGTCGCCACGCCCTGCCGGACCAGCTTCTCGGCGAAGAGCTTGATGGGGTCGCGCCGCTTCCAGGCCTCGATCTCTTCCGGCGGCCGCGGGTCGGCGTGGGACACGTCCGGTATCCCTTCGGCGTGCGCCCGGAAGCGGTACGTCTTGCACTCGATGAGCGACGGCCCGTCGCCCGCCCTAGCGCGAGCGACCGCCGCCTGCACGGCTTCGTGCACTGCGATCACGTCCTGCCCGTCCACGACGACGCCGGGGATCCCGTAGGTCGCCGCGATATCGGCGATATCCTCCCTGGGGAAGGCGTCCCTTATCGGCATGAACTGGGCGTAAAGGTTGTTGTGGCAGACGTAGACGATGGGGAGCTTCCACAGGGTCGCGAGGTTCATCGCCTCGTGGAGGGTACCGCGGTTGGATGCCCCGTCGCCGAAGAAGCAGACGACAACCTGTCCGGCGCCCCTCTTCTTCGCCGCCAGCGCCCACCCCAGTGAAAGGGGAAAGGCGGAGCCTATGGTGCCGGCGCCGCCCAGCATGCCGCGTTCCGGCTCGACGTAGTGGTTGGCGGCGATGCCCAGACACGACCCAGTGCACTTCCCGAAGTGCTCGGCGATGAACTGCCGCGGAGAGCCGCCCTTGCCGATTACGTGAGCGATGCCGTGCCCGCGGTGCTGCGCGTAGACGTAGTCGTCGTCGCGCAGGAACGTGCAGCCGCCGACACCCACCGCCTCTTCGCCCTGGCCGCTATGGAAGAACGAGGCCGTCTTCCCCTCAGCGATCCCCTTCACTATCGTCTCGTCGACACGACGCGCCCGCAGCATGTTCCGGTAAAGGGTGAGAAGCTGTTCTTTGTCCAGTGCCATCTCCCGCTCCTCCTCGGTTCTCGCTTCACGATCAAAGCCGCCGCCGGGATCCGGTTACGGCTTGAGGACTACCTTGATGCACTCGTCCGCGGAGAGGGCCGTCTCGTAGGCCTCCTTCGCCCTCTCCAGCGGGAACTCATGTGTCACGAGGCACTGCCGCTCGACCCTTTTGTCAGCGATGAGCGCAAGCGCCTCGCGGAACTCGTCGAGCGTCCATGCCCACGAGCCGATAATCGACGCCCCTTTGCGCACGAGCAGTGCGGACTGGATTTCGACCGGCCGCTCCGGCACGGCGACGACGATCACCTTCCCGTTCTCCTTAACCAGCCGCAGCCCTTCTTGCAGGCTCGACCCTTCCTGGCCGATGGCGGCCCCCGCGCAATCGAACACGACGTCGACGTTTGCGGCCGGCTCGGCTGTCTCCGTCCAGCCGATGGGCACGGAGCCCGTGAGATCGATGACCCGCGCGTAGGCGTCCTCCCTGGCGGCGTTGATGACCACTTCCGCGCCCAGCTCCTTCGCCATCTCCAGCCGCCTGTCTGACAGGTCGACAGCGATGATCGTGCCCGGCGCTTTCGCCTTCAACACCTGGATCATGCCCAGGCCGATGATGCCGACGCCCAGCACGACGCACGTCTCGCCGCCGCCGACGTTCGCCAGGCCGACGGCGTGCACGGAGTTCGCCAGCGGCTCGACCGTCGCCGCCTCCTCGTAGCTCACGCTGTCGGGGAGACGGAACACGGCAGGGGTCACGAGCGCCGGTATGCGCACCAGCTCGGCGTTGCCCCCCATGAAGATGGACGTGACGCGATCGCCGACGCTTATCCCGGGCACCTCGCCGTTCACGTCCGCCACGTCGCCGCTGAACTCATGCCCGAGAATGCGGCCGGAGTCGATGGGGACGCCCAGCTCGGGAAAGAGACCGTGCTTGTAGGTATGGAGGTCGGAGCCGCAGATGCCGCAGGCGCGGACCCTAATAAGCACGTCGCCCGGCAGGAGAACGGGATCGGGGACGTCTTCCGTCCTCACGTCTCGCGGGCCGTGGAAGACCGCTGCTTTCACTTCTGCCCCACTTTCCGGCTTCAGTTCATCTGGGCGCCGCCGTCGACGTTTAGCGCCTGCCCGGTAATGTTTTTCGCATCGTCCGACGCCAGGAAGGCGACGGCCCGCCCGATGTCCTCAGGCGTTTGCTCTCTCTGCATCGCAATCGTCCCCGAGACCGCGAAGTCAAAGACCTGCTTCAGCTCCAGGTTCTCCAGGCCCGGCATCTCGTGCCGGATCTCGGCGGCGAGCTGCTCCCACATGCTCGTCCAGATGATCCCCGGACAGACGGCGTTCACGTTGACGCCGTAGGGCGCCATCTGCGCCGCCATCGACTGCGACAGGTTGATGACGCCCGCCTTCGTCGCCCGGTAGGGAATGAGGAACCAGGGGCCGCCGCCCTGTCTGCCGGCAATCGACGCCACGTTGATGATCTTTCCGTAACGTCGCTCTATCATTTGCGGCGATATCGCCCTGTACGTCAGGTAGTAGGCGCGGAGGTTCACTTTGTATACGTAGTCCCAGTCTTCGACCGTCTCCGGCTCCCCCGTCTGCCGTCCCGGACGGGAGCCGGCCCCCGCGTTGTTCACGAGGATGTCGAGCTTGCCGAACTCCTTCAACGCCCGCGCCATCATCTCGTCGATCTGTTCCGGCACGGAGACGTCGACCTGCAGGGGGAAGCAGCGCGGCCCCAGTTTCGACGCCTCTTCGGCGACCGCGCGCGCCCGCTCGAGATCGATGTCCGCCACCGCGACAGCCGCCCCTTCTTCGGCGAGACAGAGCGTTATGCCCCGCCCGATGCCGCCCCCGCCGCCGGTCACCAGCGCCGTCTTGCCCTCCAGCTTCATCACGACACCTCCTGTCCGGAGAAGGCTTTGCCAAATCTTAGCACAGTACCTCTATAAAGCACTGCAACCGGAATCGTTGAACGATAGCGGCAGCGGCGTTGTATACTGCTTTTGCGCACCGGACAGCATGTCGATTCAGTCTCTCAGGAGGAACCGTGCCCGACCCCTTCGATCCCCTCACAATTGGACAGATGTCTATCCCCAATCGCTTCATGCGCTCAGCCACTTGGGACAGCACCGCCACCGATGACGGCGAGGTCACTGACGACTCCGTTCGCATTATCCGCGGGCTGGCCGAGGGCGGCGTGGGCCTCATCGTCACGGGCTACGCTTACGTCTCCGACGAAGGCAAGGCCGCCGGCCGCCAATACGGCATATCCCACGACCGGCACGTCGCCGGGATGCGGCGCCTGGCGCAGGCCGCCCATGATCACGGCGCGCGCATCGCCGTGCAGATAGCGCACGGCGGTCTGAACCTCGGCCTTCTGAGCAAGAAGGAAGGCGTCGCCCTGGCCCCGTCTGAGATCGAAGGCCACCGCTGGCCGCACCGCGCCATGACCGGCGATGAGGTGTGGGGGCTGGTCGCGGCTTTCGCTGCCGCCGCCGCCCGCGTCAAAGAGGCCGGCTTCGATGCCGTCCAGCTCCACGGCGCCCACGGCTACCTGATTAGCCAGTTCCTATCGCCGCTCATGAACAAGCGCACGGACGAGTGGGGCGGCTCGCCGGAGAACCGCCGCCGCTTTGCCGTCGAAGCGCTGAAGGCGGTGCGAAAGGCGGTCGGGGCCGACTACCCGGTCATGGTCAAGATCGGGCTGCGCGACCGGGCTGACGGTGGCCTCACCCTCGATGAAGGGCTGGCGGCGTTGAAGGCGTTGACCGACGCCGGGCTCGACGCCGTCGAGATCAGCACCGGCTTTGGGGGACGCTCCGCCGCCGAGAGGCCCGAGGCCCCCGAACACGTCTACTTTCGCGACGACGCCGTGGCCGCGCGGCGCGCCGTCGATATCCCGCTCATGCTCGTCGGCGGCATACGGCGGTTTGAGACAGCCCGCGAGATCATCAAGAGCGGCGACGCCGACATGGTGTCGCTGGCGCGGCCGCTGATTCGAGAGAGCTCCCTCATCGCCCGCTGGCGGGACGGCGACAGGGCGCCCGCGAAATGCCTGAGCTGCAACAAGTGCTTCAGCTTCGGCATGCGCGGCGAGCCTCTCGAATGCGGTGAGGAGTACCGACTGCGACAGGAAGCGGCCGCCGGCGGCGCCGCAGACGCTTAGCGAGTTGGCGCCGTCGCAGCAGAGCGCTTCGAGGCCTCCGCGCCTGCGTGTCTGAGAGGCTGAGGGTCTTAACCCTCAGAACCGTCCAAGCCGGCACAGCGATGACATACCGCCCGGTACCGCCGGCCGAAAACGCGATAGAGGAGCACAACGATGACTGACGCCGTAATCTGCAACCCCGTGCGCACACCCGTCGGACGCTACGGCGGCGCGCTCAGAGACGTTGACGCCGAGACCCTCGCGTCCATCGTCGTCGCCGCCGTCCTCGAACGCAGCGGGCTTGACCCGTCGTTTATCGACGACTGCATCTTCGGCCAGTGCTACCCCAACGGCGAGAACCCCGCCATCGGGCGCCTCGCCGCCCTCCGCGCCGGCTTGCCCGTCGACGTGCCCGGCTTCCAGCTCGACCGCCGCTGTGGCTCCGGTCTCCAGGCGATCTGCCTCGCCGCCATGGAGGTGCAGACGGGCGTAGCCGATGTCGTCCTCGCCGGCGGCGTCGAGAGTATGAGCAACGCCGAGTTCTACGTCATCGGTACCCGCTGGGGACCCAACCGCGGCAACCTCACCCTCTACGACCGGCTCGACCGCGGCCGCGTGACCGCGGGAAGCGCCCGCTACATCGTCGAAGGGGGCATGCTGGAGACGGCGGAGAACCTGCGAAAGCAGTACAACATCCCGCGCGAGGAGCAGGACGAGTACGCCCTCCGCTCCCATCAGCGCGCCGTTGCCGCCTGGGATGCCGGCAAGTTCGACGCCGAGACGGTGCCCGTGCCCGTCACGTCGCGAAAGGGCGAGACGACGATGGTGACACGCGACGAGCACCCGCGCGCCGACACATCGCTCGAGAAGCTGGCGGCCCTGCGGCCCATCCGCGCCCGCATCGATCCCGAGTCCACCGTCACCGCCGGCAACGCCAGCGGCGAGAACGACGCCGCCGCCTGCTGCATCGTCACCTCGTCGGAGAAGGCGGTCGAACTGGGCCTGCGGCCCATGGGCAGGCTGCTCGGCTGGGCGGCCGCGGGCGTCCATCCGGCGTATATGGGTATCGGGCCTGTCCCCGCAACAAAGAAAGTGCTCGATCGCCTGGGGATGAGCCTGAAGGACATGGACCTCATCGAGCTGAACGAGGCGTTCGCCGCCCAGGTTCTCGCCGTGACCCGCGAGTGGGGCTTCAAGGAGAGCGACTTCGACCGGACGAACGTGAACGGCTCCGGCATCTCCATCGGGCACCCCGTAGGCGCGACAGGAGCGCGTATAATGGCTACGTTGCTCCACGAGATGGAGCGCCGCGACGCCCACCTGGCGCTGGAGACGATGTGCATCGGCGGCGGGCAGGGCATCGCCGCGGTCATCGAGCGCGTCGTCTGACAGGCGGCAGAGGCAAATGGGGGTCGGGCGGGCAGGATGCCGCGTCCTTCAGGGCGCGGCGCCGGAAACCGCCGTCATCGAGCGCGTCAGATGGTCGATGCTGGCGGCGGAAAAAGCCGTGGCGTTGGAGGAGTAGGATGACCTCGTTCCGTCGCACGAAGATTGTCGCCACGCTTGGCCCCGCAACCGATGACGAAGCCGTGCTGCGACGCCTGCTCGAGTCCGGCGTCGATGTCGTCCGCCTCAACTTCTCCCACGAGGACCGCGCTGCCCACGGCCGTCGCATCGCCCTGGTCCGGCGCATCGCTTCCGAGCTGGGGCGCGTGGTTGCCGTGATGCAGGACCTCCAGGGGCCGCGCATTCGCGTGGGCGAGATGGCCGGCGGCAAGCCCGTGCGGCTAAAGGCGGGCGAGCGGCTCGACATAAGCGCGCGCCCCGTCGAAGGGACGGAAAGCGTCATCTCCACCAGCTACGAGAAGCTCCCCCAGGTCGTCCGGCCCGGCGATCCCGTCCTTCTCAACGATGGTCTGCTCCAGCTCCGCGTTACCGCCGTCCACTCCGACCGTGTCGAGACCGTTGTCGTTCAGGGCGGCGTGCTCTCGGCCCGCAAGGGCGTCAACCTGCCGCAGTCCACCATCGACGCGCCCGCCCTGACCGCGAAAGACCGCGACGACCTGCGGTTCGGGCTGGAGCAAGGGGTCGATATGGTGGCCCTCAGCTTCGTGCGGCGCCCTCGGGACGCCGACCCGGCGCGCAGGCTGATGCGGGAGCGCGGCGCCAGGGTTCCGCTGCTCGCCAAGATCGAGAGGCCGGAGGCGCTCGACGCCCTCGACGGCATCCTCGGCGCGTTCGACGGCGTGATGGTCGCGCGCGGCGACCTTGCGATCGAGGTGTCGCCCGAGAAGGTACCGGTGGAGCAGAAACGCATCATCGAGCGGGCAAACATAGTGGGGAAGGCCGTCATCACGGCCACCCAGATGCTGGAATCGATGACGCGCAACCCCACGCCAACGCGCGCCGAGGCGTCGGACGTCGCGAACGCCGTGCTCGACGGCAGCGACGCGGTCATGCTCAGCGCCGAGACGTCGATAGGGCGCTACCCCGTCCTCGCCGTCCAGGCCATGGACCGCATTATCCGGCAGGCGGAGACGCTCCCCGTGAGCGCGCCCGTCTCCCGTCGCCGTGGCCGCGGCCATGCCGTCGCACGCGCCGCCGCCACCCTTGCCGTCGAGGTCGATGCCCGCGCTCTTGCCGCCTACACGCGCTCCGGGCGGACGGCGCGCACCCTCTCGAAACTGCTCCCGCCGCTGCCGATCTTCGCCCTCACCGACCGCGAGGCGATGGCGCGACAGCTTGCTCTCTGGCGCGGTGTCTATCCCCTATTTGTCGAGGGCACAGAGCATATCGAGGAGGTGACGGCCGAGATCGACCGCGAACTGGGGCGCAGGCAGTTGCTCGCGCCCGGCGACCTCGTGGTCATCGTCGGCGCCGCCCCACAGGCGCCTGCCGGCGAGACGAACTTCATCCGTCTCGTGGCTATCTCCTGACGTCCGGCAAGAGAGGAGTGCAGAGGAGCACCCCTCTGCCGGGGGTTTCAGGGGGTGTCCCCGGAAAAGATCTCTCGCGGGTGGGAGGGCCCGCCTGCAGGCAGGCAGGTGGGAAGAAGAGCGCTCATGTTACGGCGACATCGTCGCACGCTGTCCCTTGGCCCGGACGTCCGCTCTCGAAGGAACGGCTGCCTCGGGGAAGTGCACACGGCGGCGTAGCTCGGATTCGCCCTCCCCGCTATAATTGGGCGTATGGAAAGTCCTTCTCTTGCCCGGCAGCTGGAGTCGATCTTCAACCCCGGCCCGGTCGCCGTGATCGGCGCTTCTAACACCCCCGGCAAGTGGGGGTTCAACATCTTCAGCCGCGTCATCGCCTCGGCCGCCGTCCGGCAGGTCTACCCGGTGAACAGCCGCGCCCGCGACGTTCTCGGTGTTCCGGCCTATCCGAGCATCCTCGATATCCCCGGTCCCGTCGAGCTGGCGATAATCGTCGTCCCCGTCGAGAGCGTCCCGCTGGCCATGCAGCACTGTGTGCAAAAGGGGGTGAAGGCGGCCGTCGTCATCACCGCAGGCTTCGGCGAAGTGGGGGAGGAAGGCAAGGCGGCGGAGCGCGAGATCGTCAGGATCGCCCGCGAGGGCGGGCTCCGGTTCGTCGGCCCGAATTGCATGGGGCACTTCAGCACCGCGAGCAAGCTCTTCACCACCGGCGAGGTGGGCGAGAACGCGATACGCGAGGGGCCCATCGCCTGCGTTTCCCAGAGCGGCAACTTCGGTGGCTACATCCTCCGCCGCGGCGCCGAGATGGGCGTCGGCTTCAGCAAGTTCGTCAGCACGGGCAACGAGGCCGATCTGCACCTGGAGGACTACATTGAGTACCTGGCGCAGGATGAGCAGACGAAGGTGATAACCACCTACGTCGAGGGGCTGCGGGACCGCCGTCGCTTCTTCACCCTCGCGAAGGAGGTGACGCGGCGCAAGCCCATCGTCGTCATGAAGGTGGGGCGGACGCCGCAGGGGGCGCAGGCCGCGTGGTCGCACACGGCGGCCCTTGCCGGCGAAGACGCGGTGCACGACGCCGCCTTTCGCCAGTCGGGGGTTATACGCGTGGAAGAGATCGACGAGATGTTCGATGTCGCCGTTGCGCTTATTGGGCAGCCACGGCCGCGCGGCCGTCGCGTCGCCATACTCACCGGCGGCGGCGGCTTCGGCGTCGTCGCTACAGACGCCTGCGTGCGCCTCGGCCTGGAGATGGCGACGCTCCCGCCCGAGACGCTGGAGACGCTCGACAGGCAGCTTCCGCCCCGGTGGTCGCACGGCAACCCGGTCGATATGGCGGGCACCTCCGACATGTCTTACTTCTGCCTCGGCACGCTGCTAAAGTCGCCCGCGGTCGACGCCGTTCTCGGCATATCGTGTGTGGGCTACCCATCCGGCCCGGCGCCGGAGCGGATCGAGGACCCGGTGACGCGGAAGCTGGCCGAGCACGCGTCTGCGATGGCGCAGGCAGAAGCGGGCCTCGTCGACGGGCTGGTGGAGCGCGTGTGGCGCTACGGCAAGCCCCTCCTCCTGGCCGATGCCCCCGCCGGGAGGCGCTCGCCCGCCGTCTTGGCGCTGCAGGAGAAGGGGATCTTCGTCTATCCGACGCCGGAACGGGCGGCAAAGGTCCTCGGCCACCTCGTCCGTTACGGCGAATACCTCGCCGATACCAACGGCTAGTCTTCCTGACTCCCGGTTCTTCTCCTCCGCGTTCGGTGGCCTCGCCTCGTGGCGCGCGCGGGCGCGCAGGGGCGCCCTCAGCCGGGAGGATCGGCGGTTGCTTCAGCCGTGAGCGATGGGCGCTCCGGCGGCGCCGGTCGCTTCGCTGCCGCGGCCAGCGCTTCCTTGTCGCTGAGCAGCAGCGCGGCGAAGAATGCGAGCACGGGGAAGATGGAGGCAACAACGAACGCTTCGTGGAAGGCGAGGAGCGCGCCGTCTCGCGTCATCGGGTTGCCGAGCTGGGCGCCGTGATAGACGAGCCGGTCCGTGAGAACTGTGGCGATAAGCGCAACCCCAAAGCTGGCCGCCACCTGAGGGATAGCCATCCCCATCGCTGTGGCGCGGCCCGTTTCCTGCGGCCTGATCGTGAGGTAGGCCGTCGTCTGACCGGGTACCATGACGAAGGCGAAGGCGCAGCCGCGGAGCAGCATCAGCAGCCTTATCCACCAGACATCGGTCTGCAGGTCGACGAGTAGGAAGGCGAGGGTCGTCGCCAGCAACCCCGCCGTGCCGAACATGATCATGCGCCGGGGGCCGATGAGCGGAAAGATGCGCCCCGCGGGCTGCGCCATCAGGGCGATGCCGATGGCCTGGGGGAACGTGGCCAGGCCCGACTCCAGCGGCGTCAGACCCATCTCGGCCTGGAGGAGGAGGGGGAGCAGGAAGAGGGCGCCGATGAACGCCGCCTGGCCGGGCAGGAAGATGATCATGATGGCGCGAAACAGTCTGTCCCTCAGCAGCCGCACGTCGATGAGGGGCATCTTCGTCCGCAGCTCCACGGCCGCGAACGCCGCCAGCAAAGCCGCTCCCGTCGCGGCGACAGCAACCACGCGCCCATCATCAAGGCCGCGCGTCCCCGCCTCCGCGAACGCGTAAAGCAGCAGCGCCAGCCCGGAAGCCGATAGCAGGAATCCCGGAACGTCCAGCCGGCCCGGCTGCGCCTGCTTCTCCTCCCGCAAGAAAATGCCGGCGATCAGCAGTGCCAGCGCGCCCACGGGAATATTGATCAGGAAAATCCAGGGCCACGACTGGTATTCGACGAGATAGCCCCCGAGCACGGGGCCGCTCGCCGGCGCGACTGCTGTCGGGATGGCGATTATCGCCGCCGACTGAGCCCTTTCATGCGGGGGGAACGCCCGGAACAGAATAGCCATCCCCACCGGAGTGAGCATTCCGGCGCCGATGCCCTGCAGGACGCGGAAGGCGATGAGCGCTTCGACGCGGCCCGCAAGTGCGCACAGGAAGGACGCCGCCGTGAATGTTCCCAGCGCCAGCATGAGTGTGCGCTTGGTGCCAAAGCGATCGCCGATCCAGCCGCTCATCGGGATAGCGACAGCCAGGCTGAGAAGGTAGCCGGTGACTATCCACTGAATGGTGGCGGCCGAAGCCTGGAACTCACGCGCGAAGGTGGGAAGCGCGACGTTAACGATCGTCGCGTCCAGCAGGTTCATGAACATGCCGAACGCGAAGACGATCCCAACGATCCACTTGTACTCGAGCCGCACTCTGCCCCTCCTGCGATTGAGGCGTATCTGGGGTCAGTTGCAGTATGCGGTACGGCGAGTCTGCGGGGAAGAGGAGACTAGGCGATCCCCAAATGGTAGGCGGGTGTGAAGTGACTGCGGCTGAGCTGAGTGGGATCGGCGGGAGTCGCCGGTTCCCATTCGACTCTCAGTTCCTCCAGCCGCGCCCCGTCGAGCCGGATCGCCTCCTCGCGTATCTCGCCCAGCCCCTGCTCGTATGCCATGGTGAGCTGACGCGTCGTCCACACATCGTGGTTGATCATTCGGGCCGCCGTCGCGTCCACCGCCACGAGGTCGGTGCCGGCGAGCAGCAGCCAGGAGCCGTTTCGGACCCGCATATCCACTGTCTCGCCTCGCTCCGGTCCGGCCGAAGGCCCGTCGCCCTCCACGCATATCGAACAGTCGATTATCGCCAGGTCCGGCTTCACCCCCGCCACGATGTCGAGGAACACCTGCTCGATCCCCGCCAGGTGCAGGCCGATGCGCGGCAGAGTCCCGTCCGTCTTCGCCTGATAGCGCGCCAGCGGCGTCGTTCCCACGAAGTTCTTGAGCGAGAGGGTGAGCTGCGCCCACTGGTGCGTCTTGAGGACGGGTATCGAGATTACGCGGTCTGCTTCGGCGACGAGGCTTGAGACGGCAATCGTGCCGAGCGAGGTCTTCGTGGGTACGTCCACCCACGAAGGCGAGTCGACATCAAGGCAGGCGAGGTGGACCTTCTCTCCGTACTGCGCGTTGAGACGTTTGACCTCTTGATAAAGGTTAGTCGAGCCGTCAAGGGTCGTGGCGTACTCCCAGGAGAAGTTCGACATCTGCGAGCCATCGCCGATGGTCACGCGCGAGGCGCCGGCGCGGATGCATTCTTCCGCCACGGCTGCCAGTATCTCCGGCTTGGTGCACTCGCCGGTCTTGAAGGCGTCGCGGCCTATGCTGGCCCAGCCGAGGGTCACCATGTTCGGCTTTATGAAAACGCTCTCGCCCTCGTGGACGATGGCGCCGATACCGCCCACGGCTTCGAGGGCCTCGCGCGCCATCGCGGCGAGGTCGCTTCCGCGCACGGCCGTCACCACCGTTTGCCCGGGGGCCGGCTCCGCGGGACTCTGCGCCTCTTCAGGCCCGTTGGATGAGCAGCCGGCAAGCGTCGCTCCGGCTCCCGCGGCGATGCCCATGCCTGCGCCCAGCCGCAGCAGCCCGCGGCGCGTCAGCCTCTCGTGTAGCATGACAGTCCCTTTCGAGCGCTTCCCCGATGTAAAGAGAATGCGGGATCGACGGCGGGAGATCAAGTTGCGCGACGGGGCGTCGAGGAGAGTGCGAGAGAAGCGGTCAGAAGCGGACGGGCGCTGCTTCTACCTTGCGCCGCTGCAACTGCTGATGACGTACGTGCACGACGGTCAGCAGAATCGCGACACCCAGCAGGATGGCGGCGAAGTGGAAGGGCGCGAGCGGCCCGTACATTTCGCTTACCTTCCCACCGACCGCCTGCCCCGCGGCGCCTCCCAGCCCCTGCAACGTGGCGAGCGTGCCGAGAAGCAGGCCTCGACAGTGCACCTGCGTCGCGTCGATAGCGGCGGCGCACCACGCGGGCACGCTCACGGCGTAAGCCAGACCGGCAAGCACGGCGAGGTTCACCGCCAGGAAGGGGCTGCGCGTCAGCGTCAGAGCGAACAACGATAGCGCCGTCACCGTCAGTCCGACAATGAGCGGAAGGTGGCGCCCGAAACGGTCGGCAAGGTGGGAGCACTTCAGCGCCACGACGACGGCGACGGCTCCCGGAAGCAACAGCAGGTAGGCCGCCTGGTGCATCTCGACGCGGAGCACCTGGTCGGTGTAAGTCCCGATGGCCGGCGTCTGCACCGCAATCCCCAGGCTGAGGAATAGGATGATGGCGCCCAGTATCATCACGCCCGGCCGCAGCATCGAACGAAGGGCGCTAAGCTGCACCTCTTCACCGCACTCCCTGCCCACAGGGCACATGGGCGCCGACTGGTGGCGGAGCGATACGAACAGCGCCAGGAGGTTGAAGCTCAGGCAGGCGATGAACACGGAAGTGTAGGAGACGAGATCGCCGAGGAAGACGCCTATCATCGTGCCCAACCCGAGGCCGAGAAGTTGCGCCATGTTGAGAAAGTGCAGGGCGCGTCCCCGCCGGTCGGGCTCGTGCGTGTCTCCCACGTGCGCGAGGAGGGCGGGCCACATCGTCGCCGCGCTCAGACCATAGAGTCCGGAGAACGCGAGGAACAGGTGCTTGCTGGGCAGGGCCATCATCAGCGCCAGCGCTGGCAGCCCGATGGCGATGCCCGCGCAGAGCATGACGCGCCGCCCCAGCCTGTCGGCGAGCCAGCCCGCTGGCGTCTGCCACACAAACCGCGCCAGGCTGTAGGAAGCGAGCGCGTATCCGGGAAACGCCGCCGAGGCGCCCAGCTCCTGCCGGAGGTACTGCTGCACCAGCGCCAGGAAGAAGATGCCCAGCGCCGCATGCCACAGGAACACGAGGAGGATAAGATCGAGGCCGCGGAGCCTGCGGAACATGACGTCGAGGGGGCGCGACGGAGATATCATGGCTTCCTGCTCGACCCGATGGCTCTTTCCAGCAACGGCCTTCTCTTTCTTAGAATCGGCCGTTGCGCCTCGGTTCTGGAGACGCAAAACAACCCTGATGTAGCCTGGGCCACCGGAAGGGACCTCCTCCTCTCCGCATCCTCCCAACGAAGCGGGCTACCGCCGCCCGCTGAGGGGCCGTCGAAGACTGGCCTTTGAGTGGAAAACCGCGCCGCCTCCACCTGCCTGTCGCGGGACAGGCCCAGCCGCGCTTATTGTCGCATGCCGGGAAGGGAAAGGCAAGGCCGGGACGGCAAGAAGGAGAAGCAAGTCGCTCGGTCGCTCGGCGGCCGATGACTGGCGACCGGCGTTTCCCCGGCGATAGGTGGGGCGTGGGGTGGGGACTGCGCTTGTGGGCGGGCGGGCCTGCCCGCCCCCGGTGGGTGGGAAGACAGACGCAAATGTTTCGCGAAGCGGCAGCGGCCGCACAGATGGCCGCGGACGTCATCCGCTTCCACGGCCGATCACGAGGCTCTGCCGGCGGCTTACCGCTTCAGCGCCGCCTCGACCTCGTCGAGGTGCGCGGCCTCGTGCTCGCAGCACGACCCCTTGATCATCTCCAGCGGCGTCGACATTCCGCCTCTAAACGGGTCAGGCATCTGCTTGCTCAACAGATCGTCCGCCGCCGACCGTATCATTGCGATACCTTGCTCGTGTCCCTGGCGGAACTCGTCCAGCAGCTCCTTCAGAGTCTTCTCCTTGCGCGCGCTCACCTGTTGCGCATTGAACGCGTCGATGTCGAACCCTGCGCCCAGGCCGCCGCCTCCGCTGCCCCCTCCCGATTGCGCTCGCTGCGCCATCGCCAGAAAGAAGCCGGGCGAGCCGCCCATCGATGCGAGGTGCGCGAAGACCTCCTTCACCGTCCAGCCGCCCTCGCACGTCGGACACTCCAGGTCCTTCTGATCGAGACGGGCTGCCAGCGCCTCCGCGCGCTCGACAACTGCCTGCAATTCGCTTGCTACCTCTTCTCTCGTCGCCACTGTTTTCTCCTTCCACCTGTGAGGATGCGCCGTCGTTGCGGCTAGCCTCGCAGCCAGCCGATTAGCTCAGCCGCCACGTCATACCGGTTGAACGAGGGCATCACGCAGACACCCTGCACCTTGTCGCGGACCTGCCCGAGGAGCTCGCGCGCCAGCCTCATCCCTTCAGCGAGACCGTTGTCTCCCGCCTGGCGCATCCGCTCCCGCACCTCGTCCGGCACCGTCACGCCGCCCATCTCGCGGTGGATGAACTCCGCGTGACGGTGGCTGTGTAGAGGCATGATCCCCAGAATGATGGGAATGCGCAAGTGGCCTACTGCCTGCAGGTACCTTTCGACCAGCGCCGCGTCGAAGACGGGCTGCGTCACCAGGAAGTCGGCCCCTGCTTCCCTCTTGCGCCGTAGCAGCCTCTCCTCCACCTCCAGCGGCGCCATCGGGTTGGCGGCCGCGCCGATGAAGAAAGAAGCCCGCTCGCCTATCGGGTTGCCGGCCGCGTCTACCCCCTCGTTCATCCCCTTCAGGATGCGGATGAGGCCGACAGGGCTCACGTCCCACACGCCGACAGGGGTCGCGTATCCAACGCCTTTGGGGAAGTCGCCGCGCAGGCAGAGGATGTTGCGCAGGCCCATCGCGTGCGCCCCTAGCAAATCGGCCTGGAGCGCCATCAGATTGCGGTCGCGAGTGACGAAGTGGAGGATCGTCTCCGTTCCTGTGCGCTGATGGACCATGATAGCCATCACGACGGCGCTCAGGTGCATGCGCGCGAGCGGGCTGTCGCTGACGTTAATGCAGTCGACGCCGGCCTCCGTCAGCAGCGTCGCCCCTTCGAGCGAGCGCCTCGGATCGAGGCCGCGCGGCGGGTCTACCTCCGCCGTCACCACAAAGCGGCCCGCCGCCAGCTTCTCGCGTAGCGTCTGAGGGGCGCCCGATGCTCGTTTTTCTACCAGCGGTATTCTCCTTCGGGAATCGCTTTGCGCCGGCTGAAAGCACCGTAATTGAGAGGCTCGAACGGACCGAAGGTCGCCGCGCCCCCATCGCACGGGTTCAGCGACGGCGCATGAGCAGGAACACGCCGATGATAATCAGCAGGAGCGGCCAGAACCTTCCCCAATAGAACCATCGCAGGAGGTCGAGGCTGCTGAGGAGAAACAGCACGCCCGCGACGATGAGGATGAGCCCGAGCAGCGGCAGCCGGTCCCTTCGCTCCTCTGCTCTGCCTTCGCGGCTGAGCGTCGCCTGCACCTCGCTGCCCAGGTTGCGCGCCGATTGCGCCATCTCCTCCACGTTTTGCCGCATCGAATCGCGGATCGGCCGGTCGACCGCATCCTCGCTGGGAATAATGAGCCAGAGCACGAGGTAAGCGACAATCCCGAGGAGGAAGCCTGTCGCTATCGTCACGATGACGAAGATCACGCGGATGATCGTGGGGTCGACGCCGAAGTACTCGCCGAACCCCCCGAGCACGCCCGCGACCATCCTCTGGTCCGAGCTGCGATACAGTCTGTCCATGAAAGCGGCCTCTTCAAGGTATTATAGCAGGGGCTTTCCCCTCACGCGCATGTGCCGCCGGTCTCGCCGACCTTTCACCTCCGGGGTCTGGCGCCGGGACGTGGAATTTCGTTGCACTGGCCTGCCCGCGGGACTTGATCGCCGCCAGTTGTTGGTTATGATGATTCTGACCACTTCTGCCACACGTGTGGCCCCCAAACGACAGCCCGGTTGGGATTGCGCAGCGAAAGGAGGTACCCGCGGCGATACCTGATACCCGGATGGGGAGCGGCATTAGGCAGGGATAGCCCAAAGCTCCCGAGATGACTTGAAGCATAGCTTACGGAAACCGCGCATGAGAACGAGTACAGAAAGGAAGGTACATGCGAAGGCGCGCGTTGTTAGTACTGCTCATGGCAGCCATCGTGGCCGGTCTTGGGGCGTTCTCGTCGACAGGCACAACGATGGCGGCAGATACCGGTCTGAAGAGTCCGAGCGCGAACGCCGCGGATACCGGCGGGGACAACAACGGCTTCGAGGTCAACCCCACAAATGCATATGCTGACGCCGGCGGCTACGCGGAGAACGTAAACGGCGCCGCGGACCGCCACCGCTACTACAACTACGGTATTTCCGTGCCCGCCGGATCGACGATAAACGGTATCGAGGTGCGCCTCGACTGGTGGCTCGATTCCAAGACGGGCACCAATAGCATGGATGTCCAGCTCTCCTGGGACGGCGGCACGTCCTGGACTTCCACAAAGAGGGACTCCACAGAATCGACAAGCGAGCACTCGAAGACGCTCGGCAGCTCGACGGACAAGTGGGGCCGCACCGCCTGGACAACGTCCGAGCTGAGCGACTCGAATTTCCGCGTTCGCCTCATCTGCAACTCCACAGACGCCAACCGCGACTTCCGTCTGGACTGGGTTGCGGTGAAGGTGTACTACACCGCGGGTTCACCGATTGAAAACACGTACAAGGCGCAGGGCCCCTGGGCGGTTAGCACGGGGACCGCGAACGACGGTCAGGGAAACGCCTTCCACCTGTGGTATCCGACGAACCTGGGTGCCGGGGGCTACCTGCACCCGATCCTGACCTGGGGCAACGGCACCGGCGCAAGCCCGACTCAGTACGCGGACACCCTGGACCACCTCGCATCGTGGGGCTTCGTCATCATAGCCTCCGACAGCGGCTCCGTGGGCGAGGGCTACGAGATGCTGGCCGGAGCCAACTACATGATCGCTAAGAACAGCGACTCGGGCAGCATCTTCTACCAGAAGCTCGCCACGAACAAAGTGGGCGCTTTCGGTCACTCCCAGGGCGCCGGCGGGACTCTCAACTGTGTTCTGCTGTCGCCGGCCACGTTCAAGAGCGCCATTACCAACGCGCTGCCCAACCCGATATGGTGGTCCACGCCCGTGCCCGACATGACCACCTGGCCGACCTCAGTCCCCATTTGGTTCACCAGGGGCTCGGGCGATACATTCATCGCCACGGAGTCGGCAGCGGTCACGTGGTACAACGCGGTGCCCGGGCCGGCGGCGAAGGCCACGCTCATAGGGGCGGACCACAACACAATTCAAACGGCAAACAACGGCTATCAGGGCTACTACGTAGCCTGGTTCAAGTACACTCTCGAAGGTGACACCTACGCGCGAGGCGCGTTTGTGGGGAGCCCGCCTGAGCTCAACGCGAATAGCGCCTGGCAGAACCAGGCAGAGAAGAACCTGCCCTAGAATCGACGGCAAGTAGCGAGCGCCGCCGGTGACCGCCAGCAGCCGCAATCCCGACTGCGATAGGTGAGGAAGCGAGGCGCCGGAGCCTGAGCTCCGGCGCCTCTGGGTCTTCAACAGGCTGTCAGCGGCATTGAGGGACGGTGCGATGGGGGCCCGCTAAGAGAACCGGCCGCTCTTCTCGGCCTGAAGGGTCACGGCCGCATCCGCGGCGTCGACTTGCCGATAAGGCGTCGGACGCCCGCGCGCATCGACAGGTATCCTCTTATGATCGGGCTCTGGCGCACCATCGTACCCGCCGTCGTCGCGCCGTCGATGGTATAGGCGATTCCGGACACGAACGAGGCCTCGTCGCTGGCGAGGAAAGCTATCGAGGCGGCGACGTCTTCAGGGGTCGCCATGCGGCCGAGAGGCGCGCTGGCCCGTAGCGCTGCCCGCCCCGTCCAGCCGCCGACCGCGTCCCACACGGGTTCCAGGAAGGGGGTATCCACCCATCCGGGGCAGATCGCTATTGCCCGTATGCCCTCCCCACCGTAGACGACCGCCACGTGACGGATCAGCATCACGACGCCGATCTTGGAGACGCTGTACTCGATGCCGGCGGGCATCGGGGTGTGCGCCGCGACACTGGAGGTCGCCAGTATCACGCCGCTCTTCTGACGACGCATCGGGCGCAAAGCTTCCTTCACACAGAGGTAGACGCCTGTGAGGTTGACGTCGAGCACGTGGCGCCAGGACTCCTCGGGGCAATCGCCGACGGGGGAGAGGCAGGGCGTGACGCCCGCGTTGGCGAGCATTACGTCCAGGCGGCCGAACCTGCGCAGGGTCTCCTGGAATGCCGCCTCTACCTGGCTGCTCTGAGTGACATCGGCGACGAGTGATATCGCTTCGCCGCCGGCGTCTTTGATCCGCTGCGCCACCACGTCGGCCGCTGCCGCGTCGATGTCGACGACGGCGACCTTCGCCCCTTCCTGCGCCAGACGTCGCGCTGTCGCCGCGCCGATGCCCGATCCAGCGCCCGTGATAAGCGCCGTCTTGTTCGCAAATCGCTCGCTCATTCAGTGCCTCCCGCCGGGATCTGTATGATGCCGCAATTGTACCGGGAGTGGGCGATATGCGCACCTTGCGAGGCCCTTTGCGCGGTGGCAGACGGCAGAAGGTGCGCAAACGCGACAGCGGCTGTGGTAGACAAAGCAAGAGGCCGGCCTTCGCGGCCGGCCTCCGGCGGGAATTGTGCCCGCGGTCCCCTTTCTTATCCAAGCGCGATCGTTGCTACCCGGTTCTTCTTCACCCAGGGCAGACGCTCGACCAGGGCATCGAGACCGAGGATGCGGCCGGCGCCCAACGCCCCCAGCAGAGCGAACACAATGATGTAGATCAGGTGGTAATCCACGAACGGGTTGTTCTCGGGCGGGAACTGCGCCAGGTAGAACATCATCATCATCGCTCCCGCCCAGAAGAGGCCGAAGCGGGTGAACAATCCCAGGGCGAGAGAGAGCCCGATCAGTATCTGCCCCCAGATGACCAACGGATTGATTACGTCCAGCGCCAGATCGTTCCTGCCGAGGCTCTGGAACCACCCGCCGAGAGGGCCCGAAGTAGCGTTGGTGAGGAAGCCGGCGGCGCTGAAGTCCGTCACCAGCTTGTCGAACCCTGACCAAAGGAATATGAACGCCATCGATACCCGCAGGAACAAAGCGAAGGGCATTATAAGCACCTCCGCCAGTCTTTCGGGCAATGAGTCGAGCCAGGCGCGTGTGAGAACGCTGTGCTGAACCCAGGTGACTGTTCTTTCCACTGGACGCGTGATCGCAGCCATGTAACCGTTCCCCTTTCTGCCTCCCCGGGGTCGTCCGGAGGAGAATATACCTAAGGTTTGTACTATTTTATGCACAGAAAGCGCGCTAAGTCAAGTGGATTGGGTCACGTTCTGACAAAGAAAGCGGAGCCGATCGCCGTTGCCTCGGACCGGCGCGCAGTGTAATCTCGCCCGTAGCAATTCGCCCAACGCCGAGGAGAGCCCGAGATGCGATTGTGCAACTTCTATCAGCGGGACGCGGTGCGGGTCGGCGCCGTCGCGAACGAATGGATCGTCGATCTCGAGCGGGCGGCGAAGGCGGCGGGAGCGAGCCGCTGGCCGTCCGGCGCCGACATGAAGGGCTTGCTCGAGACGGGGCCCGCGGCGCTCGATGAGGCGAGACGTCTGACGGACTACGTGGCGCAGCGTCTGGAATCAGGGGAAGGGGAGCTGCTGCTGTCGGAAGGTCTGCTGCTCCCGGCGGCGGAAACGAGACTCGCCGCGCCTGTCCCGAATCCGTCGAAGGTCGTCGCTATCGGGCTGAACTACCGCGACCACGCCCGCGAGCAGGGGGCGCGCATCCCCGACCGTCCCATCATCTTCGCCAAGTTCCCGACATCCGTCATCGGGCCCGGCGACGAGATCGTTTGGGACCCCGCCTTGACCGAGCAGGTGGACTATGAGGCTGAGCTGGCGTTCGTAATCGGGCGGGCGGCGCGCAACGTGCCGCCGGAGCACGCCTACGACTACATCGCCGGCTATACCTGTCTCGACGACGTCAGCGCCCGCGATCTGCAGTTCGGGGACCGGCAGTGGGTGCGGGGCAAAAGCCTCGATACGTTCTGCCCTATCGGCCCCGTCCTGGTGACCACGGACGAGATCGCCGACCCGCACAACTTGCGCATCCGCGCCCTCCTCAACGGTGAAGTGATGCAGGACTCGAACACGTCGGAGTTAATCTTCGGCGTGCCGGAGCTTGTCGCCTTCATTAGCCGCGCTTTCACTCTGCTGCCGGGCGACGTCGTGGCGACGGGGACGCCGCACGGCGTGGGGATGTTCCGCGATCCGCCAGTGTTCATGAAGGACGGCGACCGCATCGTGATCGAGATCGAGGGGATAGGCCGTCTGGAAAACGTGTGCCGCACAGTGCGAGCGAGCGGCTAACAGGGGCTGGACTGTCAACGCATAGAGAACTGATAGGCGGATGACGAAGAGCGTGTGTCCGGTAATCGGGCTCTGCGTGATGAATCCCGCAGTTTCTCGTGAAGCGACTGCGTCGCCGCTCTGCTGAAGCGGCGCCTGGCCGCTGGCATCGCGGCGTTTGTCTGCTGAAGCGGCGCTTGGCCGCAAGCCTGCCTGCGCAGGCGGGCAAGCGCCGTCCGGCAGCAAACAAAGGCCCGCCGTCCTGCGAGGCGGGCGCTAGCGGAGCGGCGAGTAGGGCAGCGCAAACACCGGGTACAGCCGTTCCCGCGGCGCCAGCGTGCGCACGCCGCGGAAGAACTGGTTCGTTCCCTCGTTCGACGGTTCGTACCCCGACTGCCGCATCGGCCCCTTCCAGAGGTCGATCACCTCGTTCTGCTTTCCCGTGATTGCGCGCCAGTTCGCGACAAGCGGCAGCGCCTTCGCCGCCGCCTCCATCCCCTGCTTTAGCTGCGCCATCTTTCCCGGGGCAACATCCATCGCGGCCACCGTGTACACCTTGAGGGGCGTCTCGCGGCTCTGCGCCGATGCCTCCTTCAGCGTCTCCGGCGGCACGGCAAACGGCTCGAACAGGCGCCGCGATCGCTCGGGCGCGGCCTCTTCCAGCCGCTTTTCGCACTCCGCCCAGCCTTCGTCCTGCCGCGCTCTCTCGCGAAATTCCCCGAGCGCCGCGAAGTCATCGAACTCCAGCACCTGCGTCACCTGACAAAACCACTCGATGTCGCTGTACCAGGCCGCCGCCAGCCGCGCCCTCAGGCGCTCGTACGCCGGTAGCAGCGTCTCCCCGGCCAGCGTGACGAACTTGTCCAGCCCCTCGGGGCTCGCCGGCTCCACGTTGAAGGTTTCCCACAAGTAGATCATCATTTCCTCCTGCTAGCGCTTGCAGCACAAAGGCTCCACCCAGCGGGGAATGCTGCGTCCGCGCCGGTACAGCACCCCGAGGACGAGCAGCGCCGCTATCGATACCGTGAGAAAGGCGATCCCGCCGAAAAGAGTGATTGTCGCGGCTGCGTCCAGCGCCCCGATGGTTTCGTCCGTCAGAACGTCCGCCAGCTCGAAGGCGGTACCCGCCGCCGCCAGGCCGACCGCCAACGCCAGAACGAGGCGCACGGTGGGCCCGGTAACGTAGGCCGTCGCCACCGCGCCCACCTGCGTGCCCAGCGAGGCGCCGATCAGGAGAAGGAGCGAGGCGAATATCAGGACGTTCGCGCTCATGGTGTGTCTCAGCGTGCCGTAGCTTGCGGTGAAGATCATCTGGAGCAGGCCGGTGCCCACCGCCAGGTGCGAGGGCACGCCGACCAGGTAAATCAGCGCCGGGTTCAGCACGAAGCCGCCGCCTACGCCGATAAGGCCGGCGAGGACGCCCGTAAAGAACCCTATCACTATCAGCACCCAGAACGAGATGCGCACCCGCGAACGCGGCAAGTCGACCATCGGCCACAGACGCAGCGCGTGCAGGCGGCGCCACAGCCCCGACGACACCAGCTCCCTCGGTGAAATGTCGCCGGCGAGCCCCGGCATCGCCATAAGTTGCTGCGAACGTCGCGTCTCCCAGACCGTAAACACGCTGATGAACGCCATCAGCGCCAGCGACGCCGAGAGGACGCCTTCGTCGGCCACGCCTCTGTCCTTCAGCCAGTTCACCAGCGCGACGCCCCCCTCGACGCCCGCCAGCGTGCCGATCACCGTCAGCGCCCCCAGCCTCAGGTCGACGTTGCCCAACTGACGGTGTCGCATCGTCGCCACCACGGCGTTGCCGGAGATGTGGGCGAGCCCGGTGCCGACGGCAATCGGCGCCGGGAACCCCATGACGATCAGCGCCGGCGTGACGATGAACCCTCCGCCGACGCCCACGAATCCCGCGAGCACCCCCAGCGCGAACCCGAGGAACAGGAGAACGACGGGGCTTGCCTCGAGGCCGGGCACCTCGGAGAAGGTGATCACTCCTGGCCGTCCTCCTCGAAATGGCGGATCTCGCGCACGCGGTATCCCAGCGCCTCCGTCAGACGGATGAGCAGCAGGCCGAGGAGCGACCCCGTGACGAGCATCAGCCCGACGTTGTAGAGGACGGGGAAGAGATCGCGGCCTTCCTGCGCGTCGCGGAAGAGCTCGGCGAGCTCGCCCTCGATATGCCAGTAGACGGCGTGCCCGATGATCGCGGCGAGCGCCAGGGCAAGGAAGAACGCCTGGATGAAGGCTCTTCGCCTCGATCGGTCGTCCGGCTCCATTAGTGGCCTCCAGCGGAACGAAAGCAAGAGGGGCGCGCCCCGATCTTAAGCGCGCCCCCGCCTGGCGTCAAAAGCGGCGCTTACTCGCCGATGACCTTGACGACCACCCGCTTGCGGCGCTGCCCGTCGAATTCGGCGTAGAACACCTGCTCCCACGGCCCGAGGTCGAGCCGGCCGTCGGTCACCGGCAGCACCACCTGGTGATGCAGGAGCGAGCGCTTCAGGTGGGCGTCGGCGTTGGTCTCGCCGGTGCGGTGGTGCCGGTAGTCAGGCCGGAACGGCGCGAGCTGCTCCAGCCACTCCCAGAGGTCCTGCCACAACCCCGGTTCGTTATCGTTCACCCAGATCGCCGACGTGATGTGCATGGCGCTAACGAGGCACAGGCCCTCGCGCACACCCGATTCCCTGACCGCCGCCTGCACGTCGTCCGTCACGTTTACGAGCTCTCGAGGCGACTTCGTATTGAACCAGAGGTAGTGGGTGTGCGTCTTCATCAGATGCGCGACCCGGCCTATGCGGTGACGACGCCGGGGATGAACTCCGGAGGGCGCACCACCTTCATCTTCAACGCCTCCATTGAGCAGCCGACGACGCAGGCGCCGCAGCCGAAGCACTTCTCCGCCTCGATCGCCGCCTTGAGGCCGTCATCCGTCTCCACCATCTCCACGGCGTCGAACTGGCAGCGGTCGACGCACAGGCCGCAACCGTTGCAGTCGTCCGGCGACGCCAGATAGGCCTCGTAGCGGCTCTTCTCCCACCACTGCGAGACCGGCACGCCGCCCTGGTCCATCGCCACGTACTCTTCACAGCAGTCGCGACAGCACTGGCAGCTCGTGTTGATGCCCGTCATGTTGGCGTTGTTCGCCCAGCGGTGGATAAGACCGTCCTCCTCGACGTCGTCGCAGAGCAGGAGCGCCTCCTCCAGCGACAGCTTGCGCCCCGAGCCGCGGTTGATGACGTATTCGGCGCCGCGCCCGAACTGGAGGCAGTGCCACGTCTTCGCCTCTTCCGTGTGGGCGCACTGCTCGCCGACCGCTGTCGTGCGGTAGCGGCAGGAGCAGGGCACGACGGCGATGATGTCCTGCGCCTTCAGGATTTCGTGGAAGTTCTCGGCGGGAAGGATGTCCGGCAGGTCTTTGATGGCGCGGTAAGCGGGGATTACCCGCGTGATGCGGGTGGTGGCCCCTTTGAACATCGCCGCCATGCGCGGGTACATCTCTTCCTTGCAGAAGTCGTGCCACTTCTGGAAGAACGGGCGGTCTTTTTCCGGGTCGAGGTTGCTGGTGGCCTGAACCGCGTCGTGGAGTTGGATGATCTGGCGCGCGAAGCGGTAGTACTCGCGGTTCGCGAAGTCCCCCTTCGGGAAGACCACGCCCTTGTAGTACAGTCTGTCGAGGCTCGCGCGCACCTGTTCCTCGGGGACGCCGGTCTTCTGCGCGACCTCGGCGATGCTGCCGGGCAGCGCCTCGGCGAGCGCGGCCTCTTCTTTTGTCATCAGCATCTCGAGGATGGAACGCAGGCGGGTCGATCCGGGAAAACCGAGCCTCTCGGTCAGCGTGTCGTATGCGTCTGTTTGAGTCATGTCGGCGACACTCCAATCTGCCTTCTTGGTCAAGGGATGGGCCAGTTTGATGCTCCAAATGCTACACGACAAGGCGCATAAGCGAAAGCAGCGGCGGGCGCCGCCGCTCAGGTGACGGCCTGCCGCGAGGCATTACCCCTCTTTCGGGCCCGCCTCGTAGTGGATCCAGGCCAGGCGCTTCTTCACGTCCTCGAGGTGCTCGGTGATGAGCTGCGCGTGCTTCGCCTCCTCACCGGCCAGCCAGTCGAGCATCTGCTTGCTTTCCGGCTTCCACGGCCGCTTCTGCGCCGATTCGAGGTAGAAGGCGCGCGCTTCGTGCTCTCGTCGCAGCGCGTCCTCCAGCACGCCGATTAGCTCATCCTCGTAGTACTCGTACTTCGTTCCCGCCGTCTGCTCCGACATCAGTCCCCCCAAAATCTCCGCTGATCTAACACGTTTGCAACGACCGTAAGATCGTATTTCAAAAGGCAGGAAAAGGGTAGTACCCGCCGCCTTAGTACGGCTGCACGTTCTCGAATATGCGGCGAGGGTTCTCCCGCGTCATTGTGTCTATCTGCACCTCAGTTACTCCCGCTTCCAGCAGCATCGGGATCACGTTGTCGATGATGTGGAAGTAGTTCCAGTCCGGCCCCAGCGCCGGCAGCGCCTCGGGCGGGAACCAGTCGAAATACACCATCGCGTCGTGCGAAAGCACCATCCGCTCCGTGTACCCCAGCTTGCAGAGCTCGGCAATGGTGGCCACCCGCTTCTCGGTGGACAGGTAGACTTCGAGGCCGAAGCGGTCCATCCCGATGTATGAGCCGCGGTCGAGCAGCTTCGTGAGGTAGCCAAGGTCGTCCGTGTCGCCGCTGTGCCCGATGATCACCCTCGACAGGTCGACGCCCTCGCTCTCGAAGATATCCTGCTGCTCCAGTCCGCGCTCCGTCCTCGCGTGGGTGTGCGTGGTTATGGGCGCGCCCGTGCGGAGGTGCGCCTGCGCCGCCGCCCGCAGCACCTTTTCCACGCCCGGCGTCACTCCGGGCTGATCGGTGGCGCACTTGATGACGGCGGCCCGCACGCTCGTGCCCTGGATGCCCTCCTCGATCTCGCGGACGAAGACATCCGCCATGTGCTCGACGCTGCGGCTGGCGAAATAGTGCGGCAGCTCGTCGTAGGTGTAGAGGCCGGTCGCGGGGATGACGTTTATCCCCGCCTTCTCGGCGATGGGGATGAGGAGCGGCACGTCGCGTCCCAGGCCGAGGACCGTCGGGTCGAGGATGGTGTCGACGCCCTTCGCCTTGAGCCGCGTGAGCGTTTCGACGGCGCGGTCGACCTCCGTCTGCTGGTCCCACAGGAACGGGAACTGGAACTGCACTCCCTCCGACCGCGAAAAGATGTGCTCGTGCATGAGGGTGAAGCCCATCTCGCCGGTGCTGATGGGGCCCGTCAGCGTCTCGACTGAGGGGCCGCTGATCTCCCGCCGCTGGGCGGTCGCCGTCGCCACAGGCTCCTCCTCCTTTTCGTCGCCGCCGCAGGCCGCGAGCGCGGCGCCCGCCAGCCCGGCCGCGGCGCCGGCTTCGAGCAATCTCCGCCGCGAGAGCCTCTTGCCCAGGACCTCCAGTCCCTCGACCCGTCGTTGCATCTTTCACCTCCATGACCGGCGTTTCGGGCCGCCGGCTAGCCCAGGCGCTCTTGCGCCTCCGCGGCCGCCCACTTGAAGGTGTTGCGCGCCATCATGTTGCCTTCGACGGCCGCCCGCGCTTCGAAAAGCTCTTTCGACAGCCGGCAGGCGTCCGTGTTGTCGGGCTGGGCCTTTCGCACCCAGCCGACGAGGTGGCACGCCAGCGTCAGGTCGCCTGCCGCCTGCAGCTCGCGCGCCCGCGCCAGCACGCGGTCGCTTCCCGCCAGCGCGACGATCTCTTGCGCCTGGGCGTCTGTCGCCGCAGGGAAGAAGTTCGCCGGGTCGCCGTCGTACCAGCCGCCGTACTCTCGCCACACGCCGTGGACGATGAACTTCGGGTGGCCGTATATCGGCGCAAGGTACGGCTCCGAAACGAGGTCCGCCGGCGGCTCCACTTCGCGCAGGATTTGCTCGAGCCACTGCCCGCGGTTCATCCGCTCTATCACCTGGTCGTGTATCGAGCGCAGGTAGCGGGCGACGTTGAGGGCTTTCGTCTGGACGTCCTGTTCACCCTCTATGGGCGCGCCGTGTCCCGGCAGCAGCAGCGAGGGCCGGACGCCCGCCATCGCTTCCAGGCCTTCTGCCCAGCCTTCGGCGAACCGCTGCACCTTCCACGGATTGCCGACGTTGGGGCACGCCCAGATGAAGAAGTCTCCCGAACAAACGAGTTTGCGCTCCGGCGCGTGGACCCACGTGTGGTCGTCCGTCTCGCCGATGCCGTGCACGAGCTCGAACTTCTCGCCGCCGACCTCCAGCGTCAGGCGGTCATCGTATGTCTCATCGGGGTAGACGAAGACAGGGGTCGGAGGTGGTTCGAAATCGGGTTCGATGGGGACGCCGAACTGGATGGAGTTGATGAACTTCGTCCAGCCGGCCATGCGTTCGTAGCGACGAAAGCGGCCGAGCACGCGCGAATGCGCGATGACGCGGGGCCGCGGATAACCCCTCTGCTGCGCGTCTTCCAGGAAAGCGGGGGCGCCGCCGACGTGGTCGTAGTGGCCGTGCGTGTAGACGATCGTGTGGACCGGCTCGTCCGTGCGCTTGCGCAGCTCTTCGACGATCGGCGGCCCGTTACCCTGAAGAGACGTATCGACGATGACGATGCCTTCGTCGGTGATGAGCGCGATGACGTTTCCAAAGTAGGGGAAGAAGATGGTACCCGGCGCCACTTCGCGTATGCCCTCCGGATTGCCGCCGATGCTGACGATGGAGCCGCTCGGCGGGGTGGCTGTGGGCGGCCCTTCACCCGGCGATGCAGCCCCCGGCGTCACTGTCTCTGTCGCCGCTTCCTCGCCTTCGTCGCAGCCCGCCAGGCTCAGGCCGGCGGCGCCCATCGCGAGGGCCCCCGCCTGCAACAGCTCGCGCCGCGAGAGGCGGCATCCCAGCAGTCCCCAGTCATTCTCCCAGGGTCTCATAGCACCACCCTTTCCAGGTTGCGAGGCAGGGCCTGCTGGGGCTATGAGCCCAAGCGTCGCTCCGCCTCTCTTGCCGCGCCCTTGAAGGTGTTGCGCGCCATCATGTTCACTTCTCGGGCGGCCCGAGCCTCGTAGAGCTCCTTGCTTAGCTGCCAGGCGTCGCGGTTCTCCGGCTCGGCCTTCGTCAGCCAGTCAACGATGTGGCAGGCAAGCGTCAGATCGCCTTCGGATTGAAGCTCACGCGCCCGCGCCAGCAGCTTCGCGGCGCCTGCCGCCGCGACGATCTCCTTTGCCTGGCTCACGGTCGGCGCGGGGAAGAAGTTCGCGGGATTGCCGTCATACCAGCCGCCGTACTGCCGCCACACGCCGTGAACGATGAACTTGGGGTGGCCATAGACCGGCTGGAGATATGGCTTTGCCGCCAGCTCCGGCGGCGGTTCCACCTCCCGCAGTATCTGCTCCAGCCATTGCCCCTGGTTCATCCGCTCGATAACCTCCTCGGCGATCGAGCGGAGGTAGCGGGCGGTATCGAGGAGGACGGTCTGCGCTGCCTCGTCGCCGCGAACGGCGGGCCCGTGCCCGGGGAGAAGCAGGTCGGGGTGCAGGCTGGCCATCGCTTCCAGCGCTTCCGCCCATCCCTCGGCGTAGCGTTGCACTTTCCAGGGGTTGCCGACGTTCGGACAGGCGGAAACGACGAAGTCGCCCGCGCAGATGGCGTTCCGCTGCGGCGCCCAGACCCAGGTGGCGTCGTCCGTCTCGCCGACGCCTGCGCGGAGTTCGAAGGGCTCGCCGCCCACCACCAGGGTCATGCGCTCATCGTAGAGGACGTCTGGATAGATGAACGGCGGCTGAGGCGGCGGCTCGGCGCTTGGCCCCGCCCGTCGCGCCCACTGGATCGAGTTGATGAACCAGGTCTGGCGCGCCATTCGTTCGTAGCGGTGCAGCCGGTCGGGCACCCGCCGCTGGCCGATGACGCGCGGCCGTGGGTGGCCCCGTTCGCGGGCGTCCTCGATGAAGTGGTTGGCGCCGGGCGCGTGGTCGAGATGGCCGTGCGTGTAGATGATGCTGTGGATGGGCAGGTCCGTTATCTCTCGCAGCTCCTGCAGCACCTCCTTGCCGCTGGCATAGCTGGACGCGTCGACGAGGACGATGCCGTCGCCGGTCAGAAACGCGACGACGTTTCCGAAGTAGGGGAAGAAGAAGGTGCCCGGGGCAACCTCCTGCGTTCTTCCCAGTCGCCCCCGTGTCTCGATTTCGACGATTGACGCCCTTTCGGGCGACTGCTCCGACACCATGGTCTAGTCCTCCAGCAACCTGACGAAACTCGTGTTCGGGCGGCGGAGCGCAGCTCCTAGTCCTTCGGCTCCACGCCGGCGGCGAGCAGCGCCATGTCCCGGTACTGCTTCAGCGGCGATTCGTAGAGGATCATCATCCGCTGGGCCGCCATCGAGCCCTCCGCGTGGACTGTCGTCACCTCCATGTGGGCGCTGTCGGCGGAAGCGACCATGTTGTGCGCTAGCTGCACCACCCGCATGCGTTCCTCGGCCGTGTACTTCGGCGACGCGCTGAGGTAGTGGTTCAGGTAGCCGTGTATCTCCTCGTTCTGCCAGTCCAGGTACGTCGGCATCGTCGTGATGATCCCGCCGGAGATATCCTGGATGAGCTTAATGATCTCGTGGTAGTTCTTGGCGAAGTGCAGCTTCGCCATGTTGGTGATGAGCGGGCTGGGAACGCAGATCTCGCCGTAGTAGACAGGCGTCTTGATCGCCGCCTGGCCCAGCGCCTTCAACGTCTCAACGTAGGCGACCACTTCCGACAGCTTGTCGCGGATGTGCCCGACGTTGCCAAGTCCGTTCACGTCGGCCATCGCCAGGGCGATCCCGCCGAGGATCTCGACGATCGGGATCTTGTAGGAGACGGCGGTGAAGCGGTGGTAGGTCGCGAAGGTGTAGGCGAGGAGCATAGAGTATTGCCATTCGCCCGCCAGGAACACTCGCTCCCAGGGCACGAACACGTTGTCGAAGACGATCATCGCCTCGACGAGCCCGCGGTTCGGCCGGTTGGAGGGGAACTCCGCCGGCGAGCGGTCGCCGTGGCCGGGGCGGCAGATGAGGCTGATCCCGGGGGTCGCGACCGGGATCGCGAACGAAACGGCGTAGTCGGCCTCGTCCTCGCGCATCTGGCGCGTCGGCACCACGAGCAGCTCGTTGGCGGCGGGAGCGCCGGTGATGTGTATCTTCGCCCCCTTGACCACGATGCCGTCCTTGTTGCGGTCGACGATGTGGACATAGTAGTCGGGGTGGACCTGCTTCGAGGGCACCTTGCTGCGGTCGCCCTTCACGTCGGTGACGGCGCCGCATAGCATGAGGTCGTTCGCGCGCAGGTGCTCGAGGTAGGCCTTCGCGCGCTCTTTGTACTCGGGCTTCCCCATCTGCTCTGCGGTGGCCATGATGGCGTTCAGGCAGTCGGTGCCGATGTCTTTGCCGAAGGGGAGCCCGCCGGTGAGCCGGATCGACTGCTGGACCATCTGCATCCGCTTTTCGATGTCGTCAGGCGTCTTCGGCGTGGTGAAGTAGCGGCTTATCGGCTCGCCCGTCTCCGGGTGTTCGGCGACGAAGAGGTCGCGTATCGCCGGGTCCTTCGACTCCGTGAGGACGAAATCGGCGGCGGCGGTCTCAGTGTTTATCTTGAGGATGCGATGGGTCGTTACGTCCTCCACGCGCTCGCCGAACATGTAGACGACGCGCCCGTCTCTCAGACTCTGCCTGTACTCTTCTGGTGTGCGGATAGCCATGTCTCACCTCTCCTGCTACCGGCTCCCCTGTTGCGGAGAGCGCCCTTTTTCGCAGGGCTACAATAGGCAACGCCCATTTAACACGCAAGGCAGCCGAGATGGAGCGCTCTTGCCTGCGCTTCTTTCGCTTCCCCTCCTGCCGGACAGTCCATAGGAGGTAGTTGCGGCCTAATGTAGAATGATTATAGTAAAGGCAGACTCAAGATGCGTGCGGACAACAGTTCCAGCTTCCTTACATACGAACTTCCACCCATACGCCCACCGAGCGAAGCGCGCTCCCTGCTGATCAGGGTGATGCGCGGCTGCCCCTGGAATTACTGCACGTTCTGTTCCGTGTACAAGGACCTGCCGCGAAAGAACATGCTCCGCTCCACCGATGAGGTGAAGGGCGACATCGATGCGCTGCGGGCGAGCGCCGACGAGCTGCGCGCGCAGGGGTACCGCGTGGAGCCGAGGACTGCCTTCCTCGCCGATTCGAACGCCGTGATCATCAAGACCGAAGATCTCATTGACATAATCGCCTACCTGCGGGCGGCCTTCCCCTCGCTGGAGCGGGTCACTTCGTATGCGCGCGCCAAGACGCTGCTTGCGAAGGACACGGGCGAGCTGCGGTTGCTACACGACGCGGGGCTTGACCGCCTGCACGTCGGTCTGGAAAGCGGCGACGACGGCGTCCTCGCCACCGTGAAAAAGGGCGCGACGGCACGAGAGATGACGGAGGGCGGCCGCAAGGCGAAAGAGGCGGGCTTCGAGCTGTCGCTGTACATCATGCCCGGTCTGGGAGGCACGGCGCGGTCGGCCGACCACATCAGGGGCACCGTGGACGTGCTGAACGCGGTCGACCCCGACTTCATCCGTGTCCGCCCGCTTCAGGTCGTCCCCGGCACGCCTCTTTTCGACGACATGATAGCGGGCGCGTTCGAGCCCCTGTCGCTGGTGGAGATGCTGGAAGAGTTGCGGCACATCGTCGCCGGTCTCCAGACGACGGGCAACATCTGTTTCGATCACTTTATGAACGCGCCGATCTTCGACCAGAGCTGGGAGGGGTACAAGCTCCCCGAATCGAAGGAGCACTTGCTGACGATCATGGATGAGGCGCTTGCCTCAGCGGCGAGGCGCAAATGAAGCGGCGCGCGGAGGGGTCATAGGGGATTTCCCGATGCGCCCTTTTCTCTCTGATCGTGATAATCGAAAGAGAGGGTGTTCAGGCGCCCCCTTCAGATTGACGTCGGGTTGGGCCTCGAAGGGATCGGTTGAACTGCGAAGGACCGCGAAAGATGCACCTTGTCTATAGCCTCTTCACATTCCTCTGGAGTATTACTTTTCCCCTTGCCGGAAACGGTTCAGCGAACGTATACGGCGACATCAGCCAGGCGTGCAGCACCGCCGCGCCCGGCACCGCTGCGGTCACGTTCCGGTGGCCGCAGGCGGGTGGCGCCCTTCAAGTGTGGGTCGATCTCAGCCTGTACGATAACGGCTTTCGGTCCGGCAGCTTTGTCGGCGCGGGGCCTTTCGGTTCCCAGGCCACGTCTTACACCTGGCATGGCATCAGGCCCGGCCTCCCGCACTACTATCGTGTCACCGCCCTGTACGCCGACGGCTGGCGCACAATCAAGAGCGGCGGCTTCATCTCCGGCCACTGCAGCCCAGCGGCGGCGCTTCTTCTGCCGCCTCAACAGCAGTGCAGCGTCCAGGAGCCCGGGAAGGTGCAGGTCACGTTCCGTTGGGCGCCTGCCCTTGCCGCCGGCGCGGAGCAGTGGCTGGACCTCAGCCTTTTCGATAACGGCTTTGCGCCCGACACCTTCGTAAGCCACGGGCCGATACAAGGCGGCGTTTGGGAGCACACGTGGGACGGGCTGGCCCCGGGACTCCGGCATCAGTGGCGTGTCAATACGCTCCAGGGAGGCGCCTGGTATCCTTCCACCGCCTCTTTCACGACCCTTAGCTGCGGGGCATCCGCTGCGCCCAATCCTGCCTTGCTCCAATTGAGGGACAGTCTCGCCGCCCAGATGCAACAGTGGAGCTTTGATTCGGCGGTGGCCGTGACCGATCTGCAGACCGGGGAAACCATAGATGTCAACGGGAACGTCCCTCACCACGCCGGCTGCAGCATCAACTTCTTCGTCCTTCTCTCCGTAGTCATGGACTTGGAGCAGGGGCGCTACCCGGAAAGCTACGTCGGCGACCTCATTGCCCGCACGATCTACAGCAGTAACCCCATCACTGCCCGCACGCTCCTGATCCAGACCGGCGGAAGCGTGCCGGCGGGCGTCTTGAAGATCGGCGATCTGATGCGGCGGCTGGGTCTCCAGGTCTCCTTCTTCGATCATCCGCCGGCGTACTACGAAGAGTTCTCACTGATGGGGCTGGCCAACGTCCTCACGGCGAACGAGATGAACCGCGCCCTCGCTTCCTTCTACCACGGCGGAGTCGTCGGCTTCTTCTGGCGCGATTACTTGATGCAGAAGATGGTGGGCGTGAAGCCGGGGTTACAGTACCTCATCCCGGCGGGCGTGGGCGGCGGCGTCGTCTCCCACAAGAACGGCTTCAGCTGGGTCCCCGGCGGCTGGATCGATAACGACATCGGCATCGTCACCTTCAGCCGCGGCGGCGTGACGTATGCCTACGCGATTTCGTTCTTCACCCAGAACGTCCCTTACGAGTACGCCGATATCCCCCTCGGCCAGACCGTCTCGCGGCTGGTCTGGCAGTACTTCTCCAACCGCTACCCGTAACAATTGGCCGCCGACCAGGGCCTGTTCCGGCGCCGTCCAGGAGCGCCATCCTGTGCCCACGGTGCGTCTGCCCCAACCGAGACCGAAGGCGGCGAGACGGGATTCTGACGGTATTCCGCCGCTGGCGGCAAGAACTACGCTCCGCATATAATCAGAAGTTGCCGCTGAGCGCAGTCCGGGAGTCGATAAGGAGGGACTAATGGCCCGTGTGAAGTACGTGAGCGCTGCTGACGCCATCGGAGATGCCCGCGTGGTGTTCGCGAAGTGGGAGCAGGAGGGCCGCGACCCCATAAACCTGCACCGCATCGTCGCCAATAGCCCCAACGCCCTGCGCAACTTTCTGCGGCTGGGCAACTCGCTCCTTCTCTACGGACAGCTTGCTCCCCGCTTGCGTGAGCTCGCCATCCTGCGCATTGCCCAGATCACGGGCGCCGAGTACGAGTGGGTGCACCACGTCCCGATAGCGGAGGAAGTCGGCGTCAACCATGCGGAGATATCCCATCTCGATGATTGGCAGTACCGCCCCGAGTTCGATGATCGGGAGAAGGCGGTGGTCCGGTATACGGAGGCGGTGACAAGGGACGTTGAGGTGCCTGACGAAGTCTTCGATGAGCTGCGCAAGCACCTGAGCGAGCCGGAGATAGTGGAGCTGACGCTCGTCTGCGGCTACTGGGGAATGGTAGCGCGACTCATCGTCGCCCTCAAGATCGATATCGAGCCCGATTTCCAGCGCTTTCTCTCTGCTTAGGGGCAGCGTGCCGCGCGATATCCGGTGATGAGATGAGGCGACAAAGGAGCCGGCGATGAGGGTGAAGGTCCCCCAATTGATCTTTGACGGCAATACGGAACTGGAGCTGGACTTTCCGTCCGGCTGGGAGGTGACATTCTGCGCTCCGCCGGCCTACGACCGTCCCGAGATGTCGCCGGGGCAGATGCAGCAGGCGTTTGACCGGCCGGTCGGGTCGCCGCGGCTGCGCGAGATGGCGGCGGGGAAGCGGGAAGCGGTGATCATCTTCGACGACATCACGAGGCCCACGCCCGTCGGGCAGATCGCGCCGTATGTGCTGGGCGAGCTGGATGCGGCGGGAATGGCCGACGAGCAGATACGGTTCGTCGTCGCCTCCGGTACGCACGGCGCCCACGACAACCACGCGCTGCGCAAGAAGCTGGGCCAGGAGATAGTGGAGCGCTACGCCGTCTACAACCACAACCCGTACGAGAACTGTGTCGAAGTGGGCACAACGGGCCTGGGCACTGTCCTTTCCATCAACCGCGAGGTCATGGCGTGCGATTTGAGAATCGCCATCGGCGGCGTGCTGCCGCATCCGCAGGCGGGCTTCGGCGGCGGCGGGAAGATACTGCTTCCCGGCGTCTCTCACATCGACAGCATCGACCAGTTCCACCGCACGATATTCGGCAGCCCGCCGAACGTCGTCGGCATGGGAAACTGGGACGAGAACCCGATGCGCCGCGAGACGGAGGATGCGGTGCGGCTGGTGGGGCTCGACTTCCTCGTGAACGTGCTGATGAACGGTCACGGGGCGGTGATGGACCTCGTGGCGGGGGCGCCGCTGCCAGCGCATCATGAGGGGGTCCGGCGCGCGAAGGAGGCGTACGCCACCGTGCCCGCGACTAACGTCGACATAGCGGTAACCAACGCCTACGCCAAGGCCGGCGAGGCCGCGATTGCGATCATCGCCGCCGTCCGCTCGCTAAAGCCGCAAGGCGGGACCATCGTCATGATCATGAACTGCCCCGAAGGACAGGTGGTGCACTATTTGCTGCGCCAGTTCGGCAAGGAGTACGGCGGCCGGCAGTACACGCCGCGGGGGATGCTGCCGCCTCAGTTCAAGCTGATCATCCTTAACCCGCTGCCTGACCTGACATGCACCGACCTCTTCGTGGACCGCCGCTCGGTGATCTGGGCGAAGACGTGGGATGAGGTGATGTCGCGCCTGCGGGAGCTGCACCCGGACGGCGCGAAGGTGGCGGTCTACCCCGATGGTACAGCACAGTACCTGCGCGCGCCGGACTAGCGATGGCGTGAGTCCGGCCGGTCTGTCAGCGGAGAGGAAACGGATAAGCGGATGGCTGAAGCGGCGCCTGCGGTGAAGCTGCGCCGACGGCGCTCTGCGGATGCAACGTCTGGCCGCTAGCATCGCGCCGCTCATACGCTGAAGGGGCGACCATCTGCAAGCAAGCGCCGTTGTTCTGCTGAAGCGGTGTCCAGCCACTTGGCACTCCGTCGTGGCGGGCAAGAAGCCCGCTCTATTGTGGGCGTCCAGCCACTTGGCACTCAGTCGTGGCGGGCAAGATGCCCGCTCTATTGTGGGCGTCCAGCCACTTGGCACTCCGTCGTGGCGGGCAAGAAGCCCGCTCTATTGGAGAGATGTGGCCGTCAACGATAGCCGCCCCAGTCTGTTCTTTCAGTCCGGCTTCCTGCTATCATCCCCCCAGAGTTGTAGATAGCGCCGCGCCGCAGTTCGGCCGCCTCTTCGGCCGTGCACGCGGCTGGCCTCCTGTGCGGCGTAATGCTACAATTTGACATGTGGATACTTTCAAAATCGCTAGCCGGCCGAGGACCGGACTCGACCGTCTCTGAAGGGGGGAGGAGATGAGCCCCGACATCAAGGGCGGCCGCCAGCTACTGGCCGACGTCATAAACCGTGACCTGTGCAGCCTCTGCGGCGCCTGCGTCGGCATGTGCCCCTACCTCACCGCCTACAAGGGACGCGTCGTTGCCCTCGACGACTGCAACCTCGACCAGGGCCGTTGCTACGCCTTCTGCCCCCGCACCACGACCGACCTCGATGCCGCGTCCCGCGCCGTCTTCGGCGCCCCGTACGACGCCGGGCCCATCGGCAAGGCGAGGGATGTCTTCATGACGCGCTCCGCCGCCGGCGACGTGCGGTCGCGCGGCCAGTACGGGGGCACCGTCAGCGCCCTGGCCGCCTTCGCCCTGGAGCGCGGCCTCATCGATTCCGCCGTCCTCACCGCTACCGGCGGCGGCATGCTGCCCGAAGGGACGCTCGTGCGCGCCGCTTCGGAGGTCATCGGCTGCGCGCGTTCGAACTACGTCGCCGCGCCGACGCTCGCCGCCTTCAACCGGGAAGCGCGCCGCGAGGACGTCGCGAAGGTGGGCGTCGTGGCCACCCCCTGCCAGGCGCTGGCGCTGGCGAAGATGCGCGCCTCGCCGCTCGAGAACCGCAACAACGCCGATAAGCTCGGCCCCGTCATCGGTCTCTTCTGCACCTGGGCGCTGCGCTACCAGGAGTTCGCTCGCTTTCTGCGGGAGAAGGTGGCGCTCAACGAGATCAAGAAGTTCGACATTCCGCCGCCGCCTGCCAACGTCTTTCAGGTCTTTTCCGACTCCACGTCGCTTTCCATCCCCCTCGACGACGTCCGCGGCTTTATCCGCAACACCTGCAACCTCTGCCTCGACATGACGGCGGAGCTTGCCGACGTATCCGTGGGCGCGGCCGAGGGCGTCGAGGGATGGAACACGCTCATCGTGCGCAGCGACCGCGGCGCGGAGCTGGTCGAGGCCGCGCGCGCGGCCGGCGTCCTTGAGGTCGACGCTCTCCCTGACGAGAACCTGAACCACCTGAAAGGCGCGTCGCTGGGAAAGCGGCGGCGGGCGTTCGCCAACATCGCGGCGATGACGGGCAGCGAGAGCGACCTGTTGTATCTCGACATAAGCGACGAGCTGCGCCGCAGGCTCGTCGAGGGCGAATAACCGGAGCGTCTTCTGGCAAAGGGGCTGCTGACATGGCAAACGTAGCGACGTTCGAAGCGGGCACCGCCCAGCTCCTCATGGGCAACGAGGGGATCGCCAGGGGCGCGCTGGAGGCCGGCATCGGCTTCGCCAGCGCCTACCCCGGGAACCCGTCGTCGGAGATAATCGGCACCCTCGCGGACGTGGCCGCCGACGCCGGCATCTACGTCGAGTGGTCGATCAACGAAAAGGTGGCGCTGGAAGCCGCTGCTGCCGCCGCATTCGCGGGCGTGCGGTCTATCTGCGCCATGAAGCACAACGGGCTCAACGTCGTCCTTGACTTCCTCATGGGGCTGAACGTGACGGGCACAAAAGCCGGCCTTGTCCTCGTTACCTGCGACGACCCCGGCGCACTCTCCAGCACCGAAGAGGAGGACTCGCGGCCGGTCGCGAAGTGGGCCTGCGTCCCCCTCCTCGAACCGGCGACCTTCCAGGAAGAGAAGGACATGACCCGCTGGGCGTTCGAGCTCTCGGAGCAGTTCAAGACGATGTTCCTGCTCCGCGGCGTCACGCGCACCTCCCACGCCCGCGGCGACGTGCGCATCGGCGAGCGCCTGCCCCCTAACCGGGAAGCGCGCTTCACCGTCGACGTGCCCCTCCAGTACACGGCGATCCCGGCGCCTCCCAAGCACATGGCCGCTCACCAGCGGCAGGAGCGCATCCGCGAGGTCTTCGAGGAGGCGCCCTTCAACTGGTACCAGGGCCCCGAGAAGCCCGAACTGCTCATCGCCACGTGCGGCAGCGGCTGGTTCTACTCCATCGAGGCCGTGCGGGCGCTGAAGGCGGAGGACCGCGTCGGCATCCTCAAGCTGGGCACGACCTGGCCCCTGCCGGAGAAGCTGGTGCGCCGGAACTTGGCCCGCGCCGAGAAGGTGCTCGTCGTCGAGGAAATCGACCCCTTCCTCGAGAATAACCTCAAGGAGCTCGTGGGCGAGGACCCGGCCGCCGTCGGCCCGAAGAAGTTCTACGGCAAGCGCAGCGGCCACATCCCGTCGGCGGGCGAGATCAACCCCGACATCGTGACGGCGGCGCTGGCGAAGATTCTCGATATCGAGCACGCGCCCGTCGACCCCGACTACTCGCAGAAGGCGCTTGCCCTCACTTCGTTCTTCGTCCACCCGCGCATGGTCGGGTTCTGCGCCGGCTGTCCACACCGCGCGACGTTCTGGTCGGTCAAGAACGCCCTCAAGCTCGACGGACGCGACGGCTTCGTGACCGGCGATATCGGCTGCTACACGATGGCCGTCGGGCCCACCGGCTTCTGGCAGCTCAAGACGGCGCAGGCGATGGGCTCGGCGGCGGGCATGGCGTGCGGCTTCGGCAACCTGAAGGGCCTCGGTTTCAAGCAGCCGGTCATCGCGGCCTGCGGCGACTCCACCTTCTTCCACGCGACGATCCCGGCGCTTATCAGCGGCATCTACAACAAGGCCGATTACATCCTGCTGGTGCTCGATAACAGCGCCACCGCCATGACCGGCTTCCAGCCTCACCCCGGGACGGGACGCACCGCCACCGGCGGGCCCGCGCCCGCCATCGACATCGCCGACGTCTGCCGCGCCCTCGGCGTCCGCA
Organism: Dehalococcoidia bacterium; assembly: GCA_030018455.1. NCBI lineage: Bacteria > Bacillati > Chloroflexota > Dehalococcoidia > Dehalococcoidia bacterium. Next base: position 237,684 of record JASEFU010000002.1, read on the forward strand.
CCGAGGTCACGGACCCGTTCGATCTTCAGGGCACGACGGAGAAGCTGCTCGACCTGCTGGAGGACGATGGCAAGGTGAGGGTGCTGGTATCGCGGCGCGAGTGCCAGCTCGTGCGGGCGCGTCGCGAGAAGGCGCCCTACGTCATGCGGGTGGACCAGGAGAAGTGCATCGGCGAGACCTGCGGCTGCGCACGCCTCTGCACGCGCGTCTTCCAGTGCCCCGGCCTGATATGGGACGCGGCGAAGGGCGCCGCCCGTATCGACGAGGTGATTTGCGCGGGGTGCGGCGTCTGCGCCGACATCTGCTCGGCGGGGGCGATTATCAGAGAGGCTGCCCAATGACGAAGAACAAGGACCCGCTGAACATAATAATCACCGGCGTCGGTGGCCAGGGGAACGTCCTGCTGTCGCAGTTCGTGGGCAAGGCGCTCGTTCGCGAGGGCTACCACGCGACCATCGGCGAGACGTACGGCGCGTCGCAGCGGGGAGGCGCCGTCATGAGCCACCTGCGCGTGTCTCGCGACACCCAGTACGGGCCGCTGATCGCGCAGGGCCAGGCCGACATTGTCCTCGGCCTCGAGCCCCTGGAGACGATGCGCGTCCTCTCGCAGTATGGCAACTCGGAGGTCGTCGTCATCACCAACTCGCGCCCCATCTTCCCCGTCGCCGTCACCACCGGCGAAGGCGTCTACCCATCGCCGGAGCAGATACAGTCGACCCTCGAAGCGCTGTCGAGCAAGTGCTGGGTGGTCGACGCCACGGAGATCGCGCTCGAGATGGGGGCGCCGATCCTGGCGAACATCATCATGATGGGCGCGCTCGTGGGCGCGGGACTGCTGCCGATCGGCGCGGCGGCGTTCGAGGCGGAGCTGCGCGACAGCTTTGCGGGCGAGCGGCTGGAGACGAACCTCGCCGCGTTCCGCCGCGGCATGTCCCTCACCGCTTCCTGACGGTCTTGTTTTCCATGCTGTTGTTCACAATGTAGGGGAGGGCTTCAGCCCTCCCGAAACGTGTCCCCTGTGAAGCGCGGCCGCGAGAACGGCCGCGCAGTTCGTCCCTCCGCCGTGTCTCTTGCGGCTTTGGCGGCGCGATTCATCGCGCGCACAGCGGCGGGCGGCGCCGGTCACCACGGGCGCAAGCGCTGGTGGATGCGGATGCTCTGTAATATCCCCAGGGCGATGAACAACGTGATCAGCGAGCTGCCCCCCTGACTGATGAACGGAAGCGGGATCCCGGTTACCGGCAGCAACCGGATGTTGACCCCCACGTTGATGAACACCTGGAACAGGATGTAGGCGACGATCCCTATCGCCGTCAGGCGCCCGAACGGATCCTGGCACAGCCGCGCCGTCCGCAGCGCCCTCAGCAGCAACACCACGAACAGCGCGAACAGCACCATCGCCCCCACGAAGCCGAGCTCTTCCCCCAGCACGCTGAATATGTAGTCGGTCGTCTGCGTCCGCAGATAGTCGAGCTGCGTCTGCGTCCCCTCCGTCAGCCCTTTCCCGAACCACCCGCCGGAGCCAATGCCGATCTCCGCCTGTAAGGTGTTGAAGCCCGAACCCAGCGGGTCGCTCTCCGGGTCGAGAAACGTCTGGATGCGCTCGCGCTGATAGTCGGTGATGAGGGCTATCAGGATGAAGGGCAGCGACGCCAGCAGTGCGCCGGCGAGACCGAGGATGTGGGCCGACCGCGCCCCGGCGATGATAATCATCGACAGCCAGATCGCGAGCAGGATCACCGCCGATCCGAGGTCGGGCTCGGCGAAAACGAGCAGCGTCGGCAGCAACGCTATCCCCAGCGAGGTGAGGAAGACCTTGAGTTCGCCCAGGCGCTCCTGGCGGTCGCTGAGGTACTTGGCGAGCACGATGATCAGCGCCAGCTTGGTTATCTCCGACGGCTGCACCTGCGTCCCGCCGATCTCGATCCAGCGCCGCGAGCCGTATATGGCGTCGCCGAGGACGAGGACGAACAGGAGGGTGGCGATGGACAGCAGGTACAGGAGGCCGGCGGCGTAGCCCCACAGGTGGTAGTCCGTCCGCGTCGCCAGCAGCATGACGGCCACCCCCAGGACGGCGAAGGTGATCTGGCGCGCAACAGGGTTTGCCAGGGTCTCTGCCGCGCTCTCGTAGCTGGGGAGGCTGCCGCTGTAGATGAGGATGATGCCGTAGGCCACGAGCGCCAGGCTCGTAAGCAGCAGGACGAGGTCGAAGTTGCGGATGTGCCGGACGTACAAATTGCTACCCCGCGCTCTTCCGACTGAAGAAGTAGTTGAGAATCTGGCCACCGATGGGTGCGGCGTTCTTGGCGCCGTTCCCTTTCTCGAGGAAGACGACGACCGCGACCTGCGGGTCGTTCGCGGGGGCGAAGCCGGTGAACCAGCCGTGGGTGGCGTAGTGGCCGCCGCCGAGGTCGGGCCCGAATTCCGCCGTGCCGGTCTTGCCTGCCACGCTCACGCTCGATGCGGCAGCCGTCGTCGCCGTGCCCCAGCTCACCGCCTGTCGCATCCCTTCCCGCAGCACCGACAGGTTCTCGTCGCTGACGCCCGTCTCTCCCGTGACCCGCGGCACAAAGGGGACGACGGTGTTGCCAGCCGGATCGATGATCTCCCTCACCACCCGCGGCAGCATCACGTGGCCGCCGTTGGCGACCGCGGCCGTGACTTGCAGCATCTGGAGCGGGGTCGTCGTCACGTACCCCTGTCCGATGCTGAAGTTGTACGTGTCGCCGATGAACCAGCCCTCGCCCAGCTCGCGCTCCTTCCACTCCGGGTCGGGCACGTTGCCCTCGGCCTCGCCGGGCAAGTCGACGCCCGTCGGTCTGCCCAGACCAAAGCGACGGCAGTACTCCGCGAGGCGCTCTGCGCCGAGGCCGCGGAACAGCTCCACGCCGTTTTCGTAGTACCCTCCGCCCAGGTAGTAGAAGTACACATCGGAGGACATGGCCACGCCGCCGTAGAAGTTGAGCGTCCCCAGCGCCGACCAGTCGCGGAAGACGTAGAGGATGCTCGGGTCGTACTCGTTGGGCACGGTGATCGATCCGTGGCTGGTGATCGTCGTGCCCGCGTTCGCCACCCCCTCCTGGAGGGCTGCCGACGCTGTGATCTGCTTGAACGTGCTTCCCGGCGGGTATACCTCCGAGATGGCGTGGTTCACGAGCGGCTTGCGCGGGTCGTCGAGCAGCGCTCTGAACTGCTCCTCCGTGATGTCTGTGAACATGTTGTCGTCGAAGCCGGGCAGCGAGACCAGCGCCAGCAGCTCGCCGGTGTGCACGTCCATCACCGCCGCGACCGCGTTGAGGGAGTCGCCCATGGCGGCCTGCAGGATCTCCGCCGTCTTTTGTTGCAGATCGAGGTCGATGGATAGCACGAGGCTGTTCCCGGGCACCGCGGGCGACGAATCGAGCGTCGAGATCTCGCGGCCGCTGGCATCGACCTCCACCTGGCGGTAGCCCGGCGTCCCGCGCAGCACCTCCTCGTACTGGAGCTCCACGCCGGACTTGCCCACGCGGTCGTTCATGCCGTAGCCCTTCGACTTCAGCTCTTCGTACTCGTAGTCCGCCACCTGTCCCACGTAGCCGAGAATGTGCGAAAGCACGGGCTGTCCCCCGTAGCGCCGGACGGGCTCGACGACCAGCCGGACGCCCGCCAGCTCGGCCTCGGCCTCCCGCACGGCGAACGCCTTCTCCGGCTCGATGCCCGATTTCACGATCAGCGGCGTGTAGGGGTCATTGCTCGAGCGTCTCTCTTCCAGGTCCTTCGATACGTCGGCCGGGGAGACGCCGAGCAGCTTCTCCAGCCACTGGAGCACCGGCTCCTCCTTCTCCTCCGGCAGGTCGGCGGGGACAACGCCGACAGAGAAGCGGGGGACGTTCTCGACCAGAGGGACGCCGTTGCGGTCGAAGATGAGGCCGCGCGAGGGCATGACGGGGACGACGCGCAGGCGGTTGTTCTCCGCCCGCTGCTGGTAGGCCTCGCCCTCGAACACCTGCAGGCGCAGGAGTTGCAGCGTGAGGACCGCGAACGCCGTGAGGACGAGGAGACGGAAGTAGAAGAACTTGTCCCTTAGCCGTTCGGCGTCGCTTAATGGTTCGCTCTTCGGCGAGCGCCAGCGTCTTTGCTGCTGTCTGAAGAGCCGCATCGACACTCCCTGTTCTGCACGCTGGAAAACCCGCTCAGGTTATCGCAGGCTGCGGGCTCTTCGCAGGTCTCTGCTCATCCAGTTGACGAGCCAGTACAGCGGCGGCGTAAACAAAGAGCTTACTATCGATACCGGCAGGGTGACCCAGAAGAAGCTTTCCCACCACTGCACCGTCTCCCCTCTGAGTGCCAAGGTTACCAAAAAGATGGTCTCGTAGACCATAGCGGAGACGAACACCATCACTATCGAAAGAAGGACGTCGCTTTCCGTGAGGCGGGCCTCGCGCACCTCCGCCAGCAGTATCAGCGGGGACACGGCCAGCAGGGCGACGCCCATCGGTTGCCCATCGACGAGGCCGAGCGCGAGGCCGCCCAGCGGCACGACGATAAGTCCTTCCCGCTGTCCTCGCAGCACGACCCAGCTCACGAGGACGATCAGCACCAAGTTCGGCGTTGCCCCGAAGATGGGGAACGATGGCAGCACGGCCGATTGCAGGAGGGCGGCCGCCAGCAGCAGCGCCGCCGCAAGCCAGTACCTCATGGCCCCACAAGCTCCAGCGGCAAGAAGCTCGTCAGCACGAGCACCGTTTCCAGGTGACCCAGGCGGGCCAGCGGCTGCACCGAGACCTTCTTGAACAGCTCCTGACGGGTGCTCTCCACCGCCGTAACCTCGCCGATGACAAGTCCCGCCGGATAATGCCCTCCGATTGCCGACGTCACCACGACGTCGCCTTCGTTCACGGCCGCGCCCTGAGAGACGAACTCGATCGAGAGCGTGTGGTTGTAGCTCCCCGTTACCACGCCCTGCGCCCGCGACTCCTGCACCATCGCGGAGACGGCGCTGTTGGGGTCGGTTATGAGGGTGACCCAGGCGTGGTTCTCAAGCACGGCCGTCACCGTTCCGACAAGGCTGTGCCCTTCGCTGACCACCACCATCCCCTCGCGAAGGCCGTCGCGCTTCCCGCGGTCGATGGCGACCAGCTCCTTCAGGTTGCTGGGGTCTTTCGCCAGGACGTTCGCCGCCAGGTACTCCTCCTCCGGGTGGGCCTGCTCGATGCGCAGCAGCTCCTCGAGCTGCTCGAAGCGTATCTCGCTCTCGCGCAGCCGCGTCAGCTCCTCTTTGAGCTTTTCGTTTTCCTCGCGCAGCGCCTTGTTCTCGTCCGACAGCTCGCCCACTTCGGTCACGTTCGACAGCCAGTCGGCGATGGGGTCGGAAACGTTTCTCAGCCCGCGCTGGAGCGGAGAGATGGCGCGGTGCGTCCACTCTTCCACGGGGTCGAGGACGCCCCACCGCGAACCGGCGATGAGCGCAACGCTGATGACGAGAAGCGCCGCTGTCCAGTGCACGGGCCGCGAGGTCAAGGTCGCACGTTCCTTCCATTCACAGCGTCGCTAGAGTAGAGCAGCGCGGGGGATGCCGCAAGCGGAGAAACAGGGCGAACAGGGGGTGGAAGCCTAGCGCAGCGGCTTCCTCGCTGCCAGGTTCGATTGCACTTTCGCCAGCAGCGCCGCCTCCTCCAGCACCTCCCCCGTGCCGCGCACGACGCAGCTCAGCGGGTCCTCGGCGACGTATACGGGGAACTTCGTCTCCTGCGCCAGCCGCCGGTCGAGGCCGCGCAGCAAGGCGCCTCCGCCCGCGAGCGCGATCCCCCGGTACATGAGGTCCGCCACCAGCTCGGGCGGCGTTATCTCGATGGTGGAGCGCACGGCGTCGACGATGGCGCTTATCGAGCCGGAGAGGGCGTCGCGGATCTCGACGGTGCTCACCTCGACCGATTTCGGGAGGCCCGTCGCGAGGTCGCGTCCGCGTAGCACGACGGTACTCTCTTCCTCCAGCGCGAACGCCGATCCTGCCTCGATCTTTATCTCCTCCGCCGTCCGCTCGCCGATGAGCAGGTTGTGGACCTGGCGGGCGTAGGCCATGATCTCCTGGTCCATCTCGTCGCCGGCGACGCGTATCGACGTGGCGACGACGATGCCGCCGAGGGCGATGACCGCTACCTCGGTCGTGCCGCCGCCGATGTCGACGATCATGCAGCCGCTGGGCTCCATGATCGGGAGGCCGGAGCCTATGGCCGCCGCCATCGGTTCCTCGACCAGGTAGCAGGCGCGGGCGCCGGCGTTAAGGGCGGCGTCGTGGACGGCCCGCTTCTCCACCTCGGTCACGCCGCTGGGGATGCCGATGACGACGCGCGGCCGCGGAATACCGAACCCCGACCGCTCGTGCACGGTGCGTATGAAGTACTGGAGCATGCGCTCGGTGACCTGGAAGTCGGAGATGACGCCGTCGCGCATGGGCCGGACGGCGATTATGTTCGAGGGGGTGCGGCCGACCATCCGCTTGGCCTCAGCGCCGATGGCGAGGATCTTCTTGGAGACGCGGTCGATGGCGACGACGGACGGCTCGTCGATGACGATGCCGCGCCCCTTGACCATGACCATAGTATTGGCGGTGCCCAGGTCGACCCCGATGTCGTGAGAGAAGAGGCCGAGCAGGGCGGAGAGCGGGTTGATCAAGATGCCTCTCCCTGGCGTGGCGGGAATTACGCCACACAGCGCGAAGGGCATTATAGCCCAGGCGCGGCGTGAAGAGAAGAGGGGGAGAAAAAGAAGTCTGCTTAGCGCTTAGGAATGGGCCGAAACCCTATCCAAAGCTGAACACATGAAGCACCTCAGCGGCTTTCGCGCTGTTGAACGAGTTGTGGGAACCCATTCCGAATGGTTACCGGTCGACCTGCTGATGCCCCGCCGGGCCGCAAGCCTGCCCGGCCGGCAGGCGGGCAAGCCCCGTCCCGCTCCTGAAGCGTCGTCCGGCCGCAAGCGACCTTCGTCTTTCCCTTCTCCGGGCCAATCGCCTAGGCGGCGCCGTGGCGGCGGAGCAGCTCCAGGAACTCCTCTTCCGATAGCGTCTTCGTGCCGTACTGCTGCGCCTTCTGGAGCTTCGAGCCCGGGTTCTCGCCCACCACCAGGTAGTCGGTCTTGCGGGTCACGCTGGAGCCTGTCTTAGCCCCCAGTCGCTCAAGCTTCTCCTCCGCCTCCGCGCGCGAGAAGCTGCTCAGCGTGCCGGTGACGACGAACTGCTGTCCGCCGAGGGGCCCTTCCGCCGGCCGCCCGGCCCGCTCACCCTCAAGGCGGACGCCCGCTTTCCGCAGCTTTTCGATGAGCCGCCGGTTGCCCTCGACCTGGAAGTAGGCGCGGATGCTCTCAGCGATCTTGGGCCCGATGCTGGGGATAGACTGCAACTCCTCGACGCTCGCGTTCGCCAGGGCGTCGAGGCTGCCGTACTCCTGCGCCAGGATTTCCGCCACCTCGCTGCCCACGTGCCGGATGCCGAGGGCGAAGATCACGCGCGACAGCGGCCGCTCCTTGCTCCCTTCGATTGCGTCGAGCACGTTCCGGGCGCTCTTTTCCGCCATGCGCTCGAGGCCGACGAGCTGTTCCATCTTGAGGTAGTACACGTCGGCGGGGTCTTTCACGAGGCCTGCCTGCATGAGGGCGGCGGCCAGCTTCTCGCCGATGCCCTCGATGTCCATCGCCCCGCGGGAGACGAAATGCTCGAGCTGCCGGAACGCCTGCGCCGGACAGGCTGCGTTGGGGCAGTAGCTCATCGCCTCGCCCTCCTCGCGGTACACGGGCGCGCCGCATGACGGGCAGCGCTCCGGCATCCTGTACTCGCGCTCCTTCCCCGTCCGCAGGCTGACCACCGGCCCGACGACCTGCGGAATGACGTCGCCCGCGCGTTGCACGATGACCGTGTCGCCGACGCGGATATCCTTGCGCCGGATGTCGTCCTCGTTGTGGAGGGTGGCCAGCTTGATCGTGACGCCGCCCACCTTCACCGGTTCGAGGACGGCGTAGGGGTTGAGGCTGCCCGTGCGACCCACGTTCACGCCGATGTCGACGAGCTTCGTTGTGGCCTGGATGGCGGGGAACTTGTACGCGATCGCCCATCGCGGCTCGCGCCCGACGACGCCGAGGCGGTCGTGCAGCTCCATGTCGTCGATCTTCACCACCATGCCGTCGATGTCGTAGTCGAGCCGTTCCCGCTGTTCGAGCAACTCCTTCCCCACCTCTTGCGCCTGGTCGATCGTGTTCACGAGGCGGTTGCCGGGGTTTGTGCGGAACCCCAGCGAACCCAGCCATTTGAGCGATTCCCAGTGCGAGCGCGGCGCCGAGTCTTCCGACCAGCCGAGCTGGTACACGAAGATATCGAGAGGTCGGCGGGCGGTCACGCGCGGGTCGAGCTGGCGGACGGAGCCGGCGGCGGCGTTGCGCGGGTTGGCGAAGAGCGGCTGGCCTTCGTTGGCGCGCTCCTCGTTCAGGCGCTCGAACCCCTTCTTCGTCATGTACACTTCGCCGCGCACCTCGAAGCGCGACGGCGCGTCCCTGCCCACGCTCAACGGGATGCTGCGGATGGTGCGCAGGTTCTCGGTGATGTTCTCGCCGCGCCAGCCGTCGCCGCGCGTGGCCCCCTGCACGAAGCGGCCGCCCTCATACACCAGCGCCACCGCCAGCCCGTCCATCTTCGGCTCGCACACCAGCGCGAAGTCGTCGCGACCGGAGAGGGCGGTGGCGCGACGGTGCCAGGCGCGCAGTTCTTCTTCGTTGAAGGCGTTCGCGAGGCTGAGCAGCGGCAACCGGTGCTGGACTATTCCGAACGCTTCCACCGGCTGCCCGCTCACCCGTTGCGTCGGCGAGTCGGGCGTGATGAGCTGCGGAAAGCGCTGCTCGAGCGACCGCAGCTCGCGCATCAGCTCGTCGTACTCGGCGTCGCTTATCTCCGGGCTATCGAGGACGTAGTAGCGGTAGTCGTGGTAGGAGATGAGCGAGCGCAGCTCTTCGACCCGTTGTTTTGCCTCTTGCAGCGCAACGTCTTCGGCCATTTCCGACGCTCCAATGAGGATGATAAGCGCTTCGAATCGAGTATAGCAGGCGTAACGCACTCTTAACAGAACGGTGCATGTTGCTGTGTTAGAATAAGAAACCGAGGTCTGGAAATGCGTATCGTGGTTGTCGATTACGGAGCGGGGAATCTGCGCAGCGTCGAGCGCGCCGCCGACCACGCCGGCTATCGCGCGGCCATCAGCAGCAACCCGGCCGACGTGGCGTCGGCGGACTGCCTCATCGTGCCCGGTGTGGGCGCCGCCGCCGACACGATGCGCAACCTGCGGGAGCGGCGCCTGGTTGAGCCCGTCCTCGGCTTTCTGGCCTCGGGACGCCCCTTCCTTGGCATATGCATGGGGATGCAGGCGCTCCTCACTGTCAGCGAAGAAGGCGGTGAGCACGCCTGTCTGGGCGTCATACCCGGCCGGGTGCGGCGTCTGCCCCCCGGCCTCAAGGTGCCGCAGATGGGCTGGAACACCGTCGACCAAAGGCATCGCCACCCCGTCTTCGAGGGCATCCCCGACGGCTCGTACTTCTACTTCGTCCACAGCTACTACCCGGCGCCGGACGACGATGCCGTCGTGATCGGCGAGACCGACTACGGAGTCGTTTTCCCGAGCGTCGTCGCGCGAGATAACATCGTCGCTACCCAGTTCCACCCCGAGAAGAGCGGCGACGTGGGGTTGCGCTTCTACCGTAACTTCCTGGCCTGGGCCGCGGAGCGCAGCCGGGACAGGACGCTCGCGACCGGGAGGTAGAGTGATCGAGATCATCCCTGCCATTGACATCCGCGGCGGGCGGTGCGTCCGTCTCTATCAGGGCGACTATGCCCGCGAGACCGTCTTCTCCGACGACCCCGTTTCCATCGCCCGGCGCTGGCAGAAAGAGGGCGCGACCCGTCTTCACCTCGTCGACCTCGACGGCGCGCGCGAGGGAGTGCCCGTGAACGATACGGTCATCAGGGAAATCGCCCGCACCGTGAGCGTTCCCTGCCAGGTGGGCGGCGGCATCCGCACCGTCGAGGCCATCGGACGCTATCTTCAGTCGGGCGTCGACCGGGTGATCTTCGGGACGGCGGCGGTCGAGGACGAGCCGCTTGTAGCCAGCGCCTGCGAGGCCTTTCCCGGCGCCGTCGTAGTCGCTGTGGACGCCCGCGGCGGGCAGATCGTGATCAGGGGCTGGCTCCAGCAGTCGGGCGAGAATGCCGAGGAGCTGATGCGGCGGCTTGCCGGGCTGGGCGTTTCCCGTTTCGTCTACACCGACATCGCCCGCGACGGCACGCTCTTGGGGCCGAACTTCGTCGCCATCGAACGCGCCGCCAGGGTGGTGAACGTACCCGTCATCGCTTCCGGCGGCGTGAGCAGCGTCGACCACGTGCGGCGTCTGGCCGAGATCGGCGTCGAAGGGGTCATCCTCGGCCGCGCCCTGTACGAGGGCGCTCTCACGCTGAAGGACGCCCTTAACGCCGCTTCCTGAGGCGGGCTAACCTCTCCCTGCTCCCCCTGACCGCGCGATTCATAAGTCCGATGGTTGAGCGGCGCGGGCGCGTGGGCGAAGATAGGCGCATGGCGGACGTGACGCTCAAGCTGCGGGTGACGCCCAGGGCACGATCGACGGAGATCGACGGCTGGGACGGCGAGACGGTATCGATGCGGGTTACCGCTCCTCCCGAGCGGGGGAAGGCCAACGAGGCGGTGCTGCGCCTGCTGGCAGACGCGCTGGGCGTTCCCGTGTCGTCGCTGCGGCTCGTGCGCGGGCGGGCTTCGCGCGACAAGCTGGTGGCGGTTGACGGGCTGGCGACGGAAGAGGTTCGGCGGCGGATGGAGCGTTGTATCGCTGAGAGGAATGGCGGGTGAAGGGGGCTAGGCGTAGCTTGCGACCAGCCGCTGTATGAGTATCAGTATCAGTATCGCCACCATCGGCGTGATATCGATCATCCCCAGTCGCGGCACGACGCGCCGCAGCGGCTCCAGTATCGGCTCCGTTATCTGGTCGAGGGCGTTCACCAGGGGGTTTCGCGGGTCGAGCATGAACCACGAGAGGACGGCGCGGATGAATATGGCCGCGATCATGATGGAAGTGAAGATCTCGACGAAACGCACCAGCAAGCTCATGTTGCAGGACCGCTCCCTAAAGACTTCGATTTCTCGTACGCCGCGATGAGCGCCTCGGCGATGGCCGCCCGCACTCCCGCCGCCTCGAGCGCCAGCAGCCCTTCCGCCGTCGTGCCGCCGGGCGTCGTGACGAGTGCGCGAAGCTCAGCCGCCGTTTTCCCGCTTTCCCGCGCGAGGCGGGCGGCGCCGGCAAAGGTCTGCACCACCATCTCCGCCGCCGCCTGACGCGGCACTCCGATGTGGACCGCGCCGTCGATGAACGCCTCCATGAGCACGAAGACGAAGCCGATGCCGCTCCCCGATACCGCCGTCGCCATGTCGATGTACCTCTCGTCGTCGAAGTAGACCTCGCTCCCCAGCGCCCGCAGGAGGCCGCCGACCCGCTCTCGCGCGTCCGACGTCACGTCCGCTGCCGCCGTCCACGCGGTCGCGGCTTCGCCCACCTGGGCGGCGGTGTTGGGCATCGCGCGCACGACGGCAAGATGGCGGAGGGCGCCGCGAATTGCGCCGATAGTGATGCCGGCCATGATGGACAGGACGGTCTGCTCCGGCTTCAGCTTGCCGCTCAGCTCCGCGGCGGCGGCCGGGAACTGCCCCGGCTTGACGGCGAAGACAACGATGTCAGCGCCCTCGAGCGCCTCGACGTTGCCGGAAGCGGCGGTGACGCCGTAGGCGTCGCGCAGGTGCCGCAGCCGCTCCGGCGCGACGTCGGCGACGACGATATCGGATGGCCGGACGGCATTCTCCCGCAGGAAGGCGCTCACCATCGCCTCCGCCATCGTCCCGCCGCCGATGAAAGCGATTCGCATTTCTTCTCCTGTCACCCCTCGCTCGGACGCGGCATCTCGAACGCGTTCGGCCGCTCCCCAAAGATGGCGCGTCCAATGCGGACCATCGTTGCCCCTTCTTCGATCGCGACCTCGAAATCGTCCGTCATCCCCATCGACAAATGCAGCAGGCCAAGCGACCGCGCGAGTTCCCGTAGACGCCGGAAGACGGGGCGCACGCGTTCAGGGTCGTCTGTGATGGGGGCGACGGTCATGAGCCCGAGGACGTCGATGTTCGGCAGCGCGCGCGCCCGCGCCAGCACCCCGGGGGCGTCGTCGGGCGCGAGACCGAACTTCGATTCCTCGCCCGCCACGTTCACCTCGAAGAGGACGGGCACGGGCGCGCGCGCCTCCCGCGAGACCAACTCCGCCAGACGGAGCGAATCCACGCTGTGGATTATATCAAACACCCTCAGGGCTGTCTTTACCTTGTTCGACTGCAGGTGCCCCACCATGTGCCAGCGCGGACGCTCGACAAGCGACTGCTCGAGACCGGCGCGCGCCCCCAGCGCGGCCGCCGCCTCGAACTTGGTCGCCGCCTCCTGGACGCGGTTTTCGCCCAGGTCGCGGAGTCCCGCCTCGTATGCTGCGACGACGGCGCTCACAGGGAACCCCTTGGTCACGCCGACGACCGTCACCTCGTCGGGGGAGCGCCCCGAGCGCTCGCAGGCGGCGGCTATGCGCTCCCTGAGCCGCCGCAGGTTGCCGGCGATGCGCTGCTTCAGGTCGAGGAAGGCGACGTCGTCGGCTAGTGTCATATCGGGAAGCCTACCGTTTGGGGGGAGTGAAACGTCTTCGTTCCCAGCGGGCGACCGCCAGGGCCGCCAGCAGGAGCAGGGCGATGGGTATGAGGGCGAGCACGGGGTTCACGAGGAACAGGTATATCACGAGGATGAGTCCTGCCATCGCCGCGAAGAGGGCGAGCAGGGGCCACATGAGCACCGCGAAGGCGGCGCGCGTCAGGACCAGCACGTCGAGGCAGCCCGGCGGCTTCTCCTCGGGCGGCTTCTGCTCGTAGTACAAGGGCCCTGTCCCTTTCTCCGGCGGCGCCGGCCGTTAGCCGCACTTCTCGTAGCCGCAGGAGCGGCACACAAGGCACCCCTCTGCGAACACAAGGAGCGAGCCGCAGTCAGGGCACGCTACCCCCGTGCTGATGTCCCCCGTCTGGGCCCGCGACCCGCCGGTGTGCGCCCCCTTTCGCGCCCTCGCACGACGGCGCCGCGCCGGCCGCTCCTCGCCGAAGCGCTGCTCCAGCCAGCGGAAGATATAGTCGACAATTGACGTCGCTTGCGGCAAATCGGGGTTGTTCGTGAAGCCGTGCGGCTCGAAACGCACGCCGCCGAACTTCCGCGACAGGTCCTCGACCGGCACGCCGTACTGCAGCGCGAGCGACGTCAGCACCGCCACCGAGTCCATGAGACCCCGTATCGTTGAGCCTTCCTTGGAGATGGTCACGAAGACCTCGCCCGGCTTCCCGTCCTCGAACAGGCCGACGGTGATGTACCCTTCCTGGTCGCCGACGCGGAACTTGTGCGTTATCGATTCGCGCTCGTCCGGCAGGCGGCGGCGGTAGGGTTGACCGGGCCTGCGCTCGGGTAGGGGCGCCGGCGCCAGCAAGCGCTCGGCGGCGGCGGCCTCCGCCTGCTCGGGGCCGCGCGTGGTCGCGTGCGACAGCACCTGCAGCTCGCGCGAGCGGTCGCGGTATACCGTTATACCCTTGCAGCCTTCGCGGTAGGCTAGCAGATAGGCCTTCTCGACCTCCTCGACCGTGGCGTCCTGGCGGAAGTTTATCGTCTTGCTGACGGCGTTGTTCGTGTGGCGCTGGAAGGCCGCCTGCATGCGCACATGCCACTCGGGCGTCACGTCGTGGGCGGTGACGAAGACGCGCTGCGCCCACTCGGGCACGTTGGAGCGGCCCTTCAGCGGGCGGCCCGCCGCCAGCTCATCGATGAGGCGCCTGGAGTAGAAGCCGTTTTCGCGCGCGGCCCGCTCGAAGTGCTGGTTGATCTCGGTGAGCTGGACGGTGCGCTCCGGGCGCCTCGGATCGAGGAAATGCTGGCGGGTGAAGGCGAGAGCGAACGCGGGCTCGATGCCGCCCGAGCAGTCGGCGATTATGGAGAGCGTGCCGGTGGGCGCCACCGTCGTCCGCGTCGAGTTGCGGAGGCGGCGCCCGGAGCCTTTGCGGGCGTAAATGCTGCCCTCCCACGCCGGGAAGACGCCCCGCTCGCGCGCCAGTTCTTCAGAGGCGTCGTCCGCTTTCTCCTGGATGAAGGCCATCATCCGCTCACCGAGGCGCAGCGCCTCTTCCGAGTCGTAAGGGATGCGTAGCTGGAAGAGGAGGTCGGCCCAGCCCATGACGCCGAGGCCGATCTTGCGCGTCTTCTTTGTCATTTCCTCGATCTGGGGCACAGGGTAGCGGTTTACGTCGATCACGTCATCAAGGAAGCGCACGGCGACGGAGATGGTCTCGTTGAGCGCCTCCCAGTCGACATCGAGGGTGGTCGTCCCGTCGGTCGCCCGTGCGCCCCTCTTCCGCTTGACGAACTTCGACAGGTTGATCGAGCCCAGGTTGCACGACTCGTAGGGCAGCAGCGGCTGTTCGCCGCAGGGGTTCGTCGCCTCGATGGCGCCGAGGTGCGGTGTCGGGTTGTCCTTGTTCACGCGGTCGAGGAAGACGAGGCCGGGGTCGCCGTTGAGCCAGGCGTTCTCGACGATCATGCGGAAGATGTCGCGGGCGCGGCGGCGTCCCGTCACTTCGCCGGTGCGCGGGTTGACGAGGTCGTACTCCTCGTTGCGTTCCACCGCCCTCATGAACGGCTCGTTGACGGCGACGGAGATGTTGAAGTTCGTGAGCGTCTGCATGTCGGCCTTGACGGTGATGAACTGCTCGATGTCGGGGTGGGTGACGGAGAGGATCGCCATGTTGGCGCCGCGGCGCGTGCCGCCCTGTTTGATCGCCTCTGTCGCCGCGTCGAAGACCTTCATAAAGGAGACGGGGCCGCTGGCGAGTCCCGCCGTCGTGCGCACCATATCGCCGGCGGGGCGCAGGCGGCTGAACGAGAAGCCGGTGCCGCCGCCGCTTTTGTGGATGATCGCCATGTCGCGTATCGCCCCGAAGATCTCCTCCATCGAGTCGCCGACGGGGAGGACGAAGCATGCGGCGAGCTGCTGGAGGGGGCGGCCGGCGTTGCCCAGCGTAGGCGAGTTGGGGAGGAAGCGGAGGTCGGTCATGATGTCGTAGAAGCGCGCCTCCCATTCCGCCGTCTGGGCGGGCGACGCGCCGTACGCCGTCTCCGCCTCAGTGATGGCGTGAGCGACGCGACGGAAGAGCTCACCCGGCGTCTCGATTATCCGTCCGCGGTCGTCCTTCGCCAGGTAGCGTCGTTCCAGCACGACGCGGGCGTTTTCGGAGAGCTGGACGCCCTCGCGTTCTTTGACTGCTTTCGCCATGGTTCACCTCCGACGCGCGCCGGCTTCCTGCCGGTCCTGCGGGAGTCTCATCACTTCAGTTTATCACTTCGCCGGCGGGGACGAAGTGGCGTCCCCGAGGGCTCGAGGACGCCACTTCCGGAACCCGCCGTCGGCCTAACTGGTGGCGGGGGAGGGGAACTGGCCGGCGGCGACCAACTCTACGAGCACCCGCTCGTGCTCCCGCAGTTCTCGCAGCGATAGCACGTGCCGCTGCGAGTCATTATCCAGCCGCAGTTCATGCACGGCGGCGCGTCGTCCTGGCCGTTGCGCCCGCCGCCGTTCACCTCGATCACAAACTGGCCCTGGTGCGCGTACTCCGCCGCCAGCCGCGCCCGCACCTCCTCCGACAGGATGCCCAGCTCCGCCTTCTCGTCCTCGCTCAGGAACTGCGACCCCAGCCAGCGGAACACGTAGTCCACCACCGATTGCGCCACCGGTATCTCGCGGTTTTGCGTGCGGCCCGCAGGCTCGAAGCGCATGTGGCTGAACTTGTTCACCAGGTCCTTCAAAGGCACGCCGTACTGCAGAGTGAGCGATATCGAGGTGGCGAAAGCGTCCATCATCCCCGAGATCGTGCTCCCTTCCTTCGCCATGGTGATGAATATCTCCCCCGGCGACCCGTCCTCGTACGTGCCGACGGTGATGTACCCTTCGTGCCCCTCGATGGAGAACTTGTGGGTGATGGAGTGGCGCGTGTCGGGGAGGCGGCGTCGCACCGGCTTCTGCTTCGGCGCTTCGCCGCCCTTGTCCGTGCTCACCGGCTGGGTCCGCTTCGAGCCGTCGCGGTAGACGGCGATCGCTTTCAGCCCTTGCCGCCACGACTCCACGAACGTCTCCATCACCTCGTCGACGCTTATGCTGTTGGGCAGGTTGACCGTCTTGGAGATGGCGCCGGAGATGAACGGCTGCACGGCCGCCATCATCCGGACATGCCCCATCGGCTCGATGCAGCGCGTTCCCTTCGTGCAGAGCGCGCAATCGAAAACGGGCAGGTGCTCCTCTTTGATGTGCGGCGCCCCTTCCATGTGCCCTTCGGCGTCGATGTGCGCCACGATCTCCTCGATCTGCTCGTCCGAGTAGCCGAGGCGCCGCAGCGCGATGGGGACGATACGGTTCACCATCCTGATCATGCCGCCGCCGACGAGCCGCTTGTAGCTCACGAGGGCGATGTCGGGCTCGATGCCCGTCGTATCGCAGTCCATCATGAACGCGATCGTGCCCGTAGGCGCGAGGACGCTGACCTGGGCGTTGCGGTATCCGTGTGTCCTGCCCAGCTGGAGCGCCTCGTCCCAGGCGGCGCGCGCCGCTTCCGAAAGGTTTTCGGGGAGCAGCGAGGCATCCACCTCTTCCAGCGCTCGGGCGTGCTTCTCGATTACGCGGAGCATGGGAGCGCGGTTCTTTTCGAATTCGGCGAACGGCCCCATGCGCGCCGCCAGTTGCGCCGACGCGACGTAGGCGTGGCCGGTCATCAGGGCGGTGACGGCGGCGGCGAAGGCGCGGCCGGCGTCGGAGTCGTAAGGGAGGCCGAGCGCCATCAGCAGCGCGCCCAGGTTGGCGTAGCCGAGGCCGAGGGCGCGGAAACGCTCCGCGTTCTCCGCTATCTTGGGCGTTGGGTAGGCGGCGTTGCCGACGATTATTTCCTGGGCCGTGATCATGACTGCCACCGCCTGCCGGAACGCCTCGACGTCGAACCGGCCCGCCTCGTCGAGAAACCGCATCAGGTTGAGCGAGGCGAGGTTGCAGGCGGAGTCGTCGACGTGCATGTACTCGGAGCAGGGATTGGAGGCGTTGATGCGGCCGCTGTTGGGGCAGGTGTGCCACTCATTGATCGTGGTATCGAACTGCATGCCGGGGTCGCCGCAGGCCCAGGCCGCCTCCGCGATCTTTCTCAGCAGGTCGCGCGCGGGCAGCGTCTCCAGCGTCTGGCCGGTGGTGACCGCCCGCAGCGCCCACTCTTTGTCTTCGACGGCCGCCCGCATGAACTCGTCGGTGGCGCGGACGGAGTTATTTGCGTTCTGGAACTGTATCGATGTCCATGCCTCGCCGTCGAGCGAGAGGTCGTAGCCGGCCTCGCCCAGGGCGTAGGCCTTGCGCTCCTCCTTCGACTTGCACTCGATGAACTCGATTATGTCGGGATGCTCGGCGTTGAGAATGACCATCTTCGCTGCCCGTCTTGTTTTTCCGCCCGACTTGATGGAGCCGGCGATAGCGTCGGCGCCGCGCATGAAGGAGACGGGGCCGGAGGCGAGACCGCCGGTCGAGAGGGGTTCGCGCGAGGAGCGCAGGCGCGAGAGGTTGACGCCGGAGCCGGAGCCGCCCTTGAAGATCATCCCTTCTGTGCGGCACCACTCGAGGATCGAGTCCATCGTGTCCTCGACGGAGAGGATGAAGCAGGCGGAGCACTGCGGCTTCTCTTCCACGCCGACGTTGAACCAGACGGGGCTGTTGAAGGTCGCGGTCTGATGGAGGATGAGATGAGTCAGCTCGTCGGAGAAGGTCTGCGCCTCGTCCTCCGTTGCGAAATAGCCGTCTTTCCTCCCCCAGGCGGTGATCGTATTCACGACGCGGTCGATGAGCTGGCGGACGCTGGTCTCGCGCTTGATCTCGCCGTGGCGGTGGTGGACCACCGTGTCGCTCACAAGCGGCCCGCGGAAATACTTGGAGACGACGACGTTGGTCGCCCGCTGCGACCACTCTTTCGGCATCTCGACGTCCTGTTGCTCGAAGACGGGCTGCCCGTCCTCGCCGATGATCACGGCGGTGCGGATCTCCCACTCGATTTCGTCGTAGGGGTGCGTGCCGGGGCGCGTGAAAAAGCGCTTGATTCCGATAGCCGCCGCGGATGGTCTGTCTGTTACCGTCGTCATGACTCGCCGCCGTTCAAGAATCGTTATGCCTGCGGATGAGAGAAGCGGCCCTCGAAGAGGGTAGTTCGCTACTGGCCCGATGCTATGGAATGTGGCTGCTCCCCGACCACATACCGGAAGCGGTATATCTCCCTACGCTCACCGTCGGCGTCGTACAGGCGGAAGCGCATGTACTTGCGCTCGAGTTCGAGCCGTCGCCCGTCGTCCAGCTCCATGAAGAGGGGCGCGCTCGTCTTATCGATGAGATAGGTATCGATAGCGGGCCGGAAGGTGATCTCCGGCCGCTCCTCACTAACGTCGCCGACGCCGGAGGCAATGAGCTCTCCGTCGCCGTTCAGCACTCGACATTGATGTGACACTTCGCCCCCCTTCCATCGCGTCTCAAGGGATTATCTCCTGGGCCGCCTCATTCGACTGACGGAGAGGCGAGTCCTTTCGCCCTACCGGCAACCGACGAGGCGGCCCCGCTCTTCGCCCTGCCCGGCGGGCCGTGCCTCTTCTTGCTGTCAACGCGCTAAAGCTGGCGGGCCGCGCGAGCGCGCCCAGGTCTTCTTCGGGGATAAGCGGCGGCTGCTGCCCGCCGCGCGTCCCAGCCGGCGTTTCTTCCAGAATGCGCAGCTCGTCCTTGAGCTCGTCGATGTCCTCGAACTGGCGGTAGACGCTGGCAAAGCGGATGTACGCTATCTGGTCGAGGCCGCGCAGCTCTTCCATCGCCATCTCGCCGATCTGCCGGCTGGAGACCTCCGCCATCCCCTGCTCGTAGAGCGCCGACTCGATGCCGTCGACGATCGCCTCCAGCCTGCCGATGGCGAGCGGCCGCTTCTCGCAGGCCTTGCGTATGCCGAGGAGGAGCTTCTCGCGCGTGAACTCCTCGCGGCGGCCGTCCTTCTTCACCACCATGAGTCCGGTGGCCTGCGGGCGCTCGTAGGTGGTGAAGCGCTCGCCGCAGGAGACGCACTCTCGGCGACGGCGAACCCCCTCGTCGCTTTCACGCGAGTCGATGACTCTCGAGTCCTGAAAGCCGCAGTAGGGGCAGCGCATCCTCCGGCTACCGTCCCTTCACAAACTAGAGACAACCCTGTTGATAGCACAACATCTTGTGCCTGTCAAGCTTTTTCTTTCTATATATTGTGGTAAAGTTGTCAAACCGTTTTGTCAATTCGGTCAGATTGAAGGGTGTGGCGCGTAGATTCAGGGCGTCAT
Source organism: Dehalococcoidia bacterium (assembly GCA_030018455.1). Classification (NCBI taxonomy): domain Bacteria; kingdom Bacillati; phylum Chloroflexota; class Dehalococcoidia; species Dehalococcoidia bacterium. The sequence continues at coordinate 257,187 of JASEFU010000002.1, forward strand.
CGACATAAAGTTGAGGATGACCGTATAATGGCGTATGAAAGATTTGTGAAGGATGACGGCCGCGGGCGGCGCATCTCCCCGAACGCCACCCGCGGCCCCAGCGCCTCGCTCTCCACTCAGTGAGGCGCTTTCAGCTCCCGAATCCTTTCGGGGACCTGGTTGCTCGGCTGGACAGATACCTCCTTTCTATCCAGTATTTGCGCCCCCTTACCGCAACGAGACCGTGCGGCGAAGGAAGGTTGGCAACTCTGTGTCTCCTATCGTCTGAAGGGGCTGGACGTGGAGTTGTCTGATCCGCGTCTCCCCCGCCTCCGTCGTCTGGCTCTCGGCGGGCGTGAAGCCGGTGGCGATGAGCGTTACCTTTATCTCGTCGCCCAGGTCGGGGTCCGTCGCCGTTCCAAAGATGACCTCGGCGTCGGGGTCGACCACCTCGGCGATGACCTGCGCCGCCATATTCAGCTCGTGCAGGCCGATGCTCCGCGACCCCGTCACGTTGAACAGCACTCCTTTGGCGCCGCTGATGCTGGTATCGAGGAGGGGGCTCGTGATCGCCGCTCTCGCCGCCTCGACGGCGCGGTTCTCCCCCGAGCCGCGGCCGATGGCGAGCAGGGCGGGGCCCGCTTCCGCCATGATCTTGCGCACGTCCGCGAAGTCGAGGTTGATGTCGCCGGGGACGGTGATGATCTCCGATATGCCCTGGATGGACTGACGGAGGACTTCGTCGCCCATGCGGAACGCTTCGGGGACGCTGACGTCGGGGCTGCATACCGCCAGCAGGCGGTCGTTGGGGATGACGATGAGCGCGTCGACCTTGTCGCGGAGGTGGGTGATGCCGTCCTCCGCCTGGAAGCGCCGCTTCGCGCCCTCGAAAGCGAAAGGTTTGGTGACGATGGCGATGGTGAGGGCGCCGGCCTCCCGGGCGACCTCGCCGACGATGGTGGAGGCGCCGGTACCGGTGCCGCCCCCCATGCCGGCGGTGATGAACACCATTTCCGCGCCCTTGACGGCGTCGAACAGCTCCTCGCGGCTTTCTTCGGCGGCGCGCAGCCCCTTCGCGGGGTCGCCGCCCACACCGAGGCCTTTCGTGAGCCGGTCGCCGATGCGTATGCGCACCTGGGCCTCCGTATGGGCGAGCGCCTGCGCGTCCGTGTTGACGGCCACAAGCTGCACCCCCGGGATCCGTTCCGATGCCATGCGGCTGACAGCGTTGCAGCCGCCGCCTCCCACCCCCACGACCTTGATGGGAGGAAGATTGTCTGTTCCCTCTCTTAGCGTCACCGTCGCCTCCTTTCGTCTTGCTTTCGGATTACTCCGGGATCAGCACCCTTATAAACTGGCCGAAGCGTCGGAAGATGCCGCCCAACGCCAGGTTTGCGCCCGAACGCTTCCCCTCGTAAAGCAGGCTGTTCTCTTTGAGCGCCCACTGCAACAGGCCTACGCTCGTCGCGTAGGCGGGGTCGGACAGCGTCTCCGATAGCCCCTGCAAATGGCCCGGCACGCCCACCCGCACCGGCAGCCCCGTGATCTGTTCCGCCAGAATATCGATGCCACGCAGGTTCGCGGTGCCGCCCGTCAGCACGACGCCCGCCGACAGTATGTCGTCGTGCACGGAGCGCTTGACCTCGCCCATCACCATCTCGATAATCTCCTCGCTGCGGGCCTGCAAGATCTCGCAGAGCCGGCGCCGCGGCACCGTCTTCTGGCGCTCCGAGCCGAAGCAGTCGAGATCGACCGAATCGTTCGCGTCCACCATGCTGGGGATGGCATGCCCGTGGCTCGCTTTCGCTTCTTCGGCGACGTGGTAGGGGCAGCGCAGCCCGACGACGAGGTCGCGGGTGAGATGGTTGCCGCCCACAGGGAGGACGGCAGTGTGATGGACGGCGCCCTCCAGGAAGAGCGCTATCCCCGTCGTGCCGCCGCCGATGTCGGCGACGACGACGCCCTGCTTCTTCTCCTCCTCTTCGAGCACCGCCTCGGCGCTTGCCAACGGCTCCAGTATCAGGCTTTCGACCTCGACGGCGGCGCCCTCGACGCACTTGCCGATGTTCTGCATCGCCGTCACGGAAGCGGTCACGATGTGCGTCTCCACGTCCAGCCGCTGGCCGTGCATGCCGACGGGGTCGCTGACGGTGTCCTGCCCGTCGACGACGTAGCGCCGGGGCACGGCGTGGAGCACCTCACGGTTGGAGGGCAGGTTGACGACGCGGGCGGCTTCGAGGACGCGGTCTATGTCGTCGACGGAGATGGGATGATGACGGTCGGCGATAGCGGCGATGCCGCGGCTGTTGAGCGATTGTATGTGCGAGCCGGCGATGCCGACGTGCGCGGAGAGGATGCGCGTGCCGCTGGAGCGCTCCGCCTTCTCCACCGAGTCACGTATCGACTGCGTGGCGTCGCGGATGTTATCGACCATCCCGCGGCTGAACCCTCTCGCCGGTGAGACGCCCACGCCGAGGATCCGCAGCGAGCCCTCTTCCACTACCTCGCCCACGACGGTGCATACTTTGGTGGTGCCGACGTCGATTGCGGCGATGGTGCCGTTTCTTGCCACCTCGGGTCCCTCCTTCCTGAGTTGCCGCCCACCCCGGTGCGGGCAACCCTTGCCTTCGTCATCCGCCGGCCTGCTATTGAAAGGAGATCGTATCTCCGAACCGCAGGTCGACGGCGTGGACCTCTAATCCTTCCTTGCGCGCTTTCTCCAGCAACACGTAGAGGGCGCTTACCTTGTAGTCGAGGTCGCGGCCGTCGCCGAAGGTGGCGCGCACGCCGCCTTCCAGAATCACGGTGAGGCCGCTCCCGTCGCTGTACTCCAGGCCGGTGACCGCGCGCCCCAGGGAGCGCGGGCTAGATTTGATGAGTTCTTTCGCGAGGGCGACGGCGTTCGGGTCGATGCGCTCCCCCGGAAGCCAGCGCCGCTCGCTATCGATGTGCACTATCGTCGGCGCCTCCTCAGGCGGGCGGGTGTTGTCGAGGACAAATCCCTCGTCGTCGATGACGTAAAGCTGGTCCTTCACCTGCCAGTAGCCCCAGGGCTGGCGCTCCTGCACCCTAAGCACCGCCTTGCCCGGCCAGCGCCGTTCCACCGATACGTCCTTGACCATCGGCAGCGCCTTCAGCCGCGTTTCTGCTCCGGCAGAATCGAGAAGGAATAGCATCTGCCCCTTGAGGCCCGACGCCTCGGCGAGGAGCGCCGGGTCGATGGTCTGCGCGCCCACCACTTCGACCTGCGTCACCTTCAGCAGCGGCGACTGGCAGGCGAACCAGCCGAGCGCCGTCACCGCAGCGAGCAGCGGGAGGAGCAGCAGGGCGCGCCACAGGCGTCTGTGACTGCCCTGGCCGTCGCGCGGCGCGGGCCGCCGCCGTCGCTGCTGATAGCTATAGCGACGCAAGCTCCCTCCTTCGCCGGAAGCGTTCCATGCCCAGCTCGACCAGCCGGGTGATGAGCCCCGCATACGAAAGCCCCGCCTCCTGCCACAGGCGCGGGTACATGCTGCCGGGAGTGAAGCCCGGTACTGTGTTCAACTCGTCGATGTAGAGCTGGCCCGCGGGCGTCAGGAAGCAGTCGACGCGCGCCATCCCCGAGCAGTCGATTGCCCGATAGGCGGCGACGGCGGTCTCCTGGATGCGCGCCGTCAAATCGGGCGGGAGCCGGGCGGGCGCTATCAGCTCTGTCGAGCCGTCGAGGTACTTCGCCTCGTAGTCGTAGAACTCGCGCTGGTAGCGGATCTCGCCCAGCGGCGACGCCTCCGGCTCGTCGTTCCCCAGCACAGCGCACTCGATCTCGCGGCACTCCACCCCCTGCTCGATTATTAGCTTGCGGTCGTAGCGCAACGCCTCGAGCACGGAGTCGGCGAGGTCTTCGCGGGAACGCACCTTGCTTATGCCGACGCTGCTGCCGCCGTTGCACGGCTTCACGAAGACGGGGTAAGAGAGGACGCTCTCGACCTCGGCCGCGACTGCCTTCGGCTCCCGCTCCCACCGCGTCTCCGTCACGACGACGTAGTCGACGACGGGGAGCCCGGAGGCCCGGAGCAGCCCCTTCATGAATGCTTTGTCGAGGCCGACGGCGCTCGCGCCCACTCCAGCGCCGACGTACGGGATCTCCGCTAGCTCCAGCAGGCCCTGTAGCGTCCCGTCTTCGCCGCCGGGGCCGTGAATGAGGGGGAACGCCACATCGATGTCGCGCAGCACGGCGAGCGCCTGCGGCCTCGCCAGCAGCCCCCGCGACTCGCCGAGGCGGAGCGTCTTGCGGTAGGGCTCCGACGGCTCGTCAAGCTGCGCCTGCGTCTCCGACGGCGTGAGCCAGGCGCCCGCTTTGGTGACGCCGATGGGCGCCACTTCGAAGCGTTCCCTGTCTGCCGCCGCCATCACGTGCTGCGCCGACACCACCGACACCTCGTGCTCGCCGGAGGCCCCGCCGAATATGACGCCCAGGCGAGTCTTTCGCGCCGTCATGTCAGAAACCCTCTCCCACCAGCGCCACCTCCGGTTGCAGTTTGACGGCGAACTCAGCCAGCACGCGCTCCTGCGCCAGCTCCATCAGCGCCTTGACGTCGGATGCGCGCGCCTTGCCGACGTTCAGAATGAAGTTCGGGTGTTTCTCCGAGATTTCGGCGTCTCCGATGCGATAGCCGCGCAGCCCCACCTGGTCGATCAGCCACCAGGCGGGGTACTCACGCGTGTTCTTGAATATGGAGCCGGCGCTGCGGCCCCGCGGCTGCGATTCCGACCGGCTCCTGTCGAACTCCCGCATCTGGCGCACGAGGTCATCGGGATCGCCGGGGAAGAGGCCGATCTCGGCCCAGAGGATCACCTGCCCGGCGAAGAGCCGTCGGGTAAAGGCGCTCTCGCGGTAGCCGAGGCCGAGGTCGGCGGCGCTGAGGATGTGTCCCCTTCCCCGCGCGTCGACCATGCCCACGCGTTTGAGCACGTCGGCAAGCGAGCACTCGTAGGCGCCGGCGTTGTAGACTACGGCGCCGCCGATAGTGCCTGGAATGCCGCCCGCCCATTCGAGGCCGCTGAAGCCTTTGGCCGAGAGGTCGCGGGCGAGCTTCGCCAGGGGCATTCCGGACTCGATCCGGAATACGCTTCTGCCGTTACTGCTCGCTTTCGGCCCCTGGACCTGTCGCGCCCTGTTTTCAGCCGTTACGCCGCGTATCCCAAGCTCGCCGACGAGGATGTTGCTGCCGGCGCCCAGTATGAACAGGGGAGTGTCATGGCGGTGGCAGAGAGCGACCAGGCGCCGGAGACGCCTTGCGCTGTCGACCGTGACGAACGCGTCGGCGGGGCCGCCGATGCCGAAAGTGGTGTGGCGCGATAGGGGCTCGTCCAGCCGGACTTCGCCTATCCTGCGCAACGCCGCGATCAACTTCTCGTCCATGAGCTAGGGATGCGTCCTTTCCTTCTCCCGGAGCCGTTGCAGCACCAGCGGGCCGACGCGGTCGACGTCGCCGGCGCCGATGGTGAAGAAGACATCGCCTTCGCGGAGTGCCTTCGCCGCCTCATCCGCCGCCTCCTCGAAGGTGGCGACGTAGCGCGCCTTCGGCTTGACCACCTGCCTCGCCAGCTCAGCGGCGTCGATCCCCTCGGCGATGGCCTCGCGGGCGGCGTAGGTCTCGAGGATGAACAGACGGTGCAGCCCGTGGAAGCAGGCGCGGAACTCCTCGAGCAGGTAGAGCGTGCGGCTGTAGGTGTGGGGCTGGAAGACGGCTATGAGGCGCCGCTTAGGGAAGCGCTCGCGGGCGGCGGCGATGGTGGCCCTGATTTCTGTCGGGTGGTGGGCGTAGTCGTCCATCACGGTGACGCCCGCCGCCTCTCCCACGAGCTGGAAGCGGCGTCCGGCGCCCCGGAACTCGCGCACCGCTTTCTGCATCACCGCCAGGGGCACGCCCGCGTAATGTCCGACGGCGATGGCCGCCAGGGCGTTGCTGACGTTGTGGCGGCCGGGTATCCGGAGGTGGAACTCGCCGTAGGGGCGACCCTCGTGGCCCACCAGGAACTCGTGCTCTCCTCCCGGTAGTTTGCCCAGGTGGGAGACGACCCAATCGACAGGCGTCTTCAGCCCGTAGAACTCGACCTGCGAGGTCTGGAGCGGCAGCGGCGGTGATTTGCCGCGGCCGAGCATCTCGGCGGTTACAGGGTCGTCGGCGCAGGCGATGATACGGCCCTGCGGGGGTACGTTCTTGAGGAACTGCGCGAAGGCCGACTTCAGTTCGTCGAAGGTGCCGTAGAAGTCGAGGTGGTCGGGCTCGATATTGGTGACGACGGCGGTCTCCGGCTCGTAGCTCAGGAAAGCGGCGTCGAACTCGTCGGCCTCGACGACGATATGGGGGCCGTCGCCGGCGCGGGAGTTCGTCGCCAGGTTAACGACGTCGCCGCCGACGAGGAACGTGGGTGAGAGGCCGGCCTCGACGAGCATCAGCGACACGAGGGAGGTGGTCGTCGTCTTGCCGTGCGTGCCGGCGATAGCGATCGAGCGCTTTCCTTCCATCAGGCGCGCGACCATGTCCGCACGTTTGACGACGGGGATGCCGCGGCGCCGCGCCTCGTTGATCTCCGGGTTGTCTTTCGTCGCCGCGGACGTGGTGACGACAAGCTCGGCGTTGTCCACATACTCGGCGCTGTGCCCCTCGTGGACAGCGGCGCCGCGGGCGGCAAGACGCTCGGTGAGCGCGGAGAGACGGAGGTCGGAGCCGCTGATCTCGTGGCCCCGCGTGAGCAGGATATCGGCGATAGCGGACATGTGCACGCCGCCGATGCCGACGAGGTGGATCCGTCGCGGGATGGGCCGGCTGACGCTTGGCTCCGTCATCGCTTCCGCTTCTCTTGCGCGATCTCGATCAGCAGATCGGCTATGCGTTCGGCGGCGTCCGGCTGCGCCAGGCTGCGCGCCGCCTGCGACATCTTCTTCAGGCGGTCCTCGTCGTTGAGGAGCCGTTCAATTTCTTCCTTCGCCAGCGCGAGGTGGCTGTTCGTCAATGTGAGCGCCGCGCCTTTCTCGCTGAGGTAGCGGGCGTTCTCCTTCTGGTCGGAGAAGGGGCCGGGGATGAGGACGGCCGGCAGTCCGAGGGCGGGCAGCTCGCCGAGGGTCGAGGCGCCGGCGCGGGTAAGGGCGAGGTCGGCGGCGGCCATCGCCCAGGGCATCTCGTCGCGCAGATAGCGGTAAAGGTGGTAGCGGCCGGCGAGTTCGGGGGGCAGTTTGTCGCGCAGGCCGGCGAGCCAGGTGTAATCGGAATCACCGGAGATGTGGATGACTTGACATAACGCCACTAGCTGCGGGAGGTGCTCGGCGGCCATCTTGTTGATGCTGTGAGCGCCCTGGCTGCCGCCGGCGATCAGAAGCGTCTTGCGTGCGGCATCGAGGCCGAGGCGCTCGTAGGCCTCCTCTCGGGCGGCCGCGGTGAACGCTTTGCGCACCGGATAGCCGGTGACGCGCGTCTTTCCGGCGGGGAGATAGGGGAGCGAGGCCTCATTCGTGACGGCGATGACGCGGGCGAGACGGCCCATCAGACGCACGGCCCATCCCGGACGTATATCGGGCAGGTAGACGAGAAGGGGACGACCTGAAAGCTTTGCGGCGATGGCGACGGGGACGCTGGCGTAGCCGCCGGTGGCGAACACGACGTGGGGCCGGAAGCGCTTGAGGAGCCGGCGGGCTTCGAGGGTGCCGAGAGAGAGGTTGAAGACGCTGCGCATGAACTGCCAGGGGGAGCGGCCGCGAAGGGCGCCCGCCCGCACCGTCCGAAACGGCACGATCTCCGACGTCATGAGTTCTTCATCGAGCCGCCCCCGAATGCCGATGTACAGCAGTTCTAGGGGGCCGTTGCCGGAAAAGCGTTGCTGCAGGGCGGCGGCCACCGCCAGGGCAGGGTAGACGTGACCGCCGGTCCCTCCGCCGGAAAGCACTACTCTCATGCCGGCTCCCTCTCTGGTTCGCGCCTGACCGCTGGCCGCGGGACCCGTTCCCTCTGTCGCGCCTGTCGCTTTCCGTACCTCGAGACACTGAGCAATATGCCAACGCCGGCGAGCATCGCCGCGAGGGCGGAGCCGCCGAAGCTCAGGAAGGGCAGGGGAATGCCGGTCATGGGTATCGTCCTCGTTATGCCGCCGATGTTGATCAGCGCCTGGTAGGCAATCCACGTGGTGATCCCCACGGCGAGTAGGGCGCCGAAGTTGTCGGGGGCGTTCACCATCACCCGAATGCCGCGGTAAACAAGGAGCGCGAAGAGGACGATGACGAAGGTGGCGCCGATGAAGCCCATCTCTTCGCCAATGACTGCGAAGATGCCGTCGGTGTGGGCGCTCGGTATGTAGAAGAACTTCTGACGGCTGGCGCCGATCCCCAGGCCGCTGATGCCGCCGCTGCCGAGGGCGATGAGAAGCTGGAGGATGTGGAAGCCGCGCCCGGCGGGGTCATCCTCGGCGGAGATGAATGCGAATATGCGGTCCATTCGATACCCGCCGCTGAGCACGAGGAAGCTGGCGGTGACGCCGCCGATGGACAAGAGCGTGAAAAGATGGGTTAGAGCGCCGCCGGCGATGAAGAAGAGGGTCACGGTTGTCAGGACGATGATGATGGTGGTGCCCATATCGGGCTCGGCCATGACGAGTCCGGCGACCATTCCCACCATGATGACGAAAGGCAGGAAGCCGGTGAGGAAGCTCCGGAGCTTGAGTTGCCTGCTGGAAAGCCAGGCGGAGACGTAGATGATGAGAGCGAGCTTGGCGAACTCGCTCGGCTGGATAGGCGGTAGCGGCCCGAGCGCGATCCAGCGTTGCGCACCATACCTCTCGACGCCGGTTCCGGGGACGAGGACGGCGGCGAGCCCGATTAGCGCTCCGAGCATGAGCAAAGGGCTGACGGCGCGCAGCCGGTGATAGTCCATCCGCATGAAGGCGATAAGCAAGGCGGCGCCGATTACGGCCCATATGGCCTGACGGGTGACGAAGTAGTAGGGGTTGTCGTATTCGAGGCTGCCGAGGGCGAAGCTGGCGCTGTACACGGTGATAAGGCCCAGCACGACCAGTATCAGCACGAGGCTGATGATGACCGAGTCGGGCTGGCCGGCGCGCAGGCGAGTAGTCTCGGCGGTTATGGCTGCTGCCCTCCTTGCCGTGCGAGTTCGAGAACGAGGCGGCGGAAGTGCTCGCCGCGTTCCTCAAAGTTGTCGTAGGCGTCGAAGCTGGTAGAGGCGGGCGACAGCAGGACGACGTCGCCGGCTTTGGCGGCGGCGCGGGCCGCCGCGACCGCTTCCTCCAGGGATGCGACGCTCTCCATGTGCAGCGCTTTCTCGGGGGCGACGACCTCGCCCGCGGCCCGCGCCGCCGCCACCAGCGTCTCCCTCGCCTCCCCGAAGAACACCGCCGCTCGGCATCGACGCCGCATCTCTCTCATCATCTCCTCCAGCGGCAGATGCTTCTCGCGACCCCCCAGCAGCAGCACCAGCGGCTCCTTGAACGACCGCATCCCTGCCAGCGTCCGCTCCGGCGTCGTCGCGATGCTATCGTTGTAGTAGCGCACGCCGTCGATCTCCGCCACGAACTCCAGCCGGTGCGGGACGGCCTTGAAGTCGCGCACCGCTTTCGCGATATCCCGTGCGTCGACCCCGGCTTCGGAGGCCACCGCCGTCGCGGCGAGCACGTTGGACACGTTGTGCTCGCCTCGCAGCGGTATGTCGCCGACAGCCATCACCCGCTCCTCGCGGCCGCCGGCGCGCCGGACGACCTGCCCGTCGCGCGTGAACGCCCCGTCGCCCTCGAAACCGCCCCGCAGGCCGAAGCGCACGACCTTCCCCCGCGCCTTCGACGCCATGAGCCGGCTCTGCTCATCGTCGTGGTTCATCACGGCAACGTCGTCGCCGGTCTGATAGCGCAGGATGTTCTCCTTCAGCGCCAGGTACTCCGGCCAGCTATACTGGTCGAGGTGGTTAGGCGTGACGTTAAGCACGCAGGCTATGTGCGGGCTCTTCCCCGCCAGCTCGAGTTGGGTGTGGCTCATCTCCAACACCACCAGCGTGTCGGGCGTGATCTCATCCAGCAGCGCCAGCAGGCCCACGCCGATGTTTCCGCCCACAACGTGACGCTTCCCTGCTGCCGCCAGAATTGCCCCCGCCAGGCTCGTCACTGTTGTCTTGCCGCTGCTGCCCGTGACGCCGATGACCGGCCCCGGACACAGCTCCAGGAAGAGCCGCGTCATCGAGCTCAGGGGCACGCCCTTCTCTCGGGCGGCCGCGAGCGCCGGTATGCGCAGCGGCACCCCCTGCGAGACGAACACGATATCGGCCGCGACGGTGTCCGCGGGGTCGTTGGCACCGAGGGCGAGCCTTACGGGCAGGCCGTCGAGCTCACGCAGGCGTGGCGCCAGCCGGTCGGCCGTCCTGACGTCGCTTACGGTGACGTCGGCGCCCTGGAACACGAGGTATCGCGCCAGGTCCACGCCCTCGATGCCCAGCCCCACCACCGTCACCTTCTTGCCCCTGAGTTCCGGTTTATCTGTCATAGCATTTTAACTAATCTGTCAAGGCCAGCGCTATACCTAACAGGCCTCCAACCATGCCAATTAACCAGAATCTTGTGACGATCTGCGGCTCCGACCAGCCCATAAGCTCGAAGTGATGGTGCAGCGGCGTCATCCGGAAGATGCGCTTCCCGCCGCTCAGCCGGAAATAGGCGATCTGGATCAGCGTGGCCGCGCCCTCGAGCACGAAGACGACGCCCACGACAGGCAACAGCAGCCACCAGCCGGTCATCAACGCCACCACCGCCAGCGTCGAGCCGAGCGCCAGCGCTCCCGTGTCGCCCATGAACAGCCGGGCGGGATGGGCGTTGTACCAGAGAAATCCCAGCGTCGCCCCGACGACCGTGAGGCAGAAGGTGGCGAGAAAGTCCTGCTCCTGGAGGAAGGCGATGACCCCGTAGACCGCGAACGCGAGCGCGGTCGTGCCGCCTGCCAGCGCATCGAGCCCGTCGGTGATTGCCACGGCGCTTGTGGTCACAAGAAAGATCACCACCGCCGTGGGAATGTACCAGAGCCCCATGTTGTACTTGCCGAGCGCGGGCACGTTGATACTTTGCGCTTCGAGCCCGTAATAGAGCACGAGCGCCGCGCTCAGTCCCAGCGCCAGCAGCAGCCCCACTTTCAGCCGTTTGTTCAGCCCCCGACCGTCGCCGCGCCCTTCCAGCGTGAGAAAGTCATCGATAAGTCCCAGGGTGCCGGTAGCGACGATGATGCCGAGAGGAAGAAAGATCGATAGCTTATCGAAAAGGTTCGTCGGCGCCGTCACCAGGAAGACCGTCCCGAAGATCAGTAGCCCGCCCATTGTCGGAGTACCCGCCTTCACGGCGTGCGATGCCGGCCCGAGGGCGGAGATACGCTTCCCCCAGTTGCGGCCGCCCAGGAAGTTGACGACCCAGTGTCCGGCGATGACCGACACCACGAACGCGGACGCTCCGACAAACAGCGCGTATACCATGTCTATCCTTTCAGCTCCGGGAGCACCGTCTCCAGCTCCAGCGCCCGCGATGCCTTCAGGAGCACCACGTCGCCCTTGTCCAGCTTTTTCGCCACCGCGCGCGCCGCCTCCTCCTTCGTCGCCCAGTCCCGCACGGCCTCGTGTCCGCCCCGGCGCGCCTCATCGGCGATGATCCGTCCTAGCTCTCCCACCGTGTGCAACTCGTCGACGACTCGCGCCGCCTCTCTGCCCACGACCCGGTGCCCTTCTTCCTCCTGCGCCCCCAGTTCCCGCATGTCGCCCAAAACGGCGATGCGTCGCCCGGGAACGTCTGCCAGGAGCGCGAGGGCGGCGAGCATCGACGCCGGGCTGGCGTTGTACGTGTCGTCGAGGATGACGGAGCCTTTGCGCCCCCTGTACACTTTCAGCCGTAGCTGCGACCGCGCCTGCGACAGGGCGTCGGCTACCTCCTCCAGCGTCATCCCTTCCATCAGGCCGACGGCGGCGGCGGCGAGGAAGTTGTGCAGCAGGTGGGGGCCGGGAAGCCTCGTTTGCACCCGCGCCTTCCGGCCCTCGCGCTCGATATCGAACGAGAAGCCGCGCAGTCCGCCGCTCTCCAGCCCGGTGCCGCGCACGTCGCATCCTTCCGACGCTCCGTACAGGAGGACCGCCGCCCGCGTCCGGCCGGACATTGCCCTGACGCGCGGATCGTCGCCGTTGAGGACGGCGTACCCGTCCGCGGGCAGCGCTTCGACGAGCTCCGTCTTCGCCTCCGCTATCGCCTCGATGCTGCCGAGGCGCGCCAGATGCACTGGGCCCACGTTCGTCACCACGCCAGCGTGCGGCAGCGCTATCCCGCACAACTGGCGGATCTCGCCCGGCGCGTACATCCCCATTTCGAGGACGGCCCGTTCGTGGCGTCGTGTCAGCTTGAGCAGCGTCAGCGGCAGGCCAATCTCGTTGTTGTAGTTCGCCTCGTTCTTCAGCACCCGGTAGCGGCGCGACAGGACCGACGCGGTTATCTCCTTCGTGGTTGTCTTGCCGACGCTGCCGGTTACGCCGATGACCCGGACGGGGAAGCGTCGCCGGCGTCCGGCCGCCATCATCTGCAGCGCCTGGAGCGTGTCGCCGACGACGTAGACGGCAACGCCTTCCGGCCTGCTCGCCGGCGGGCGCCGTACGAGCAGACCGCGCGCGCCCAGCGACAGCGCATCGCCCAGGAAATCGTGCCCATCGTGTCGCTCTCCCTTCAGCGCGACGAAGAGGTCGCCGGGGCGCACCTGCTTGGAGTCGGTGACCACCCGTGAAAAGCGGGCGGGTATCTCCCCCGCCTTATCGAGAAGGACCGGCCGCAGGCTGCTCTCGACCTCCACCGCCCTTATCATCATCCCGCCTCACTCAAGGTCAGCCGCCCTGCTGTACCAGTTGCGGCGCGTCCGGCCGCACGCCGAGGTATGAGAGGATACGGGGAGCAAGCTCAGCGAAGACCGGCGCCGCCACCATTCCTCCCAGCGTCTCGTTCTGGGGCTCGTCGATCTTGACCAGTACGATGATCCGCGGATCCTCTGCGGGCGCAAAGCCCACGAACGAGGCGATCGTCCGGTCTGGAGCGTAACCTCCCGCCACCGAGATGAAGCTGGTCCCCGTTTTTCCGCCCACATGATAACCCGAAATGCGCGCAAGGTGGGAGGGATTCCCTTCTACGACCTCTCGCAACATCTCGCGCAGCGTCTCCGCCGCTTCCTCGGATATCACCCGCCGCACAACCACCGGCTCGAAAACGCGGTGCTCTCGCGGGCCTTTCACTTCCTGGACTACGTAGGGCCGCATCAGTTCGCCGCCGTTGACGATGGCTGCGATGGCGGTGATCATTTGTAGCGGCGTGACGCTTATCCCCTGGCCGAATGAGTTGGTCGCCAGATCGACGGGGTACCACTCGGGGTCGTCTTGCGTGCGGTACACCCCCGCCGCTTCGCCGCTCAGCCCAACATGCGTCGGCTCCCCGAAACCGAAGCGTTCGATGTACTCGTAGAACCGCTCCGGCCCGATCAACCCCGAGACCCACACGGCGCCTGTGTTGAGGCTCTTCTGCAGGAGCTGCACCATCGTTTGTGTGCCGTTGGCAGAGAAGTCCCAGTTGGCGATCGCCGCGCCACCGACGTAGGCGTGGCCGGTGTCCTCGTACGTCGTCTGCGGCCCGACCAGTCCCAGGTCGACCGCCGCGGCCATCGTCACCACCTTCATCGCCGAGCCCGGCTCGTAGAGGTCGGTCACCGCGCGGTTGCGGTAGAACTCCATCCTCGCCTCGTCGCTCAGGTCGAGTTCCGTGAGCTTGAAGCTGGGGCGGCTCGCCATCGCCAGTATCGCGCCCGTATCCGGTTCCATGACAATGATGGTCCCGCCCTTGGCGCCCCTGGCCTCGATCGTCGCGTCAAGCTGCTCCTCGACACTGCGCTGTATGTACCGGTCGATGGTGAGCCGGACATCGGCGCTGGCCTGCGGCTCGATAAGCCGCTGGTAGCCGAAGGGAATGGGGTTGCCCAGGCTGTCCCGTTCGAAGTATAAGGTTCCCGCTTCTCCGCCCAGTTCAGGGTCGAGGTCGGCCTCCAGGCCTGCCAGCCCCGTCTTGTCGCGGCCGATGAAGCCGAGGAGGCCGGACGCCAGGTCGCCTTCGGGGTAGAAGCGCTTTATCGTTGGGGTGGCGCGCACCCCCGGCAGACCCAGGGCGACAATCTTGGCGCCCTGGGCGTAGTCGAGCCCGCTCGCCAGCAGGTAGTCGCCTTCCTTCTCCGGGCCCATTGCGGCGAGGATGTCATCAGGGGAGCGATTGAGGAACGAAGAGAGCGCCTCCGCACCCTCGCGGGCGAGTTCCGCGTCCTGCCAAACTTCGCGGTCGATTGAGATGTCGTAGGCGTCGAGGGTGAGGGCGAGAGGGAAGCCGTTCCTGTCCAGTATCGCGCCCCGCGGCGGCAGCAGCTTTCGGACGCCGAGGTGCTCGTCCTCTGCTTCCACCGAGTAGCGTCCGTGGCTCACTATCTGGAGGTAAGCCAGGCGCCCAACGAGGACGGCGGCGCCGGCGAAAAGAAGAAACCCCAGCAGGAGAAGCCGCCAGGACACTCGCGCCACTCTTACGGGCATAATTAGCTTCCTTGCCGGATATTGTCGGCGCCCCGCTCACCCGCCGAGCCGAGGGAGGGGACGCGATGGTCCTAGTAGAAAGGCAAGAGCCGCAGCAGACGGCTTTGCCAGGAAGGGCTTTCAGCCGGCGGCTCTTCCATCAGGTAGCGCTGGGGCACGAGCTGCTGCGCCGGCGGCTCCGAGTGCACCTCCAGCGTCAGCACGCGCTCCGGCGGCGCCATGCCCAGCCTGCCGCGCGCTTCCTGCTCAATCCGTTGCATGGAAGTAAGGCCCGCAATCTCCGCCTCGATCTCGTGCACGCGGGCCTGCCAGCCGAGGCGCTGCTGCTCCAACTCACGGAGGTTATAGCCGCTCGTGGTGGCGTCGCTTGTCTGGAGCACCTGGAGCAGTCCTATGGCGGCGATCACCAGGAAGGCCCCCAGCAGCAGCGGCCGCAGAGGCACCGGCCGCGAGAGGGGCCTGGAAAGGGGTCTCGGGATCAAACGGTCAAGAGATGCCATGTCTCTCACTCGTTCGCGGACTTGCCCCGTTTAGAGACGTTCCGCTACTCTGAGCCGGGCGCTGCGGGACCGGGGGTTGATCGCCACCTCCAGAGCAGATGGTCTTGCCGGCTTTTTCGTCAGTACTCGCAAAGTAGCGTGATGATTGCAGGTGCAGATGGGGGTGCCGGGAGGACACACACAGTCCTGCGACTCGCGGCGGAAGAAGTCCTTGACCAGGCGGTCCTCAAGGGAGTGGTAAGAGATGACCGCCAGTCGGGCGCCGGAATAGTCGAGCAGGCCGTGGGCCTCGGTGAGCGCGGTAGCTAAGTGGGCTAGCTCTTGGTTTACCGCAATGCGAAGGGCCTGGAACGTCCTGGTGGCGGGGTGGATGACGTTTCGGCCCCTTCTTCCCACGGCCTGCTCGACGACTCCAGCGAGTTGGGTGGTGGTGAGGATCGGTCGCTCCTCAACGATGCAGCGTGCGATCTGCCTGGCCCTGCGCTCTTCACCAAAGCGCCAGATAAGGTCGGCCAGCTCTTCCTCCCGGTACCCATTGACGATATCGTCTGCGGTGAGAGTTTGCCCGGGGCTGAAACGCATATCCAGCGGTCCTTCGCGACTGAAGCTGAACCCGCGTCTCGCCGTTTCAAGCTGAAACGAAGAGATGCCCAGGTCCAGCAGAATCCCATCTACAGGGCCGAAGCCGCGGCTCCGGCATATTCGGCGGACGTCGGCGAAGTTGCCTTCGACGAGCGTCACTCTGTCGCCGTAGGGCGAGAGGCGCTCTTCGGCCACCGCCAGCGCCTGCGAATCGAGATCGATCCCGAGCAGCCGGCCGTCCGGCGAAGCGGCCTCGATGATGGCTTCGGCGTGACCGCCTTCGCCTACCGTGCAGTCGACGTAGCGGCCTCCTGCCCTCACCGCCAGGCCATCTATGACCTCGCGCACCATCACCGGAATGTGTATTGCCGTCATCATCACCACTGTCATGGCCGCTCTTCCATGGACTCGCGGGTGACCTCGTACTCTGCGTCTACGGCCTCTTCCTCTTCCGCCCAGCGCTGCCCGTTCCAGATCTCGAGGCACTCGCCGCGTCCCACCATTAGCACGCTGCCCTCGAGGCCGGCGCGTTGTCGCAGTCTGGGCGGCAGGAGAATGCGGCCCTGGGCGTCCAGCTCCACGTCCCACGACCTGCCGAAGAACCCCCGGCGCAGGCGGCGCGCCTTCTTGCGGGTAGGGCGCTGCTTCAGCAGGAACTCCGCTTCTTCCTCATAGGACTCGGCGGTGTACACTTCCACGCAGCCGTCCTGGCTTTCCGCCAGCACAGCGCCTCTGGCAAAGGAGGGTCGGTAACGGGCGGGGATCGGGATCCTTCCCCGGTCGTCCAATGTGTACTCAAATGTGCCTCGAAAGACCATGCGACATCCCCGCCCGTTGACCAGCGCTCTTCCCCACAGACCACCACAACGCTCCACATACTACCACATCGTCCCCAACTGTCAAGCCTTTTCCCCTGCTTCCTCCAATCTTTTTTCGCCCTTCTGCGCTGTGCTATCATGAACTGTTGACAGGAGGAATTTTACATGCCCATACGCGCCGGCATTCTAACGGTCAGCGATAAAGCGTCGCGGGGCGAGCGCGAGGACACGAGCGGCCCCGCGATGCGCGAGCTACTGTCCGCGATAGACTCGATTGTCGAGAAGTACGAAGTTGTGCCGGACGAGGCGGACGAGATAAGCGATCGTCTTCGTCGCTGGTGTGATGAGGACGGGCTCGACCTCATACTCACCACCGGCGGCAGCGGCCTCGGGCCGCGCGACGTCACGCCGGAAGCGACCGCCGCTGTGGTGGACCGCCTGGCGCCCGGCATCCCGGAGGCGTTGCGTCAGGACGGACTACGCCACACGCCGATGGCGATGTTGAGCCGAAACGTTGCCGGAGTGCGGGGCAAAACGCTCATCGTAAACTTCCCCGGCAGCGAACCGGCGGTCCGCGAGGGGCTCTCGTTCCTTATGCCGGTGCTCGTCCACGCGATCGAGATCATCCGGGGCGTCCCCTCCGACCATCTGCCGCCGGCGCCGCCTGTTTGGGAGTAGGCGCCGATGCGTTTCGATGTCCTCACCCTCTTCCCCGAGATGTTCCGCGGGCCGCTCGAGAGCAGCATCATGAAGCGCGCCGTCGAGGCGGGACTTATCGAGGTGGCGCTGCACAACATACGTGACTACACTGAAGACCGGCACCGCGTAGTAGACGACTACCCCTACGGCGGCGGGCCGGGCATGGTCATGAAGCCGGAGCCGATATTCCGCGCCGTCGAGGAGGTGAACGCGATGGCGTCGCCGGCGGCGCACGTCGTGCTGATGACTCCGCAGGGCCGCCTCCTCAGCCAGCAGGTGGCGGTCGAGCTATCGCAGCGGCCGCGGCTCATGCTGGTCTGTGGTCACTACGAGGGCGTCGACGAGCGGGTGCGAGAGCACCTTGTAGACGATGAGGTAAGCATCGGCGACTACGTCCTCTCAGGCGGCGAGCTGCCGGCGATGGTGCTCATCGAGGCGGTGGCGCGGCGGGTGCCCGGCGTCCTCGGCTCGGGGGAATCGCTCTCGGAGGAGTCGCACGCCCAGGGGCTGTTGGAGTATCCTCAGTACACGAGGCCTCCCGAGTTCCGCGGTTGGGCCGTCCCCGAGGTGCTGCTATCGGGCCATCATGGCGAGATTGCCAAATGGCGCCGCCGGCAGAGTATAATTCATACGGCCAAACGACGCCCTGACCTGCTCGAGCGCGCCGCGCTGTCTCCGGAGGAGCGGCGGCTTGCGGCGGCGGCGATGGCGGGCGAGGTCTGAGCGGCGACAATACGCATTGGAGAACGATTGTGGTAGACGTTAATTCCATCATCGATCTGAAGCCGAACCCAAATATCGAAGAGTTCAACATCGGCGACACTGTCCGCGTCACCTCAAAAGTGGTCGAGGGCGACAGGGAGCGGAGCCAGGCCTTTCAGGGCGTCATCATCCGTGCGCGGCGCGGCGCCGGCCCGAGCGCCAACGTGACCGTGCGGCGCGTCACTCACGGTGTGGGCGTTGAACGGACGTTTCTGCTCAACTCGCCGCGCTTTGAAAAGCTGGAAGTGGTGCGTCGCGGCAAGGTGCGGCGGGCGAAGCTGTACTATCTGCGGGGCCGCACGGGCAAGGCGGCGCGCATCAAAGAGAAGACGCGCGCCCGCGAGTAGCGTCACATCGCTCCCGCCGGATTCTTGCCGAAGCAGCTTAGGGCGCCGCGTTCCGAAGCTTTCCGTTCTCGTGGGTTCGTTGGTTAGCCCTCCTTCCCGCTCCGTCGGCTCCCTATTACAATAGGGTCAGAGAGCTTCGCTGGAGATACCTGTGGCTGTTCTCCCCATCCGTGTTGCCGGCGACCCCGTCCTCCGTCAGAAGACGCGGCGCGTGCGCGCCATCGATGCCTCCGTCCAGAAGCTGATCGACGACATGATCGAGACGATGAGGGCGGCGCCCGGCGTCGGGCTTGCCGGCCCCCAGGTCGGGTCGCCTCTCCGCATCGCCGTCATCGAGATCCCCGGGCAGGAAGTCATCGTTCTCATCAACCCGGAGATCGTGCGCCGTTCGGGCCAGCGACGGGTCGAGGAAGGCTGCCTCTCCGTCCCCGGCTACTACGGCGAGATCACGCGCTCCCAATCGGTGACGGTCAAGGCGCTCGACCGTCAGGGGAAGCCGTTCCGCATAAAGGCGAAAGACGATCTCCTGGCGCAGGCGCTGGAGCACGAGACCGACCACCTCGACGGCTTTCTTTACATCGACCGCCTGGAAAGCCTCGACCAGCTCGTGAAGGTCGAGCCGCAGGAGGCCGCCGCGGAGCCGGGAAAAGAGAAGCCCGGCCTGTAGCCGCGCCCAGCATGACCCTACCGAGGCGTTCCCCTTTCATCCCTCGCCCTATCAGACGCCTCCTCGCAAAGCTGCGGGACATCTGGCAGGAGAGAGGCGCCGAAGCCTACCTCGTCGGCGGCTTCCTCCGCGATCTCATCCTCGGGCGTCCCACGGGCGACATCGACATCGCGCTCACCGGCGATGCTCTCAAGCTTTCGCGCCTCGCCGCCGATGCCTTGCACGGCCACTGGGTCCCCCTGCACGAGGAGCACGCCGTCGCCCGCACTGTGCTCCCCCAGCGGGCAGCCGTGCGCTACGTCGACGTCGCCGCTCTGCGAGGCGGTAGCATCGAGACCGACCTGGCGAGCCGCGACTTCACCATCGACGCCATGGCCCTGCCGCTCGACGCCACCGGCAAAGGCTCCCGGGACGCGCTGATCGACCCTTTCGGCGGGCGCGACGATCTGGATTCGGGGACGATACGGGCGGTGGGCAGCACAGTGTTCCGCGACGATGGGCTGCGTCTCCTTCGCGCCGTGCGCCTGGCCGCCGAGCTCGATTTCTCGATCGAGCCTCTCACCGCCGCCCTCATCGAGCGCGACGCGTCGCATCTGACGGACGCCGCCCGCGAGCGCCAGCGCGACGAGCTGGTACGGACTCTCCTCACGCCGCGCTCCGCTGCGGCCCTGCGCCTCGCCGACAGGCTTGGCTTGCTCGACCGGCTGCTGCCGGAGCTGGGTCCGGCGCGCGGCGTCGTCCAACCGAAGGGGCACTTCTGGGACGTCTTCAATCATCTGCTGGAGACGCTGGCCGCCCTCGACTTCATGCTTTCGGAGGAGGAGCCGTCGCAGCCGGCGCAAGCGGCCTTCTGGCGCGAGCTCTGGGGTCAGCTCTCATGGCTGCCCGGGCTGCGCGAGCACTTTCGTCGCGAAGCCGTGCAGGGGAGGCCGCGGACCGCGCTGCTCAAGCTCGCCGGCCTCTTGCACGACATCGACAAGCCGGAGGCGAAGTTCATCGATGCCGGCGGGCGGATACGTTTCTTCGGCCACCCGCAGAAGGGGGCGGAGAAGGCGGAGCGCCTGATGTCGAGGCTGCGCTTCGGGGCTGCGGAGCGAAAGCTCGTCGGGCTCATGGTGCGGCACCACATGCGGCCGGGCCAGCTCAGCGCGGGGAAGCCGCCGAGCCGCCGCGCTCTCTACCGCTTCTTTCGCGACGCCGGCGACGCGGCGATCGACGTGCTCTTCCTCTTCCTGGCCGATCACATGGCGGCGCGCGGCCCTCGTCTCCAGCTATCGACGTGGCGCAGGCAGGTCGCCTACGTCAGTTACGTCCTCCGGCAGCACTACTTTGAGACGGCGCTCACCGCCCCGCCCCGGCTCGTCACCGGCGACGACCTGATGGAGGCGCTGAGGATAGGCCCCGGCCCGCTGGTAGGGCGTCTGTTGTCGCAAATCGAGGAGGCGCAGGCCGCGGGAGAGGTCGGTTCGCGGGAAGAGGCCCTGGACCTGGCGAAAAGGCTGCTGGCAGGAGAAAAGGGGTAGCCCCAGAGCTTCGAACGTCCTAGCATGTAATAGACAGTGTGTTATAGTTGTTATCGCTTGCGTGAGGATGCGTGGGCGCAGAGATCGCCGGGAAGGCGAGGAACAGGAGTCGCCTAGGCCAGCGTGCGCAGAAGCAACTGGATTCTTCTCGGGTTCATAGGGGTCCTTACGGCCTTTTCTCTGGTGGTTATGTGGCCGTCGGAGCCCTGGCGTTACCTCCCCGACGCGATTCCCTGGCCTGAGGGTCAGGGGATCAAGTTTCCCTTCATCAAGCTGGACGGCGCGAACATCGAGGGGACGACCGTCGAGCGGCGGGCGATGCGCCTCGGCCTCGACCTGCGCGGCGGCACCCGCCTCGTGCTCGAAGCCGACACCAGCGAGCTCTCGGACGACGAGCTCGACCGCGCTCTCGAAGGGGCGTCGGACATAATCGAGCGGCGCGTGAACGCCTTCGGTGTCGCCGAGTCGGAGATACAACGGCAGGGCGATAACCGTATCGCCGTGCAGCTCCCCGGCATCGAGGCGGACGAAGCGATAAGGAAGATCGGCAAGACGGCGCTGCTTGAGTTCCGCGAGCTCCAACGCGACGACCAGGGGAACGTCGCCGTCAACCAGAACGGCGAAGTCACCTACGTGCCTATGCCTGTCCCCACCGGCGAGAACGACATTACTTTCGCTGCCCGCTACAACCAGCTCCTCGAAAGCGCCGTCTGGGTCCCTGCCAAGGCGACCGGAAGGGACGGGGTCGAGAAAGAGCTTACGGGCAGGTACCTTTCCGGCGCTTACTTCGGCACCGACAACCTCGGCAGGGCAGTCGTGAACTTCGAAATGAATGACGAGGGCGCCCACCTCTTCAAGCAAATCACGACCCGGCTCATCGATCAGCCGCTTGCCTTCTTCCTCGATGGAGAGCCGATCCGGGGCGCCGACGGCAGCATTCAGGCGCCGAGGGTGAACAGCGTAATATCGGACCAGGGCCAGATCACGGGCCTGTCCTTCGATGACGCCGATTACCTCGCCAAACTGCTGCGCGCAGGGGCGTTCCCCGTCCCTCTGACCGTCGTGCAGCAGGAGGACGTCGACGCCACGCTCGGCGAGGACTCCGTCCGTCAGAGCGTCATCGCCGGCGAGGTGGCGATGCTCGTCATCATCCTCTTCATGGTGCTGCACTATCGCCTGCCCGGGCTACTCGCGGGCGCTGCGCTCTTTGTGTACACGACGGTTGTGCTCGCCGTGTTCAAGCTGTGGCCGGTCACCCTTACGCTCGCCGGCATCGCAGCCTTCGTGCTGTCGGTGGGCATGGCGGTCGACGCGAACATACTCATATTCGAGCGCATGAAGGAGGAGTTACGCATTGGTCGCAGCCTCGTGATTGCGCTTGATGAGGGTTTCAACCGCGCCTGGTCGTCCATCCGCGACAGCAACGTGTCGACGCTCATTACCTGCGCCATCCTATTCTGGTTCGGCGACCAGTTCGGCGCCAGTCTGGTGAAGGGCTTTGCCCTCACGCTGGCGATCGGCGTCATCATAAGCATGTTTTCGGCGATCCTTGTGACGCGCACCTTCCTGCGTCTCGTCATCGGCGCAAGGTGGCTGAGGAACCCCGCGTTCTGGGCGCCCGACCTGCGTCAGCGGGGCGCGCTAATAGAGCAGGAAGCGGGCGCCACACCCGGCGGAGGAGGTGGCGGAAGCTGATGTTCGATTTCGTACGCAGGCGCAACTTCTACTATCTGCTGTCGCTGCTCGTGTTGCTGCCGGGCGTCATCTCTCTGATCATTCCGCCCGCCCTGAAGGCCGGCATCGAGTTCACGAGCGGCACAACTTTCACCGCCCGTTTTCAGAACGAGGTGGAAGAGGACGAACTGCGCTCTGCTCTTGGCGACCTCGGCCACCCCGAGGCGAGGGTGCAGCGGACGGGCGAAAACAAGTTTCTGGTGCGGACATCGGAGCTGAAGGGGACGACGGAGGCCCCGCCGCTTGGCCCCGCTCCCGAGGGAGAGCGCGACATCCTGGAAGCGGCGCTGGTGGAGCGCTTCGGTAGCATGGTCGACGCCGACGGCGAAGTGGTCGACCGCTTCATCGAGTACGCTTCGGTGTCTGCTACCGTTTCCCGCGAAATCGGGCGGAACGCGGCGATTGCGGTGGGCGCGGCCTCCGTCGCTATTCTTCTCTACATAAGCTGGGCCTTCCGCTCCATCCCCAACCCGTTCCGCTGCGGTATTGCGGCTACGATCGCCACTCTGCACGACGTGGTGCTCGTCGTTGGGGCTTACTCGCTGCTGGGCAAGCTGTTCGACATGGAAGTCAACACAATGTTCATAACGGGACTGCTTACCGTCATCGGCTTCAGCGTCCACGACACCATCGTCGTCTTCGACCGCATCCGCGAAAACAACGCCCGCTACCCCGACCTCGACCTGCCGACTTCAGTCAACAACAGCATCCTGCAGACACTCGGCCGCTCCATCAACACGTCGTTTACGGTTGTGCTGGCGGTAGTTGCGCTGCTGCTGATAGGCGGCGTGACAATCCGGCCGTTCCTCGTCGTGATGCTAATCGGCGTGATTACGGGGACGTACAGCTCGATATTCGTCGCCAGCCAGATACTGGTGACGTGGGAGGAGCGCGATATCCCGCGCCTCTTCCGGCGCATCGCGTTCCGGCGCGCCCCCGCTCCCAGCGAAGGATAGCCCGGCACCCGCCGCCGTCGCCTCCGTGCGGCCATCCTTGCCCTGCGCTTGTTGCCTATCCCGCCCCTCTGCCCTCCGAGTCGAGGCTCCGCACCCGACCCGACCCGCTTTCTTTTCGACGCCAGATGCAAGACGCTCGCTCAGGCGGCGCGGTCCAGGGCTGACGCGTCCTCATCGCTTCGCAGTAGCGACGGCCGGGCTTCGATGCGGCGGGTCCTCCGGAAGACGAGACGGTCGTTGAGGGCGAAGTTCGTGACGGCAGCGACGCCGATGCCGGCAGCGGCGGCAGGCAAATAGGAAATGAAGACGTTCAGAACTGCAAACGCGCCCATGTTCAGCAACCCCGTCGAGGTGGCCGAGCCGTTGAACAGCGCCAGGCGGCGAAGCATGGTCGAGCGGCCCAGCGCCGGCGACCAGCGGTCGCGCCAGGTGAAGAACTGACTGAGGAAGAAGTTGAGCTGGACGGACAGGGCGAAGCCGGCGAGATTGGCGAGGTGCTCTTCCGCGCCGAGCGTGACGAACCCGTGGAGCAGGGCGAGCTGCGCCAGTCCGCAGGCGCCTCCCACGAGCGCGAAGCGGCCCGCTCGCGCTGTCAGGCCGCCGCCGGGCAGATGTCGGCGTCGCCGCGCTGCGAGACTATCCCAACCGAGAGCACGCATCCCGCCCCCTCGGCACCGCCCGTCTCGGTCTACTGCCCCTTCGTCCGCCCCTCGCGCAGGACGCGCTCGTCGCCCACGCGCTGCGTTATCCGACGTTCGTCCAGGTGCTCGAGGAGCGCCTGCGCGTACTTGCGGCTGGTGCCAAACATGTCCCGCACCTCCGCCAGCGCGATGCGCCCCTGCTCCGTCAGGCGCCCGACGATGCGCGCGACCATCTCCTCGTATGCTGCGCTGTGGAAAGCGATTCCGTTCACCGTCACGACGAGCCCCTGGTCTTCGAGGTAGGCCAGCAGCTCATCGTCGAGGCGGCTGTCTGTTGGAGGCGCGTAGGGGCTGGCGCTTAGCGCGCGCAGGAAAGCGTCGATTTGCGCCTGTTGCCGCGCCGACGGCTCGACGCGACGTCCGGGAAGCGCAAGGCCGGCGCCCACCTCCTCCAGCAGCCCGGTGTCGAGCCATGCCTTCGCTGCCTGTCCGAACGTTCGCGGATCGAGCTTGAGGCGGCTGCGAAGCTCCTCCTTTGGCATCGCGCGGCGCAGGGGGTGGTCCCTGTAATACGAAGCGACCGCTTGGCGGGCCTTCTCGCCCAGAGCGTCGAACCCCTCGCGGGTGAACAACACGCCGTTCTCGGGGTCGCCGCCGGGCGCCACGACGTCGCCGCTGTCCAGCAGCCCCGCCAGCGCCTGCCGCGACTCGTCCTCTGACCACTCCGACAGCTTCAGTAGCGACTTCACGTCCAGCGGCTGCCGCGACCCGATCAGCGCCAGCAGCGTGTCTTTGGGCGAGCCGCGTTCGAGCGCCGCCAGCGTCCGCAGCGTCGCCGGGTCGTGACGGCGGTGGCGACGCACGTTGATATCGAGCACCGCGCCGCCGCCAAGGGTTTCGTTGGCGTCGCGTATCACGAAGAGATCTCCCTTGAGCAGCGCCGCCGGGGCGTCGAGGCGTATCTGCGCCCACGCCTCGTCGCCGGGGCGCAGCTCGTCGCGGTCGAGCAGGCGCAGCCGTCCCCAGACCTCCGCCGCGCCGGAGTGGAAGGAGACGCGGGCGTTGTGCCGGATGGGCCGCGGCAGCGAGGAGAGCGCGCGCACCCGCGCGTCGACGGCGATGGTGGGCCTGACTGCGCCGGGGAGCGCCACAACCTGCCCGCGCGCAAGCTCGTGCGGCGACACGCCCGACAGGTTCACCGCCGTGCGGCTGCCGGGAAGCGCCGTCTCCACCTTCTGCCCGTGCGTCTGCAACCCGCGGACGCGCGACCGCAGGCCGCCGGGCGTGATCTCGACCTCCTGACCCAGGCGCAGGCTCCCGTCGATGAGCGTGCCCGTGACCACCGTGCCGAACCCGGCGACCGTGAACACGCGGTCGATAGGCAGGCGCGGCCGGCCGATGTCGCGCCGGGGCGGCGTCTGCGCCAGCTCGCGTTCCAGCGTCTGCACGAGCTCGTCGAGCCCCTCGCGGGTGACGCCCGAGCAGGCGACGACGGGCGCGTCCTCAAGCGCGGTGCCCTTGACGACGTCGCTAACGTCGGCCGCGACCATCTCCAGCCAGTCGCTGTCGACGAGGTCTTTCTTGGTGATGGCGATTACGCCGTTCTTCACGTGGAGGAGGTCGAGGATGGCGAGGTGCTCGCGAGTCTGCGGCATGACGCCTTCGTCGGCGGCGATGACGAGCAGGGCGAGGTCGATACCGCCCACGCCGGCGAGCATGTTCTTGATGAAGCGCTCGTGGCCCGGCACGTCGACGATGCTGACCTCGTGGCCGCCGGGCAGCTTGAGCCAGGCGAAGCCGAGGTCGATGGTCATGCCGCGTTCGCGCTCCTCAGGCAGGCGGTCGGGGTCGATGCCGGTGAGGGCGCGGACGAGGACGGACTTTCCGTGGTCGACGTGGCCGGCGGTGCCGATTACGTACATCCTGAATCGAGTATAGCACGGGGCCTCGGGGAAGCGGGAAGCAACGCGCACGCGCCGTTGTCTTCGGTGCAAGAAAAGGGGGTGGCCGTGACAAGGACACCCCCCGGCCAGTTAGCGGGGCTGATCACTTGCAAACACGATGAGGGTTCTCGATCGACTGCAGGCCGACGGCCATGTAGTCCAGACTGTTGACCCTGCCGTCTCTGTTTACATCATAGCGGTCATCGTAGTCCCGCCCAGGATACATGTCGTTGATGGGGTCGGTTTCGGAAACGGCGTCTGCGAGGCGATAGGCCACCTCGATCAGATCGAAGTCAGGTTCCACGAGTTATCGTAGACGTAGACAAGGACGTTGTAGATATCGCTCCTGTAGGCGTGCATGTGCCCGAACTCGAAGTCCTGCTGGCCGATGTATGTGCCGACGGCGTACTCCTCACCGATAGGGCGCCCCAGCACTTCGTAAACCCATTTGTACGGGGGATGAGGGGGCGGGCCTATGGGTATTCGCCTGCCGTAGGCCTTCCACATGGTGCCCATGATTCGGTAGGCGGTGCCGCTGGGATACCCTTCCGTGATGCTGAGGGGTATCTGAAGGCCAGCGTAGTCAGTGACGAAGCTCTGGCTGTACGCGTAAACGCCAGAGCCGAAGTAGCAGCCCTTCACCCATCGCCGGTTGGCGCCGCACGGCCCCTGGATGGCCGCGCGGGTAGATCCCGCGTCCTGCGCGAAGGCGGCCATGTCCCTTGCGTACGTTCGGATCGGCCACACGAGGGGACGGTTGTCCGGGCCTCTATCGGCCCAGAGACCTCCGGGGACCCATGGGGGACATGCGCCTGTATATGGTCGGCCGTACCCCGGCCCCGTGTTGTTGGAGGCGTGGCCGGTCATGTTGTCGTCGCTCAGATGCTGGAGGTCGTAGCCGGTCCAGGGCCAGACGCCGGACATCCAGAGATTGAGACTGGGGTTCCAGCTGTACGTACCGTCCGTGACGAAGAAGTGTAGATGGCAGTCCATGGGCGACGGTGTTTCGATCGGCCTATCCACGTTGCTCATGCGTGCCACGAAATCGCCCTGCGCGTAGACACTGTCCCATGGGTAACACGTCTGCCCCTCACAGGAGACGGCGTCATCATTGTATGATACGTGGACATACCAGGTCTCGTCCAGATCTCCGGGGGCGTTGTAATGCTCGACACCGAGATAGCTGCTACCACCCACCTGTCCCGGCTTGTAGAACTCTGATCCTCCCAAACGCGTCGCTTTGAGAGGATCCCCGCAATCAGAGTTTGGCCCTTCTGTTTCGTCGCTCTCGTCGTTTAGGTCAATGGCCCACCGATAGGCAGGGACGGCCGTGGCGTGATATTGGCAGGGAGGTGAACCATCGCTCCCGACGGGGCATCCGCCGTCCCTCTCGTACTTCACACGCTCTGGCCAGGGAGCTCGATATCTTTCCCAACTGTCGTTGCCCGGTGTGCCGCTAGCGCCGACAAGGCTCAGCCATGCAAGTGATCCGCCGAAAGCTGCCGCTATGAGGGTCAGCCAGAGCGCCTTCTTCATGGCAGTTCCTCCGCTGCAAGCGCAATCCGAAGAGCAAGCCACTTGTTTTCCAGCGTCGGCTCGCTGATGAAGTACGACACGGTATGCCTACCGGGTAGAGCCACCTCGTGGCCCTGCCCCTTTTCTGCCGCGTTTGGGCGGTATTCGCAAAGGCTGGCCTGCCCCTTAGGTGTGCCGATAGCAACGGGGACGGGACAATTGAGCTTCGGCTCTGCCGTAGTCGTGCGAGTGAAGTACATAACGATGGTATCGTTGCCGATGCTCACCTCTGGCTCTTCTGCGAAGACGCTCCAGTCCGGGGGATAGCACAGCTGAATTCCCACGCCTGTAAAGTCCTTCGCTGTCCAGGATGGGTCACAGCCGGCCAAGACGGTGGCCTGCATTGTTTCAGGGGCGGGCAAGGCGGGCGTGACAAACATCTCCTCCTTCGCCTTCGCATCGGCCGTTGCCATCTGGTTCCGGGGGTTCTCTTCCGGATGCTCCTTGTAGTAGGCTTCCAGCTCCGCCAGCGTCGGCGGACTGACGCTGAAGACGTGGCCCTGCTCGTCGATGATGACCTCGTAGCCGATTTCGGAGCGGCAGCGGCGGTACTCGACCATTCCTGGCTCCATCTCCGCCAGCTCCGGGCGCGTCCCCTTCACGCTGTCGATGTCCTCCTGTGTCAGCTCATCCTCCCATGAGCCCACAAGCTCCCCATGGCCGAAGCAGGGGTCTTCTTCGGCCGTGCCGCCGAGCCGTTCGCGCAGCACCACCGCCAGGGTGAACCCGAGCGTGATGCAGGCGAGGAAGGCGGCGAGCAAGAGCAGGCGGTTGGGGGTCCTTGGAGCGTGCATCGTGCATCCCTCGTTCGATATATCGCGCCCGAGAGGCTAATTGAACGCATTGTAAATAGACGCCGCTTTTTGTCAATATCTCCACAACGTGCAACTATATAGTTTTCGGCAGCGCGCTGCTTGACGCTTGTTTTTCGGGTTGCCTACGGGATTCTTATGATGAGATTGGGGGAGGCCTAGACCGTCTTGAGGCGCTCCAGCGTGGCGATGTAGTCGTCGGGGAGGGCGTAGGCGCGCGCGCCGCGCAGGATCACCTCCACGTACGAGCGGCCGGGGTAGAAGTCGCCTGTCTTGTTCGCCACGTAGGTCAGCGCCTCGCGCGCGTCGCCGGCGTCGTCGACCACCGTCACGCGCTCGCGGCGGTACGCGGTCGGCACCCCTTCCACGCGGTCCATCGTCGCGATGCACGTATCGTCCACCTCGTACAGCACGCCCCAGACCTCGCAGGCGGCGTCTTCGACGATGTCCGCGGAACCGCCCTTTCGCTGACGGGAGTAGCGGGTGAAGGCGAGGCGGTATCCGGGCAGGCGCGCGCGGCCGAGTGGAACGGCGCGGGGGCAGCGGCGACGGTAGGTGTGGGGGTCCATGTTGGAGGCGTACGCGAAGTAGAGACCGGCCATGGCTTTCTGGAAGCGGCGCTTTGATTTACAATAACCAGGGACGCCGACCAGTGTAGCGGAATATCGCGCATAGCGGAACGATCCTACCGCCGCGTCCCATGGAGGCCCCGTATTGGTGAAGGTCGGCCTCATCTATGACCCGCTCTACCTGTGGCACGACACCGGCGCCCACCCCGAGAGCGCCCTGCGTCTGACCGCCGTAATGCACACGCTGACGGAAGCGGGGCTCACTTCGCGACTCACGCTGCTGCCCGCCCGCGACGCCACGGAAGAAGAGGTGGCGATGGTGCACGACCTCGATTACATGCAGGGAGTGCACTCGATGGCGCAACGAGGCGGCGCCTGGGCGGACCCCGACACGTACATCTCGCCGCGGTCGTACGACGCCGCGATGCGGGCCGCCGGCGGCTGTCTCGCCGCGACCGACGCTGCCCTCGACGGCGAGATCGACAGCGCGTTCTGCCTCGTGCGGCCGCCGGGGCACCACGCCACCGCCGACCGCGCGATGGGGTTCTGCATCTTCAACAACATCGCTATCGCCGCCCGCCACGCCGTCCGCGCGCGCGGCCTCGAGCGCGTCGCCATCGTCGACTTCGACATCCACCATGGCAACGGCACCCAGGAAGCATTCTACGACGACGGCAACGTCCTCTACTTCTCCACCCATCAGTACCCGTACTATCCCGGCACAGGACGCCTTGAAGAGACCGGCGAGGGCCCGGGGCGCGGGTTGAACGTGAACGTCCCTCTGCCTGCGGGCTGCGGCGACGAGGAGTTCCGGCGGGTCTTCAACGAGGTGCTGGCGCCGCTGCTCGATCGGTTCGCGCCCCAGCTCATCCTCGTTTCCGCCGGCTACGACGGCCACTTCCAGGACCCACTCGCCAGCATGTCGCTGAGCGTGGCAGGCTACGGGGAGATGATGTCCTTCCTGAAGGAGAAGGCGGAGCAGTACTGCGACGGGAAGCTGGTCGCGACCCTCGAGGGCGGCTATCACCTGCTGGCGCAGGCGTGGTCGATACGCGCGTCGCTCGAAGTGCTTATGGGCGATGCGATCACCGCCGATCCCTTCGGCAAGCCGCAGCACGCCGCAACACCGCAGATCGACAAGGTGGTGGCGGCGGCGAAGGCGCTGCACGGGATCAAGGAGCTGGCGCCGAAGGGCGATTAGGGCAGGAAGCGGAGGGCGACCTCGCTGGCCAGGAGCCTGCCGCGGGCTGTGAGCCGCAGCCGGTCGTCGCGCAGCTCGGTCAAGCCCAGGTCTTGCAGCTCGGCGATCTCTTTCGCGTAGCGGTCCGTCAGGTCAAAGCCGAAGCGACGTGAGAATTCGTTGAGGGGGACGCCGTCGATGAGGCGGAGGCCGAGGATGATGGTGTCGGCGATGTCCGTAGCGGGGCCGATTTCTTCGAACGAGGCGATCTGCGGCATTCGATGGGGGGCGGAGGGGCTGGGCGCGGGCGCGCGGTCCGTAAGCGAGCGGACGTATCGCTCGGGCGACCGGCGGTTCGCAAGCCGCAGACCTCCCACACGCGAGTGCGCGCCCGCGCCCAGCCCCACGTACCATCGGTTCCCCCAGTACGTCAGGTTGTGCCGGCAGCGACGCCCCGCCAGCGCCCAGTTCGAGATCTCGTAGTGCTCGTAGCCCGCCCGCGCCATGATCTGCTCGCTCCGGACGTACATCTCCGCCTGCGCGTCGTCGTCCGGCGGCGGGGCTTCTCCCCGTTCGATCATCGCCGCGAGAGGCGTCCCCTCTTCGACCGTCAGCGCGTACAGCGACAGGTGCTCCGGCCGCAGCGCAAGGGCGCGCTCCAGCGTCTGCTGCCAGCCCTCGGGCGACTGCCCGGGCAGCCCGAACACGAGGTCGAGATTCACGTTATCGAAGCCCGCTGCCCTCGCCTCGTGGCAGGCCTCCTCCGCCCTCGCCGCCGTGTGTATGCGGCCGAGGAAGCGGAGCTCGTCGTCGTCGAAGCTCTGAACGCCGAGGCTCAAACGGTTGAATCCGAGGCGTCGCAGCCCTTGCAGGTGGGCGGCGTCCGCGCTCTCGGGGTTCGCCTCAAGCGAGATCTCGGCGTCGGGCGCGATGTCGAAGCCCGAAGAGAGTCCCTCCATCAGCCTCGCCATCTCGTCGAGCGGAAGGAGGCTGGGCGTCCCGCCGCCGAAGAAGACCGTATCGACGCGGCGCTCGCGGCACGCGGTCGACCACGCATTTGCCTCCGTGAGCAGCGCATCGACGTATGAGGGAATGAGCGTCTCTCTGCCGGCGTACGAGTTGAAGTCGCAATAGACGCACTTCGAGCGACAAAACGGGACGTGTACGTAGAGGCTGAGGCTTTCCTGCATGACGCCCTTCAATCGTAGACCGCCGATTTCGTCACCGCAACTCGACGCTGCTTGTGCCGTTTTGCAGGTCCTTCTTTGGGGCGGCACGGTCATCACGGGACGGCCCGCGCGCAGGAAGGGGAGTCCAGAGGGGAATCCCCTCTGGCGGGGGTCTGGGCGTGTCCCCCAGTCCCCAAAACGCGTCGCGGGCGGGTGGGTGGGAAGATCGACGTTCATGTTACGCGAAAGGCGCCGACGCTGCCCTGAGCACGCGGCGGGACGGCCGCGCAAATCACTTCGCATTGACTTGCCGCCCACTGCATGCGACACTCTACAGGCAATACCCAATCCGCCTCAGAGGGAGCTTGAACGTGCGCTACAAGACACATTATTGCGGCGACCTGACCGCCGCCAACGCTGGCGAAGAGGTCCTCCTCGCCGGATGGGTGAACCGACGCCGCGACCACGGTCGCCTCATCTTCATCGACCTGCGCGATAGCCGCGGCCTCGTCCAGGTCGTCTTCAACCCGTCCGTCGCCCCCGAGGCCCACGCCGTCGCGGAGCAGGTGCGGCCGGAGTACGTGCTGCAGGTGAAGGGCGTTGTCGCCGCGCGCCGGCCCGGCACCGAGAACCGCTCCCTCCCCACGGGCGAGATCGAGGTCCAGGCGGGCGAGGCGACAATCCTTAACCCCTCGAAGACGCCGCCCTTCTACATCAGCGAGGACAGCGAGGTCGAAGATGTCCTCCGCCTCCGCTACCGCTACCTCGACCTGCGCCGAGCGAAAATGCAGGAGCGCGTCCAGACGCGGTACCGCGTCATTAAGTACATGCGCGACTTCTTCTTCGCGAAGGGGTTCATCGAGGTCGAGACGCCGATACTCGCCAACCCGACGCCCGAGGGCGCGCGCGATTACCTCGTCCCCAGCCGCGTGAGCAAAGGCTCGTTCTACGCCCTGCCGCAGTCGCCGCAGCAGTTCAAGCAGTTGCTGATGGTCGCGGGCTACGAGCGCTACTTCCAGATCGCCCGCTGCTTCCGCGACGAAGACCTGCGCGCCGACCGCCAGCCCGAGTTCACGCAGCTCGACTTGGAGATGAGTTTCGTCTCAAGCGACGACGTACTCGACATCATGGAAGAGCTGTACATTGGGCTGTCCGAGGCCATCCGGCCCGACATGAAGGTGCGCAAGCCCTTCGCGCGCCTCACCTACGACGAGGCGATGCGCCGCTTCGGCACCGACAAGCCCGACCTGCGCTTCGAGATGGAGCTGGTCGACGTCAGCGACCTCGCGCCAACGTGCGACTTCGCGGTCTTTCGCGACGTGCTTGCGGCCGGCGGCCAGGTGCGCGGCTTCGCCCTTCCCGGGGGCGCCGCGCTCACCCGCCGCGACATAGACAGTCTCACCCGCTTCGTCGAGGAGCAGGGAGGGAAAGGGTTGATATCCGTCGGCCTGCTCGGCGAGGGCGGCATCGACACCCTCGGCGAAGAGGACATCCGCTCGCCCATGCACCGCTACCTGAGCATGGAGCTGATAAAGGGCATGGCGCAGCGCACGGGCGCGAAACGGGGCGACCTGCTCATCATCGTCGCCGACCAGCCGGCGATCGCCAGCGCCGCGCTCGACGCCCTGCGCCGCGAAACGGCCCAGCGGCTCGGCCTCATCGATCCAGGTGTCCTCGCCTGGTGCGCTATTACCGACTTCCCTCTCCTTACCTGGGACGAGGAAGAGAAGCGCTGGTACGCCGTCCATCATCCTTTCACGGCGCCGCACCCCGAGGATATCCCCTTGCTGGAGTCGGATCCGGGGCGGGCGCGCGCCCAGCAGTACGATATCGTCTGCAACGGCTGGGAAATGGCCGGCGGCAGCATCCGTATTCATCAGAGGGACGTGCAGACGCAAATGTTCAAGCTCATGGGCATTGGCGAGGAGGAGGCGAAACGCAAGTTCGGCCACCTGCTGGAGGCGTTCGAGTACGGCGCGCCGCCCCACGGCGGCATCGCTGCCGGCCTCGACCGCAACGTCGCCGTCCTCCTTGGGCTGGATGACATCCGCGAGGTGATCGCCTTCCCCAAGACGAAGACCGCCTCCGACCCGATGACGGGCGCGCCTTCGCCCGTCCCTGAAGAGCAACTGGAAGAGCTGGGCCTCGCTTTGCGAAAGCCCGCTACTGTTGCCGATGAAGGATAGACCGATACTCTTGTGAAGCTGAAGACGCGGGCGCCGGGCGGCCTTGGCGAATGGCCTGTGCCGTCATGCTCGCGTTACGTGAGGAGACGTGGGGTCATGATCAGGTTGCTTCAGGCGACGAGAGGCATAGTCCTGTCGCTGCTGGTTGTCTTCGGCAGCACCGGCATTTTCATTTTCAACCAGGGGTGCAGCAGCGACGGCAACGGTGAGCCCATCGAGCAGAATGGGGAAAGCGCGGACGGCGGGTCGACGTCAGCGGACGGGACCTTGCGGGTGCCCGGCGGCGATCCCGTAACCCTCGATCCCGCGCTCGCCGGTGACGCGATATCCGCCACCTACGTCGTCGAGCTTTTCGGCGGCCTCGTCACCATCGACAAAGACCTGAACGTCGTCGGCGATATCGCCGAATCGTGGGAAATAAGCCCCGACGGCAGGGTCTATACCTTCCATCTCCGCGACAACGTTGTCTTCCACTACAGCAACCGCCTGGTTACAGCTGAGGACTTCAAGTACTCGATGGAAAGGGCGGCCGACCCCCAGACAGCGTCGATCGTGGCCGAGGCCTACCTGGGCGATATCGTCGGCGCGCGGGATATGATCCGGGGCCGCGCCGACGAGATCAGCGGCATCAAGGTGGTCGACGACTTCACGCTGGAGATAACAATCGACGAGCCCAAGCCGTACTTCCTCGCCAAGCTCACCTACCCAACCGCATTCGTCGTCGACAAAGACCAGATCGAGAGCAACCCCCGCAACTGGCTGCGGAAGCCGCACGGAACAGGCCCCTACAAGCTCAAGGAGTGGCGCCTCGGCGAAAGCATCTTGCTCGAGGCCAACGACCGCTACCACCTCGGCGCTCCGTCCGTGAAGACGGTCGAGTTCCTGCTGTCGGGCGGCTCGATCCTCACCATGTACCAGAACAACGAGCTTGACGTCGCCGGCGTGTCGATAAACGACATCGAGAGGGTGCAGGACCCGAACGACCCCCTGAGCGACGAGTACGTGAGCGCCGATGAGTTGTCGATTTCTTATCTCGGCTTCAACACGCAGAAACCCCCGTTCGATGACGCAAATGTGCGCCGCGCCTTCGGCATGGCGATCGATCGGGAGAAGATCGCTGAAGTCCTCCTCATGGACATGTTGCCCGTCGCCCACAGCATCATGCCGCCCGGACTGCCGGGCTACAACCCCGACGCGCGCGGCCCGACCTACGACCCCGAGCAGGCAAGACAATTGCTCGCCGAGTCGAAGTACGGTGGGCCGGGTGGGCTGCCCAAGGTCACGATCACCGAGATCGGCGGCGGCGCCACCGCAGGCTCGGACACGCAGGCGA
The DNA here is from genome assembly GCA_030018455.1 of Dehalococcoidia bacterium. Lineage (NCBI taxonomy): Bacteria > Bacillati > Chloroflexota > Dehalococcoidia > Dehalococcoidia bacterium. The sequence goes on from JASEFU010000002.1 coordinate 291,771, forward strand.
TGATCGAAATGTGGAAGGACAATCTGGGCGTGGAGGTCGAGATCGAGCAGACGGAGGAGGCCACCTTCTGGCAGGACCTGGACAAGGGCCAGTACCAGATGTTCACCGCCGGCTGGATCATGGACTACCCCGACCCGGAGGACATACTCGATATCCTCTTCTACAGCAAGAGCCGCCAGAACAACACCCGCTACAGCAACGCCGAAGTCGATGCGCTCCTGCTGCAGGCGCGCACGGAGCAGGACGTGGCGGCGCGGATGGCCCTTTATCAGCAGGCGGAACAGATCATCCTTGACGAGGCGCCATGGATACCGCTCTACTACGGGCGCGACCACGTGGTCGTGAAGCCGTACGTGAAGAACTATCTCCTGCCGCCGATGGTCATTCCGAAGCTGCGTTACGTGACACTCGAACAGTAGGGCGTTCGCACGGGGCGCAACGCCTTTCGAGCGGCGCTTGCCGGACAGGCCGAAAGCGTGGGCGCAACGAGTCAACGACATCGAGCACGACGGGCGCTCCTCGGTTGAGCAGGAGTGCGCCCCGGGCGAAAGAGGCGGGCGCCCCTGATGCCGCGCTTTTCAGGGCGCGGTGTGGCAAACAATCTCGCCCGCCCGAGAGCAGCTCGCGGCAGGTCTGACCATGGAGACTCGGAACGCAGTCTAGAAATGCAAGGCCTCCTCCCCTACGTAGTGCGACGGCTCGCCTGGGCGCCGGTCATTCTCCTTGCGGTATCGTTTATCACTTTCGCCATCATCCGGCTCGGCCCCGGCGATCCCGTCAGCGTGGCCCAGGGGCAGTACCGCGACCCCGAGGTGCTGGAGCGCATCCGCCACACGAAGGGGCTCGACAAGCCCTTCCTTGAGCAGTACGGCATCTACCTGAAGAACGTGCTGCACGGAGACCTGGGGGAAAGCTTCCGCTACCCTACGATGACTGTGCCCGAGATCATCTTCCGCAAGATGTGGGTCTCGGCGCAGATCGGCATCGTGGCGCTGGCCGTGATCTTCGGGGTGGGCATTCCTATCGGCATCTACGCCGCCGTGAAGCAGGGCACCTGGGCCGACCCCTTCTCCATCAGCGTCTTCCTCTTCTTCCAGTCGATACCGGTCCTTGTTACCGTGCCGGTCATGCTTCTCGTGTTCGTGCTCAAACTGCACTGGCTGCCCACCGGAGGTTGGGCGTGCCCCGTCGACCTCGGCTTCCTCCCGGAGCCTGTGAACTGCATCGGCGTCTTCGACAAACGGATCATTATGCCCGTCCTCGCCCTATCGCTGCCCGGAGTCGCCGGTGTCGCCCGCCTAACGCGCGCAACGACGCTCAGCGTGCTCGGCGAGGAGTACGTGCGGACGGCGCGCGCGAAGGGGCTTCGGGAGTTTACTGTGATGAGCCGGCACGTGGCCCGAAACGCCCTCCTGCCGCTCGTGACCGTCATCGGGCTGTCGCTGGCGGCGCTGCTTGAAGGCGCGTTCTTCACCGAGACGCTGCTGGGCATCCCCGGCATCGGGCGCCTCGCCTTTGAGTCGGTGGGAGAGCGTGACTACGACGTGATAATGGCCATGACCATGGTCTTGGCGACGGCGTTTATAGTCGCCAACATCGTCATCGATATCGTTTACACGTTCATCGACCCGCGTATCCGCTATGAGCGACAGAGAGCTGGATAGCACCGTCGAAATTGTCGCGGAAGAGCCGCAAGACGAAGCGTTAGTGCCGACTCGCGCGCGGGGGCCGCTTGCCATCGCCCTGCGCCGTCTCCTGCGCAAGAAGATAGCGGTAGCGGCGATTGTCTTCATCGCCGTCTTCTACTTCTGCGGCATCTTCGCCCCCTGGGTGGCGCCGCACAGCTTCACCGACCAGGACCTCGACCACGCGCGCGAGGGCCCTTCCATCGAACACCCCCTGGGCACCGACCGTCACGGCCGCGACATGCTGAGCCGCGTCATCTGGGCCTCTCGCACCACCGTCATCGTCACCGTTGCCACGCTGATCACGGGCGGCATCGTCCTCGCTGTGGGGCTCGGCCTGCTTGCCGGGTACGCCGGCGGCAAGGTCGACATGTTCATCATGCGGCTGGGCGACGTGTTCTGGGCGCTTCCCGGCCTGGCAATGCTGATAATGATTAACGCTGCTCTTGGTTCGCGCATTCGGTCGATCGGCTGGCTGGAGAACATTGAGGACGCGCTGAGGATCGACGGTTTCCCCGACTACGTCGTCGTGTTCGGGGCGCTTTCGCTGTTCTCGTGGGTGGGCGGCGCGCGGGTCATCCGGTCGCAGGTGCTGGCGCTGCGGGAGACGGATTACGTGCAGGCGGCGCGAGCGATGGGCGCGTCGACGGCGCGGGTCATCGTGAGCCACCTCCTGCCGAACGTGAGCAACATCGTTATCGTGAGTCTCTCTGCCTCCCTGGGGGCGATCGCGGGCACGGAGATCGCTCTTACCTGGTTCGGGGTCGGAGTCCAGCCGCCGACGCCGTCGTTCGGCGCCATGCTGTACGAGGGCGGCTCGATCCGCACCCTCCAGGCCGACCCGCACCTGCTGCTCGTGCCCGGCGCGGTGGTGGCGATGCTGATCTTCTCCTTCAACCTCCTGGGCGATGCCCTCATGGATGTCCTCACGCCGCACGCCCGCTGAGGCCGGGGCCTTTGGCGCCGCGTTTTGGGGCGTGTCCTGTTATCCCGGAGCAATACTCTTTCCGCCCTTGAAACCCGCATGTTATAATAGAATCAATCCAAGGAGTCTTCATCGCGTGAAGGTTTCCGCCGAGAGAATCCCCCAGAGCCAGGTTGTCCTTCAGATTGAAGTTGAGCCGGAGCGAGTCGAGAAATCGCTCGACGCCGCGTACCGGCGTCTTGTGCAGCGCGCCAGCGTCCCCGGCTTTCGCAAGGGGAAGGCGCCGCGCGCCATGCTGGAGCGGCACCTGGGGCGGGACGTACTTCTGCAGGAGGCCCTCGACCGACTGATCCCGGAGGTATACCGCGAGGCGGTGGAAGCGGAGGAGATCGAGCCCATAGAGCTGCCGGAACTCGAGATGGTGAGCACTGAGCCGCTGGTAATGAAAGCTACCGTTCCCATCCGTCCCACCATCGAGCTGGGCGACTACCGCAGCCTGCGCGTGCCGCGCGAGCCGGTCGTCGTGCCGGAGGAGCGGATCGATGAGGCCCTCGAAGGGCTGCGACACCGTTACGCGAACTTGGAGCCGGTGGAACGGCCCGTCCGGTGGGGCGATTTCATCCGCATCGACGCGTCGATAAGCGTGGGCAATCGCCGCATCATCGAACAGAAGGATGTCGAGTTCCCGTTGCGGGAAGGCGCATCGGTCTATCTGCCGGGGTTCGCCGACAGGCTTGTCGGGCTCGAAAAGGGGCAGGAGAGCGAGTTCGTTCTGCCTGTCGCCGAGGACTACGGCGACGCGGGGCTGGCGGGAAAGGAGTGCGCCTGTCGGGTCGTGGTGCACGAGGTGAAAGAGGAGAAGCTGCCGCCTCTCGACGACAGCTTCGCCCGCCAGGTCGGCGAAGGCTTCGCGAGCCTCGACGCGCTGCGCGAACGCCTCGCGGCCGACATCCGCGAAGCGGAGGAGCAGGCGGCGATGGACCGCTACCGGGCGGAGGTAATCTCGGTCCTCGAGAAGAACGCCCGCCTCGAGTACCCGCCGGTGCTGGTCGAAAAGGAAGTCGACCGGATGCTGCGGGAGCAGGCTGGGCCGCGCGGCGACGGCGACCTGGAGCGCTACCTGCAGCGGGCCGGCAAGTCGGAGGAGCAGCTCCGCGAGGAGATGCGCCCCCTCGCCGAGCAGCGTTTGCGACGGTCGCTACTGTTGTCCAAAGTCGCGGAAGTCGAGAATATAGAGGTTGACGAAAGCGAGGTGGGACAGGAGATCGAGCGGATGGCTTCCAGTGCGGGGCCTCAGGCGGACGAGATCCGGCGCCTGTTCGATAACCCCGGCGGCCGGGAGGCCATTCAAGGATCGCTGTTCACCCGCAAGACGTGGGACAGACTGATAGAGATCGTATCCGGCGCGGAGCCGGCCGAGGGGGACGAGGAGACCGGAGCGGAGGAGGAAGAATAGCCCTGTAACGGCGGCTCTCCGCAATCGTTTTGTTAGAGGGCTGCGTCGACAGGTGGAGTGGGGAGCAAACCATGAGAACTGATCCAACTAGTCTTATACCGATGGTCATCGAGAGCGGCGCCCGCGGCGAGCGCGCCTTCGACATCTACTCGCTGCTGTTGAAGGAACGCATCATCTTCCTGGGCACGCCGATCGATGACCAGATAGCCAACCTTATAATCGCGCAGCTCCTGTACCTGGAACGGGAAGACCCGGACAGAGACATTAGCATGTACATACACTCACCGGGCGGCATCGTTCCCGCGGGCCTGGCGATCTACGACACCATGCAGCTTGTCCGGCCGGACGTGTCGACCATCTGCGTTGGAATGTCGGCGAGCTTCGCCACCGTACTGCTGGCGGCGGGCACCGCGGGCAAGCGCTACGCCCTGCCCAACGCCACAGTGCACATGCACCAGGCGGCGGGCGGCGTGCGCGGCCAGGCGGCCGACATCGAAATCCACGCCAAGGAGATACTGCGCGAGCAACAGATAATCCGTGATATACTCTCGCGCCATACCGGCCAGCCGCCGGAACGGATCGCGCGAGATTCCGACCGTGACTTCTATATGGACGCCCAGCAGGCAAAAGAGTACGGGATCGTCGACGAGATCCTGGAAAAGCCGCCGGCTTAGGGTTTTGCTAATAGGGGATCACTGTTACACTAGCCCACTGTGTTGAGGGGAATGGACAATGCCGAATAGTCGGGGCAGCCGAATACAATACCACTGCTCCTTCTGTGGAAAGAACCAGGACCAGGTAAAGAGACTTATTGCCGGGCCGGGCGCCGTATACATCTGCGACGAGTGCGTCGAGCTGTGCCGCGAGATAATCGAGGAAGAGGCGGCGGGCCCCGTCAAGACGAAGGCGCGGGCGCAGCGCGTGCCGCCGCCCAAGTTCATCTATGAACAGCTCGGCGAGTGGGTCATCGGCCAGGAGCAGGCGAAGAAAGTCCTTAGCGTCGCCGTCTACAATCACTACAAGCGCATCGGCGCCGGCCGCCAGGCGGGCGACGTTGAGCTGGAGAAGACGAACATACTCCTTGTCGGTCCCACCGGTACCGGCAAGACCCTGCTTGCGCGCACCCTTGCCCGCATACTCGACGTGCCGTTCACCATCGCCGACGCCACCGCCCTTACCGAAGCCGGATACGTGGGCGAGGACGTGGAAAACATCCTCCTCCATCTCATCCAGGCGGCCGATTACGACATCCAGAGGGCGGAGCGCGGCATCGTCTACATCGACGAGATCGACAAGATCGCCCGCAAGAGCGACAACCCATCGATCACGCGCGATGTCTCGGGCGAAGGCGTGCAGCAGGCGCTCCTCAAGATAATCGAGGGGACGGTGGCCAACGTGCCGCCGCAGGGAGGGCGCAAGCACCCGCATCAGGACTTCATCCAGATAAACACGGCGAACATCCTGTTCATCTGCGGCGGCGCCTTCGAAGGGCTGGAGAAGATCGTCGACAGGCGTCTCGGCGCCAGCAGGCGGTCCATAGGCTTCGCAGCCGACTTCCGCAACCGCTCCGGACAGGACCTGACCGACGAGTTGCTGAAGCACACGACCCACGACGACCTGCTTCACTACGGTCTTATACCTGAGTTCGTCGGCCGGCTGCCTATGGTGGTGAGCCTCAGTTCCCTCGGCAAAGAGGAGCTGGTCAGGATACTGACGGAGCCCAAGAACGCCCTCATGAAGCAGTTCCAACGCTTCTTCGCCTTCGATGACGTGGAGCTTACGTTCACGGAGGAGGCGCTCGCGGCCTGCGCTGAGCAGGCGATCCGCCACCGGACAGGGGCGCGCGGCCTCCGCACAGTACTGGAGGACGTGCTGCTGGATGTGATGTACGAGATACCCTCGCGCGGCGACGTGCGGAAGTGCATCGTCAACGCCGAGACGATACAGGGGCACAAGAAGCCCCTGCTGATCACACAATCGGGCCAGACGATCGAGCCGCTGGAGGTGCCGCTCAGCGAAGAGTCCGCCTAGCGGGGGTGATCGCCCCGTAGGGTCGGGACTCTGTGCCCGACCAGCACCGATGACGAAAGAGAGGCCGGTCGTGTGGAACGGCCTCTCTCTTTGTTCGGAACTCTCGGCCGGTGATCGGCCTACTCTCGCGCGACACCCAGTATCGCCGCCGATACAGCTACCCACAAAAGAATGTCCACGATAAGCGGCCAGTCCTTCAGGAGCACCTCTTCAGGGCTGCCGCCCTCGCCGCGCACGTGCACGAGATACAGGTAGCGGAAGATGCCGTAAAGCACGAACGGCGTGGTCAGCATCATCGAGTGGTTCTCGGGCAGGTTCTCCGCCGTGAACGTGTACAGCCCGTAGGCGACGAGCGTGGAGGCGGTCACGATGGACGCCATCTGGTCGAGAAGGTGCGGCGTGTACTCGTCGAGGATGGGACGGTGCTGGTTCGCGTCCTCCTTCAGCAGGGCAAGCTCCGCCCGCCGCTTGTTTATCGCTAGGAAGAGTGCCCCCAGCGCCGTCACGGCGTACAGCCAGGGCGATATCGGCACGTCGATAACGAGCGCGCCTGCCATCGCCCGCAGGACGAAGCCCGCCGCGATCAGCATGAGGTCGAGCAGGACGACGTGCTTGAGATTGTACGAGTACGCGAAGGTCATCGCCGTGTAGCCGGTGACCACCGCGCCGACCTGCCACGAGAGCGCGAAGCTGCCCGCTATCCCGACGACGCCCAGCGCCAGCGCCGCCGTCGCCGCGGTCTGCACCGAGAGCTTGCCCGACGCTATCGGCCGCAAACGCTTCCGGGGGTGTAGCAGGTCGGTCTCACGGTCGCGGATGTCGTTGACGAGATACTCCGCGCTGCAGACGAGGCAGAAGAGGAGGAAGGTCGCCGTCGTCCTGCCGAGGAGCGGCAGCCAGGAGTTGACGTCGCTCAGGTGCCAGGCCTGCCCGACGGAGAACAGCATCGCCATGTAGACGAGAAGGTTCTTCGTCCACTGCCTGGGGCGCGTGGAGACGATGAGATAGCGGGCGAAGGAAAGGACGCCTCTTTCGGGTGCGGCGCTCAATTTCTGGGACGCCGCGAGGGAGGCCGTCGGTTCGGAGAGGACGTTTTCGCCGTCTGCCATACGCCGATGATAGATGCTCGCGCCGACCCCCGTCAATCGCAGCCCGATTCTTCGGACGCGTGCCGAAGCCGCGAACTTCCCGGTCGCCGTCGCAGCCGCGCAACGCGCTTCCTTGACTTCTGTTATTCCTGTCACTATGCTCTTTTTGTGACACCGAAGAGCCGCCTGGATGTCCTGCTCGTCCAGCGCGGCCTGGCTGAAAGCCGGGAGAAGGCGCAGGCTTTCGTGATGAGCGGCGCAGTCCTCGTCGATGGAAAGCCCGCCTCCAAGCCCGGCGTTCTCGTGTCTGACGGGGCCGAACTCGAGCTGGCCGAGAGCGCCCGCTACGTCGGCAGGGGCGGTGAGAAGCTGGAGCACGCTCTCGGCGTCTTCGCTCTCGACGTGCGCGGACTCGTGGCCGTCGACGCCGGCGCGTCTACCGGCGGCTTCACCGACTGCCTCCTGCAGCGCGGCGCCGCCCGTGTTTACGCCGTCGACGTGGGCTACGGGCTGCTCGACCCGCGGCTCCGCGCCGACCCGCGCGTCCGCGTGATGGAAAGGGTAAACGTGAGATACTTGGAAGACCTTCCCGAGGCGCCCGACCTGGCGACTGTCGACGTGTCGTTCATCTCGCTTCAGAAAGTGGTGCCGCCGTTGGTGAAGCTTCTGAAGGGCGGCGGCCACGTCCTCGCGCTCATCAAGCCGCAGTTCGAGGCGCGCCGCGAGGAGGTCGGCAAGCGGGGCGTCGTCCGCGACCCTCAGGTCCACGCCGCCGTAATCGGACGGACGGTCGCATGGGCGGCGTCGCAGGGCTTGCGGCTGCGCGGCCTCACCACGTCCCCGTTGCGCGGGCCCGCCGGCAACAAGGAGTTCTTCGTGCTCTGGCGAAAGGAAGCGGGAGCGTAGCGGCCATGGACAAGGTGGGCATTCTCTACCACCCGAAGATGCCCGAGGCGGAGGCGCTCGCCGGGGAGCTGCATTCCCTTGCTTCGCCGCACGTGGGCGAAGTCTGGGTCGCCGCCGCCTGGGACGAACAGGCCGTCAAGGACAACGTCGCCGGCAGCGACCTCCTGATCTCCATCGGCGGCGACGGCACCATCCTCAGAGCGGCGCGGGCGAGCGTCCCCCACGACATCCTGCTGCTGGGGGTAAACCTCGGCCGGCTCGGCTTCCTCACGGAGCTGAGGGGCGAGGAGGCGCGCGAACGCGTACCGGAGATACTCGCCGATTCGAAGTGGACGGTGGAAGAGCGGGGCATACTACACGCGCAGGTGCTGGCGGCTCGCGGGGGGCGCGTCGTCATGGGCGAGCAGCCTTATCTCCACGCGCTGAACGACCTCGTGGTCGGGCGCCCCGCTCTGGGGAGGACGATCGTTGCCAGCGCCTACATCGACGGCGAGCTCGTCGCCGACTACCGCGCCGACGGCATCCTCGTCGCCACCGCGACCGGAAGCACGGCCTACTGCCAGGCCATCGGGGGTCCTATCCTGCACCCTGAGTCGAAGGAGATGGTGCTGGCGCCCATCGCGCCTCACCTCGGCCAGACGAACGCCCTCGTCCTGCCGCCGACGGCCGTCGTCGAGCTCGTGCTCGACCCCGATCAGCAGGCCGTTTTCAGCCTCGACGGCGAGGCCACCGTCGGCCTTGCGCCCGGGCAGGCCGTCCGCGTCACAATGAGCCACCATGTCGCCCGCTTCATCCGTCTCCCGCAGGAGCCCGGGTTCTATCAGCGGGTGGCGGTGCGCCTGCGCTGGCGGCGGACCCCCGATCCCAACGAGAAGGAAGCCCGATAATGGTCGTCAAGGCGGGAAAGAGAGAGAAGTTGCTCCACGGCCCGTTTCTCGTCGAGAAGGCAAGCACCCGCGACGTCTCGGGTCTCCACGAGATCATCAGCTCATTTGCGGAGAAGGGCGAGATGCTGCCCCGCACGATGGGCGAGGTCTACGAGAATCTGCGCGACTTCTTCGTCGTGCGGCGCAGCGACGAGATTGTCGCTTGTGTGGCCCTGCACATAGTGTGGGAGGACCTCGCCGAGGTCCGCTCGCTCGCCGTGCGCGAGGAGCGTCAGGCGCTGGGGCTGGGAGGGCTGCTGGTGCGGGCCTGCATCGAAGAGGCGCGCGGTCTCGGGCTGAGCCGCGTCTTCGCGCTCACGCTCAAGCCCGGCTTCTTCGAAAAGCTCGGCTTCAAACAGGCGGATGTCATGACTCTGCCTCACAAGGTCTGGAACGAGTGCTACCGCTGCCCCAAGTTCCCCAACTGCGACGAGGTGGCGATGGTGCTGGAGCTGGATTAGGGGGTTGACGTGCCCGAGGAAGAAGAAAACCTGCCGTGGACGATTCACAGCCGCCGCGTCTACAAAGGGCGGCTGGTAAATGTCCGTCTCGACAACGTGGTCGTCGATGATGGCCCTGCCAGAGTCAGGGAGGTGGTCGAGCACCCCGGCGCCGTGCTCTTACTCGCCCTCGACGACGTCGACAACGTCTTTCTCGTGCGGCAGTACCGACATCCCGTAGGTCGCCATCTTTACGAGCTTCCCGCCGGCACGATAGACGATGGCGAAGAGCCCGCGGTCTGCGCCGAGCGCGAGCTGCGCGAGGAGACCGGCTTCCGCCCCCGCCGCCTGGAGCCTCTCGGTGGCTTCTTCCTGAGCCCCGGCTACAGCAACGAGTACATCCACCTTTTCCTCGCCACAGGCCTCGAGGAGAGTCCTCTCGAGGCGGCAGAGGAAGAACACCTGACGGCCCTGCGTGTGCCCCTCGCGGAGGCGCTGCGCATGATCGAGCGGCGCGAGATCGAAGACGCAAAGTCGATCGCTGGTCTGCTGTTGCTGGCGCAACGCCGGGCCGTTTCCTGAGCTTTCCGATACCGCGAATGCCTGACCAGTACCCGCCCGTTCCGCCAGAAAACCGGAAGATATATCGGTTTCCTCGCCTCGGCCTTCTGCTATTTGCCGTCAACCTCCTGTTCGGAGTGAAGCGGTCGGTATCGCGCGACTCGCAGTGGATAATGCGGGTTAACCCGCCCCCTCCGCACGTCATCGGCCTTGAGAACGTGCCGCCACGTGGCCCCTTTGTCCTCGTCGCCAACCACTACGAGCGCCCCGGTCTGCAAATGCACTTCATCGGCATCGCAATTGCCGCGGTTGTGGCCGAACGTCGCGAGGAGAGTCGCGACATCCACTGGGTGATCACGAACCAGTGGGAGGGGCGCCGCTTTGGGCCGATTCCCATCCCTGTCTGGCTCACGCGCTGGACCTTCGGACGGGTGGCGCGCGTATACGGCTTCGTCGCGATGCCACAGAGCGAACAGCAGGTCGCGGGACGGGCGGCGGCCCTTAAGCAGGCAGCGGCGATTGTCGCCGCGCGCGTCCGCGATGGGAAGCGGATCGAGGGCGAGCCCGTGGGCATGATGCCGGAGGCGAGAGGAAAAGGCGTCCTCGTCGAGGCGACGCCGGGCGCGGGCCTCTTCCTCCAACTGCTGAACCGCCGCGGCGCGCCCATCCTGCCCGCGGCGGCGTACGAGGAGCCGGGACGCCTGGTGCTTCGCTTCGGCGAGCCGTTCGACCCCCTCGTTCCTCGACGCGCCAGCCGCGAAGAGCAGGACCGCCTGATCCGGGAGCAGACGATGGTCGCCATCGGGCGGTTACTTCCGGAGAGCATGTGGGGCTTTTACGCGGAGGCCATCCGCCGCTCCTTCGAAAGGTGACCGGCAGACACGTTATGGACAGGCGCCTGCGAATGCCATAAACTGCCGTAATGGTAGCCCGCGTCTGAATTCGCAGCGACAAGTCAAACACGGCATCTGAGCCCGGCGGAGACCTGGCATGATCCCTGATATCGAGACCAACCGCGCGGAGTTGGAAGCGCTGTGCAAGCGTTTTGGAGTGCGCCGGCTCGAAGCCTTCGGTTCGGCGGTGACGGGTCGTTTTCAGTCCGAGACCAGCGACATTGACCTGCTGGTGGAGTTTGAGCAGCCGGACAGCCCCGGCTACGCCGATCGGTACTTCGGGCTGCTGGAGTCGCTGGGGGCGCTGTTTCGGCGACACGTTGACCTTGTCGTCGCATCGGCGATCAAGAACCCCTATTTTCGCCAGTCAGTTGACGCCACGAGGGTCTTGCTCTAGGCAGCTTGAGGCAATGAAGTGCGTGCGTGATATTGCGGGAGCTTGCGAGCAGATAACCGCCTTCACCGCAGGCAGGACGTTCCCCCAGTACGAAGACGATGCCATGCTGCGCTCAGCCGTCGAGCGTCAATTCGAAATCATCGGCGAACCGCTGTTACATCTGTCACGGCTCAACCCGGCTGCAGCGAACCGGATCACCGAATACCGCCGCATCATCGCTTTTCGAAACATTCTGGCGCATGGCTACGCGCAAGTGGACGACCGCTTGGTATGGGATATCGTCGAGACCAAGCTTCCGACGCTGCGTGAAGAGGTGGCCTCTCCGCTGGCGGGAACAGACTAACGCGCTGCTTGCCGGCGTAATTCGAGAATGCCGCCCCCCTGTTCCGCCGCTGCTCTCCGTCTCCTTTCCGTGGGCCCGCAACCGTCTGCAGTTTCGGTTGCCCGGATGCCGACTGGTCGAACCCATGGACGCCTCGCTGCTCTCGCTGGATTCAGAATCCCGTATCGCCTAATATGTCGATGGCTTCGTCGTTCACCCATCGAACGCCTCGAAAACCGGTTGTTCTGAAGAATGCTGCAGCATGACGTCCTCGTGATCGGAGCGGGCCTGGCGGGCCTGAGGGCGGCCCTCGAGGCGGCCCGTTCGGGCGCCGACGTAGGCGTCCTCACCAAGGTCTACCCCCTTCGCAGCCACTCCGTCGCCGCCCAGGGCGGGATCAACGCCGCCCTCAGCGAGGACGATTCGTGGGAGACGCACGCCTACGATACCGTCAAAGGCAGCGACTACCTCGGCGACCAGGACGCGATCGAGACGATGTGCCGCGAGGCGCCGTCAGACATCGTCGAGCTCGAGCGCATGGGCACCGCCTTCAGCCGGCGGCCGGACGGACGCATTGACCAGCGGCCCTTCGGCGGCGCCGGCTTCCCCCGCACCTGCTACGTCGCGGATATCACCGGCCAGGCGATACTCCACACCCTGCACGAGCAGGCGCTCAAGCTGAACGTCCCCACGTACGATGAGTGGTTCGTCCTCTCGCTCGTTGTGGAGGACGGCGAGTGCCGCGGCGCCGTCGCCCTGAACATGCGCACGGGCGAGATCGAGGCGCTGGCCGCCAAGGCGGTCGTGATGGCGGGCGGCGGCTTCGGACGCGTATATACGCCGACGTCCAACTCCCTGATCTCCACCGGCGACGGCCATGCCCTCGCCTATCGCGCCGGCGCTCCCCTCATGGACATGGAGTTCGTGCAGTTTCATCCCACCACCCTGCGCGACAGCGGCGTCCTCATCACCGAGGGAGCCCGCGGCGAAGGCGGCTACCTGCTAAACGCCCTCGGCGAGCGCTTCATGGAGAAATACGCGCCGAACAAGATGGAGCTCGCCGCCCGCGACGTCGTCTCGCGCGCGGAGCAGACGGAGATCGACGAGGGACGCGGCGTCGACGGCTGCGTGCTGCTCGACCTGCGGCACCTGGGCAAAGCGAAGATCATGGAGAAGCTGTTCCAGATCCGCGAGCTCGCCCTCGACCTCACGAACACCGACTTCATTACCGACCCCGTGCCTGTGCGTCCCGGCATGCACTACGCGATGGGCGGCGTCAAAACGGATATCCACGGCGCGACGCCTCTGCCAGGCCTCTTCGCTGCCGGCGAGTGCGCCTGCGTCAGCGTCCACGGCGCGAACCGTCTCGGCGGCAACTCCATGCTGGAAACGATCACCTTCGGACGCCGCGCGGGTAGGGCAGCGGCAGAGCACGCCCGCTCGAAACCTTCACCCTCCGTTCTCGCGTCCGCCGTCCAGCGCGACCGCGAGATGATCGCCGAGATACTGGCGCGGCCGCGGAACGGCGAACGCATGGCCGACCTCCGCGCCGAGATGGCGGCGGCGATGAACCGGGGCGTCGGCATCTTCCGGACGAAGCAGGGCATGGAAGAGGCGCTCTCCACCGTGCGCCAACTCAAGGAGCGGGCCAAGAGTGTGCCCGTGGCAAGCAAGGGGCTCGTCTTCAACATGGAGCTGCTTTCCGTCATCGAGCTCGGCTTCATGCTCGACCTTGCCGAGGTCATCGCTCTCGGAGCGCTGATGCGCGAGGAAAGCAGGGGCGCGCACTCGCGGCGCGACTTCCCGGAGCGCGACGACGAGCGCTGGATGAAGCACACGCTCGCGCGCTACCGTCCCGAAGGGCCGGTCCTGGAGTACGCGCCGGTGACGGTGACGCGCTGGCAGCCGGAGAAGAGGGTGTACTAGTGGAAGTAAAGCTCAGGGTGCGACGCTTCGATCCGTCGCAGGGAGATGAGGCGTACTATCAACGGTACGCCGTCGAGGTTCCGCCGTCGGCGACCATCCTCGACTCGCTGCTCGCGGTGCGCGAGCGGGTGGACGGCTCGCTCGCCTTCCGCTGCGCCTGCCGGAGCGCCATCTGCGGCTCCTGCGCCATGCGCGTGAACGGCGTCTCGCGCCTCGCCTGCAAGACGAAGGCAATCGACGTAGCCCCGAATGGCGGCGAGATCACGCTCGAACCGCTCGCCAACCTTCCCGTGATCAAGGACCTCGTCGCGGAGATGGCACCGTTCTACGAGAAGATGCGCGCCGTCCTGCCCTGGCTGGTCGTCGATCCGGAGAGGCCGGAGCCCGAGCGGGAGTACCTGATGGAGCCGGAGCGCGCGCTGCGCCTGGGCCACCTGGTCTCGTGTATTCAGTGCGCGGCCTGCTACTCCGCCTGTCCCATCGTCGCCATCGACGACGGCTACCTGGGGCCGGCCGCCCTCACGAAGGCATGCCGCTACTGCCAGGACACGCGCGACGACGCCAGAGCCCAGCGGCTGGCGCGCATCGCCGACGAGGAAGGGCTGTGGCGCTGCCATACGGTGTTCAGTTGCATGGAGCAGTGCCCAAAGGGGATCAACCCCACGGAAGCGATCCAGCAGTTGAAGAAGATGGTCATCTTTGACAGGCTGGGGCTCGACCGCTCCGGCAAAAGGCGGAAGCGCGATGTATAAGCCGCTCGACGCCCAGTTCCAGGCAAAGGCGATGAGGACGGGCACCGCCGCGTGGGCGCTGCAGCGGCTCTCCGGTCTTTTCCTCACCGTCTATCTCATCGCTCACATCTTCGTCATCGGCACGGCGCTCCAGGGGGAGCGGACCTTCGACGACCTGCTGGAGACGTTCGAGCACACGCCGTTCCTCGTCCTCGACGCCGGCCTGGTGGGCGTGGTGGCGTTCCACGCCTTCAACGGACTGCGTCTCATCCTGTTTGACTTCGCGATCGGCCTGCGCTTTCAGAAGGCGATGTTCTGGGCCGCTTTCGCGGGCGCAGTGGCCGTGTTCGCGGCGTCGGTGTTCGCGGTGCGGAACCTGTTGTAGGGGAAGAGTCTAAATGGCGCGACTGGAGCTTGAACGAGAGATGCTGGCGGCGCCACAGGCCAGCTTCAGCTTCTGGCCGTGGCTCTTCCAGCGGATATCGGCGGTGGGGCTGATCGTGCTGCTGCCCTTGCACATCGTGGTTACGCACCTGTTCAACATCGCCGAAGTCGAGGAGGGCGCGCTGCCCGCGCTCGTCGTCTTCTCCGACGTCGTGCAGCGCATGGAATCGCCGGTCTACTGGACAATCGACCTGCTGCTTTTGGGCTTCGCGCTGTTTCACGGCCTGAACGGCGTGCGCAACATCCTCCTTGATTACGGGATGAGGGGCGCCGTCGGGAGAGTGACGACGGGAGCGCTTTCGCTGCTGGGGGTAGCAGCCTTCGCTTACGGCGTGGTCGTCCTCGCCTCGTTCATCGACTGAGTCGCGGGCGCGACGCTAGACGCCGCCGCCGTCCGACGACTCCGCTTTCTGCTCCACCGGCTCGTAGCTTCCCAGCAGGTCGCGCCGCTGGTAGCGCGCCTTCCCTTGCTCGAGGAGGTCGTTCCCGTACATGTCGTCGGCCACGATGACGGGGAAGTCCTCCACATCGAGGCGCCGCACGGCCTCCGTCCCCAGGTCGTCGTAGGCGACGACCTCCGCCTTCCTGATCCGCCTCGACAGCAGGGCGCCGAGCCCGCCGACGGCGATGAAGTAGACGCCGCCGTACTGCTTGAGGGCGTCGCGCACGGCCCGGTCGCGGCCCCCCTTGCCGATGGTGGCCTTGAGGCCGTGCTTCATGAGGATCGGCGTGTAGGGGTTGAGGCGCATGGCGGTTGTGGGCCCGGCGGCGCCGATGACGCGGCCGGGACGCGCAGGCGTGGGGCCGACGTAGTAGATGACCTGCCCCCTGATGTCGAACGGGAGCGGCTCGCCATTTTCCAGCGCCTCGACCATCCGGCGGTGCGCGGCGTCGCGGGCCGCATAGATGACGCCGGTGAGGCGGACGTGGTCGCCGGCGCGCAGCCCCGCCACCGTTTCGTCGCTCAGTGGAAGCTGAACGCGTTTACCTTTCGCTTCGTCGCCGCTCATAGCTCCGCCTCTTTCAGCCGCGCGCTGTGGCACTGCATGTTGACGGCAACCGGCAGCGCGGTGATGTGCGTGGGGAACGTCTCAACGTGTACGGCGAGGGCGGTGTTCGTGCCGCCGACCGCCTGCGGCCCCAGCCCGAGCGCGTTCACCTTCGTGAGCAGCTCGCGCTCCAGGTCGGCGGTCTCCGCGTCAGGGCTCGGCTCGCCGACCCGCCGCGTGATCGCCTTCTTGGCCAGCAGCATGCAGTGCTCCGCCGTCCCGCCGATGCCCACACCGAGGACGAGTGGCGGACAGGGGTTGCCGGCCGCTTCCTCGACGGCCCTGAGGACGAAGTTGACCACGCCCTCGCGGCCCTGGCCGGGGAGGAGAACCGTCATGCGGCTCATGTTCTCGCAGCCGCCGCCCTTGGGCATGACTTTTATCCTGAGCCTATCGCCGGGGACGGGATCGACGTGGATGACGGCGGGCGTGTTGTCGCCGGTGTTCTTGCGGGCGGAAAAGGGCCGCTCGACGATGGACTTGCGCAGGAAGCCTTCGGTGTAGGCTTTCGCGACGCCCCGGTTTATCGCTTCTCCCAGGCCGCCGCCGGTGACGTGGACGTCCTGCCCCAGCTCCACGAACACGACGGACGTGCCCGTGTCCTGGCAGAGCGGGACCATCTCTTCGGCGGCGATGGCGGCATTCGTCAGGATGTCATCGAGGATCTGGCGTCCGAGGGGCGACCCCTCGGACTCGCGGGCGCGTTGCAGGGCGGCGATGACGTCCTGGGGCAGGAAGTGCGCCGCCTCAATGAATAGCTGCGCCACCTTCTCACTGATCTCGCCGGCTGTTATCTCTCTCATATCACAGCAATCGGGTCTATCACATCCCCGTTGCCTTTATCACCTCCCGCACCGATTCCGCCGACCTCTCGAACATCTGGCGTTCGTCGTCCGTCAGCGGAATATCGAGGATTTGCTCGACCCCCTTCGCGCCCAGCTTCACCGGCACGCCCATGTAGATGTCGTTCAGGCCGTATTCCCCTTCGAGGTAGGCGGCGCAGGGAAGGATCCGCTGGCGGTCGAGCAGCACGGCGTCGACCATCTCGATCGTCGCCGCTGCGGGGGCGTAGTAGGCGCTGCCCGTCTTCAGCAGCGCGACGATCTCGCCGCCGCCCTTGCGCGTGCGCTCGACGAGGGCGTCGATGCGCTCTTTCGGCAGGAGATCGCCGATGGGGATGCCGCAGACGGTGGTGTGACGGACGAGCGGGACCATGTCGTCGCCGTGGCCGCCGAGCACGTACGACTGCACGTCCTCCACCGACACGTTCAGCTCCCGGGCGATGAACGTGCGAAAGCGGGCGGCGTCGAGGATGCCGGACTGCCCGAAGACGCGCTCGCGGGGGAAGCCGCTCACCTTCTTCGCCACGTAGCACATAGCGTCGAGCGGGTTCACGAAGACGATGATGATGGCGTTTGGCGAGTGCCTGACCGCCTGCTCGGTGACGGACTTGACGATATCGGTGTTCGCAGTGACCAGGTCTTCGCGGCTCATGCCGGGAAGACGCGGCTTGCCGGAGGTGATGATGACGATGTCGGAGCCGGCGGTATCGAACCAGTCGTTCGTGCCGGTGATCTTGGAGTCGAAGCCGACGATGGGGCCGGCCTGGGAGATGTCGAGGGCCTTGCCCTGGGGCAGTCCTTCGACAACATCAAGCATTACGATGTCGGCATACTCTTTGGCCGCCAGGTCGCGGGCCATGCTGCCGCCGGTCTGCCCGGCGCCGACGATTGTGACTTTCGCGCGCAACGCCTCTGCCTCCTTACTCTGCTACGCGCGACCCGCGTGGGGCCGCGATGTCTTTACATAATTGAGCGCCCCGCCGGCCAGCAGAACGTCGACCTGGCGCGGCGACAGGGTGTGACGGGCCGTGAACTCGAACCCGCGCGTGAGGTTGCGGACGCGCACCTCGGGGCCGCGCTTGAGCGCCTCGCGGACGTCCGTCGCCTCCAGCTCATCGCCTTGCGCCACGCGGTCGTAGTCGGCCGGGTCGTTGAAGACGAGCGGAAGGATGCCGAAGTTGACGAGGTTCGCGGCGTGAATGCGGGCGAATGACTTCGCGAGCACCATCTTCAGCCCCAGTGACATCGGCGCGAGGGCGGCGTGCTCGCGGCTGGAGCCCTGCCCGTAGTTGCCGCCGCCGACGACCAGCCAGCGCCGCGTTTGCCTTGCGCGCGCGGGCAGCGTGGGGTCGATGCGCTCGAAGGCGTGCTCCGCCATCGCCGGTATGTTCGAGCGCAGCGGCAGCAGCTTCGCTCCCGCGGGCGCGATGTCGTCGGTGGAGACGTTGTCGCCGGTCTTGAGGAGCACGGGCGCTCGAATCGTATCGGGAAGGGGCTCGGCGAGAGGCAGCGGCTTGATGTTGGGGCCGCGCACGATTTCGACGTCGCGCCGCTTGTCCGACGGCGGGATGATCATGCGGTCGTCCACAGGGAACTCCGCTGGCAGCTCGACCTCCGGCGCGTTGCCGAGGTCGCGCGGGTCGGTGATGACGCCGCGAAGGGCTGTCGCCGCCGCGACCTGCGGGCTGCACAGGTAGACGGCGTCGCCCGTCGTGCCGCTGCGGCCGGGGAAGTTGCGGTTGAAGGTGCGCAGCGAGGCCGTCCCCGTCGCCGGCGCCTGACCCATGCCGATGCAGGGCCCGCAGGCGCACTCAAGGATGCGGAAACCGGCCGCGATCAGGTCGGCGAGGGCGCCGTTTTCCGCAATCGACATCAGCGCCTGGCGCGAGCCGGGGTTGAGCGCGGCGCTCAGCGAGGGGGCAATCGTCTTGCCCCTCACGGCCGCGGCCACCGTCATCAGGTCGATGTACGACGAGTTGGTGCAACTGCCGAGGATGACCTGGGCGACCTCGCGGCCTGCCGCCTCGCGCACGGGGACCACGTTGTCGGGGCTCGACGGCAGGGCGATGAGCGGCTCGAGCGCCGAGAGGTCGATCTCGACCGCGTCGTCGTACTCCGCGTCGGCGTCGGCGCTCAGGGGTATCCACGCCTCTTCGCGCTTTTGCGCCCGCAGGTACTCGCGCGTCCGTTCGTCGCTGGCGAAAAGCGACGAGGTGGCGCCCAGCTCAGCGCCCATGTTGCATATTGTCGCGCGTTCGGGCACCGAGAGGGTCGCCGCGCCCTCGCCGCCGTACTCGAAGATGCGTCCGACGCCGCCCTTCACGGTGAGGCGCCGCAGCATCTCGAGGATAACGTCCTTCGCCGAGACCCAGGGCGGCAGGCGGCCCTTCAGCTCCACGCGCACGATCTGGGGCATCGTCAGGTAGAACGGCTCGCCCGCCATCGCCATCGCCACGTCGAGGCCGCCCGCGCCAATCGCCAGCATGCCCGCCCCGCCGCAGGTGGGGGTGTGGCTGTCGGAGCCGAGCAGCGTGCGGCCGGGGGCGCTGAAGCGTTCGAGGTGGACCTGGTGGCAGATGCCGTTGCCGGGGCGCGAGAAGTAGATGCCGTACCGGGCGGCGACGCTTTGCAGATAGCGGTGGTCGTCGGCGTTCTCGAAGCCGGTCTGTAGCATGTTGTGGTCGACATAACTCACGGAGAGGGCGGTCTGGACGCGGGGGACGCCCATGGCCTCGAACTGGAGGTAGGCCATGGTGCCGGTGGCGTCCTGGGTGAGCGTCTGGTCGATACGGAGCGCGATCTCACGTCCGGCGACGGGTTCGCCGGCGACGAGGTGGTCTTCGATGATCTTACGGGCCAGGCTTTTCCCCACGGGGGCTCCTTCTGCGGAGGGCTTTCGAATCGATTATATAGCGGGGGAGCGCTTAGCCCAAACCGGCAAGAAACAGGGCGGGCATCGAGTAACGGTGATCGTCTCGCCTTTCTCAACCCCGTCGAGAAGGCGAGAAAGATGTGTCTTTGCTTAGCGCACTCCGACTTGTCTCATATCGCTAGAGGGGGATGTTGCCGTGCTTCTTGCGAGGCGTCGTGTCCGTCTTGTTGCGCAGCATCTCCAGCGCCTTGATTATCTGCCACCGCGTCTCCCGAGGGTCGATCACGTCGTCGATGTACCCGCGCTCCGCCGCAACGTATGGGCTGGCGAACCGCTCCTGATAGTCCTTGATTAGCTGCGCCCGCAGCGCCTCCGGGTCGGCCGACTCCTGCAACTGGTTGCGGAAGATGATGTTCACCGCCGCGTCCGGCCCCATCACCGCGATCTCCGCTATCGGCCAGGCGTAGTTGATGTCGGCGCGCAGGTGCTTCGACCCCATGGCGTCGTAGGCGCCGCCGAACCCCTTGCGCACGATGATCGTCACCTTGGGCACCGTCGCCTCCGAGTAGGCGTAGACGAGCTTCGCGCCGTGGGAGATGATGCCGCCGAACTCCTGCGCCGTGCCGGGGAGGAAGCCGGGGACGTCGACGAGGGTGATGATGGGTATGTTGAAGGCGTCGCAGAAGCGCACGAAGCGCGCCGCCTTCCGCGACGAGTCGATGTCGAGCACGCCCGCCAGGTACAGCGGCTGGTTGGCGACGATCCCCACCGTGCGGCCGGCCATCCGCGCGAAGCCGACGACGATGTTCTGGGCAAAGTGCGCGTGCACCTCCATGAAGTCGCCGCTGTCAACGACACGGTATATCACCTCGCGCATGTCGTAAGGCTTCACCGGGTCGTCGGGCACGAGCACCAGCATGTCTTCCGAGCGCCGGTGGGGGTCATCGGCGGAAGCGACGACGGGCGGGTCTTCCATGTTGTTGAGGGGGAGGAACGACATGAGCTCCCGCACGGAGTTGAGGCACTCCTCCTCGTTCTGCGACGCGAAGTGAGCGACGCCGCTGCGGGTGGCGTGGGTCATGGCGCCGCCCAGCTCCTCGTGCGTCACCTCCTCCTGCGTCACCGCGCGGATGACATCGGGGCCGGTGATGTACATCTGAGAGGTCTTCTGCACCATGAAGATGAAGTCGGTCATTGCCGGCGAGTAGACGGCGCCGCCGGCGCACGGCCCCATGATTACCGATATCTGGGGGATGACACCGGAAGCGAGGGCGTTGCGCAGGAAGATGTCGGCGTAGCCGGCGAGGCTGGCGACCCCCTCCTGTATGCGCGCGCCGCCGGAGTCGTTCAGCCCGATGACGGGCGCCCCCGTCTTCATCGCCAGGTCCATGATCTTGCATATCTTCTCGCCGACGACCTCCGACAGGGAGCCGCCGAACACGGTGAAGTCCTGCGAGAAGACGAAGACGGGGCGGCCGTCGATGCGCCCGTAGCCGGTCACGACCGCGTCGCCGTAGTAGCGCTGCTTCTCGGCGCCGAACTCCGTGCAGCGGTGGGTCACCAGCGCGTCGACCTCGGTGAAGCTCGCCTCGTCGAGGAGGATGTCGAGACGCTCGCGGGCTGTGAGCTTGCCGCGGGCGTGCTGCGCCTCGATGCGCTTCTCGCCGCCGCCGAGCAGCGCCTGCTCTTTCATCTTCCGCAATCGTTCCAGCTTCTCTTCAACCGACATCAGTTGTCTCCTGTCACTGGTCTCATTTTTCGAGGCGCCGGCGCCCCCGGCCCTGCCTGTCGACGCTTCTCTACGGCTCCGGCGTCGGCGTCTCCGGTGGAGGTTCCGTTTCCTCGGGTGGAGGCGGCTCGGTTTCCTCAGGGGGAGGAGCAGGGGGAGCGGAGGATACGGGGATTATCAGCACGTCGCCGACATCGAGGCTGCGAAGGTCGTCGACGGTGGTGTTGTTGGCGGCCGCGAGCTCTTCGACGGTGATGCCGAAGCGGAGCGCGATATCGTTCGCGTTGTCCCCCGACTGGACGACGTAGGTGGTCTGCCCCTCCCGCGGCGTCGGCTGCGAGGCGCGTGTGCCCTCCGGTGTCGGTGTCTTTGGTTGTGGCGCGGGTGTAGAGGTGACGGTCCGTGGCATCGCGGTCTTCCCGGGCGTCGGTGTTTTCCCCGTCGACCCGGGCAGCCGCAGGACCTGTCCCACTTCCAGCCCTGTCGGATCGACTGAGGGGTTCAGCTCCATCAGCTCCTCCAGGCTTATTCCCAGGCGTTGCGCGATCTCGTACATGTTGTCGCCGGCCTGGATCACGTAAGTGTTGCCGGAAGGGCCGGGAGCGGAGCGCACGTCCTCGAGGAAGAGCGCCTCGGGAAGGACGGCGGGAAGCGTGGCTGTCGGTATCTTCTTCGGATCAAGGGCGGCCGAGGACGAATCGGAGCCGCCGCAGGCAGAAAGGACCGCCGCGCCGGCGAGCATCGTCCCGCCCAGAAGAAGACAACTCTTCAGCATGTTCGTTCCCACTGGGGAGGATACTACTATAGGGCCTGCAACGCGACAAGTAGCGCGAGACCGGATGGGGAGAATGGCCTACTGCCGGTTCTGGTTGCGTCTCGCTCGCAGCCAGTCCTTTATCCTGTCGGCCAGGCTGGGGCCGGACAGGTCGATCGGCTGGCCCCGCCAGCGTTTCTCCGGGCCGGCGCGGCGCGAGGTGAAGAACGAGATCGCTATCGTCGAGAAGAGGAGGATGAGGCCCGCGATAAGGGCATAGCGCCCCATCACGCTCCAGCGAAAGGCGAAGGCGAAAAGCACGAGGAGCAGGGAGACGATCATCAGGTGGCCGAGCGAGATCCGCGACAGCAGGTGGGCGACGTTGCGCTGGAACCGGTAGAAGGCGTTGCTGACGCGCTTGCGTAGCCGCTGCGCCGCTGACTCCTCAGGCAGGAACTTGTCCAGCCGGTTGAGGATGTCTTCGATTTCCCGTTCCAGATCGTCGGGCATGTTCCCCTTCCCTTTTAGATTCTACATCCCGCTCGATAAGCAGGTCTATGCCGCCTGGACACATGAGGTCGTTGGGAGGGCCCGTTCTCTATGCTCTTTGGAGACTGCGGCCGGACTTTTACAAGCTTTTTACACCTGTTTAGCACGCGATTGCGCGACACCGCTTATCCTGGGAGCGTAACGAACGCTTCAACCGGCAGCGAGAGAGGGGCGCGGAGCCGAAAAGCAGGGAGTCCATCGGTTGAGGAGGTTGCCGTTGCTTCTTCGACCGAATTCCGCCGGAGATGCGCCCTCCGACCGCTGGAACGAAGAAGAACGATGTTACGAGCGCTTTATCTAGGCGTCGCCTCTTGTTGAACAGCAAGAGTACGCAAGCCCCGCCGAAGCGGTCGCCCTCATGGACGGCCGCTTCTCATTGTCCGGACGGTTCCTCCCGCTCAGGTACGTTCAACGCCTCGTTGAGGCTGCCGCTGCGAAAGCCCGCCAGATCGAGCGTTACGTAGAGGTAGCCCAGAGACTTGAGCCGTTCGACGATCGCCTTTCGGGCCTCTCCCTTCGCCAGTGTTTCCAGCGCCTGCGGCTCGACCTCGATGCGGGCCAGCTCGCCGTGATGCCGCACGCGCACCTGCCGGCAGCCGAGGGAACGGATGAAGTCCTCCGCCGCTTCCACCTGTTGCAGCGCCGCTTCCGTGACCGGTGTGCCATAGGGTAGGCGAGAGGCAAGGCAGGCCATGGAGGGCTTGTCCCAGGTGGGAAGGTTGCTGCGGCGGGAGAGTTCGCGGATATCGGCCTTCCTGAGGCCCGCCTCGCGCAGAGGGCTGCGCACGCGCTGCTCCAGCGCCGCGCGGTTTCCGGGCCGGTAATCGCCGTCATCGTCCACGTTGCTGCCATCGACCACGCCTGCTATCCCCATCTCCCGCGCCATGGCCTGGAGACGGCTGAACAGCTCGCTCTTGCAGTGGTAGCAGCGGTCGGGCAGGTTGCTGGTGTAGGCGGGAAGCTCCATCTCGCGCGTCTCAACCGTGAGGTGCCGTATTCCGATCTGTCGGGCCAGGGCCGCCGCCGCTTCCGTTTCCGACCTGGGGACGGATGGCGAGAGCGCAGTCACGGCGACGGCATTCGGCCCCAGCGTCTGGTGCGCCACGGCGGCGAGATAGGTGCTATCTACGCCGCCGGAGAAGGCGACGAGCACCGATCCCATGTCACGGAGTATCTCTTCGAGGCGTCGTTGCTTCCAGGCCGGGTCTGTCATCGCATCCTCCAACCGAACACTGCATCGATCTTAACATTCGCCCGCCTACGTGACGAGAGCGAAGCCACCGGGGGCTGCTGTGGTGGGCAGGCGGCAATCTAAAGGATCGCCTGCCGCTACCGATACATATTCAGTGGAAGCGTTTGCCACATTTGCCCTCATAGGACTGTGAGGCATGCAAAAAGCCATCAAAGGCGCGATCTTATATCCGTTTGCTACGCTTACTCTCATTGCCCTCATCCTCGCCGGGGTTGCGCTCGCTTTGCTCCTCGGCGTGGGAATCGAGAGCAAGATGAAGGAGAACGCCACAAAAGTCGCGGCCGCTGCCGCCACGTCCGCCCTTCAACCTCACGTGGCCGGATACAACTTAGAAACGCCGCTCTTGAACTCCGATTATGACCGTCTACAGGCCGCTGTCACGGAGGCTGTGCTTTCCGACAGCATATCGAAGGTCAGCATCTACAACGATGAGGGCGTCGTTGTTTACTCGAGCAGCCGGAGCGATTTGGGCCGCACGGCAGAAGATATGTCGGCGGTAGAGAGCGCGTTGCGCAAAGAGACGGTGGGCACCACGTCGGGAGCGGCTGAGGGCGGTGAAAGCGGGTCCGCCGGCGGACCCATGCTCACCGTCTACACTCCGCTCATATCGTCGGAAGGGGAGCTCCTCGGCGCGCTGCAGGTCCAGCAGGACTACTCCGCCACGGCACAGAGCGTCAGGGAGGCGAAGAGAGAGCTGTATTTCGCCCTGGCGGGCGCCATGGCCACCCTTTACGTCGTCATTCAATTGGGAGCGTTCGGGATGACGCGGGCGCTCTCCAAAGACCACGCCCGCCTGGCCTACCTCTACGAGACGGGCGAGCACGTCCGCTCGTCCCTCGATTTGCAGGACGTGTTGACGCAGATCGTGCGCGACGCCACTGTAATGGCGCAGGGGCAGTACGGTCTCGTCTGCCTGCTGGAGCCGGACTCGGGCGATCTGGTGGCGCGCAGCAGCTACGACCACGAGAAAGGTTCAGTGTCGCTGCACCACACGAAGATGGACGAGTGGTTATTCCACCGCGTCGTGGCGACCGGCAAGACCAGCGTCGCAAACCAGAAAGTGGTGCGCTACGGCCCCGTCTTCGGCTCCGACATCCACGATATGTCCGTCGTCTGCGTCCCCATGACGTTGCGCAGCAAGGTCAACGGCGTCATCGCCGTCTTGCGGCGCTCCGCCAATGACGGTTTCGGGAAGGCGGAGACGAAGCTACTGGAGGAGCTGGCCGGCCAGGCAGCGATGGCAGTGGAGCAGGCGAACCTGTTCGCGAAGGTGCGCGCCTACGCCGACGAGCTCGAGCTCAGTTACGACACCACCCTCAAGGCCCTCACCGCCGCCCTCGACGCCAAGGATGCGGCAACGGAGGGACACTCAGAGCGCGTGGCAAACCTTACGGTCGCTATCGCGAAAGAGATGCAGGTCGGCGAAGAGAAGCTCGTCGATATCGAGCGGGGGGCGCTTCTCCACGACGTGGGCAAGATCGGCGTGCCGGACGCGGTTCTGCGCAAGCCGCGCACACTCACCAAGCGGGAATGGCAGGCGATGCAGCGGCACCCGCTGCTGGCGGGGCTCCTCGTGTCCAAGGTCGGCTTCCTGGAGGGGGCGCTGCCCATCCTTCTCTACCACCACGAGCGCTACGATGGCCGGGGCTACCCCTTCGGGCTCGCCGGCGACCGCATACCTCTCGAAGCGCGAATCTTCGCCGTCGTTGACGCCTACGATGCCATGACCTCCGACCGCCCCTATCGAAAGGCGATATCGCATGAAGAGGCGGTGCAGGAGATAATCGCCAACGCAGGCACCCAGTTCGACCCGGCGGTCGTGGAGGTGTTCAGGAACGTCATCGAGCGGGTCCCGCTCGTCGACGAACCGGAGATCGAGCGCGCCGCCGCCTGAGCGGCCCTGTTTTCTTGACTCCTCTTGTCCCCTCTGCTACCGTGAGTAGCGACCCCATTCCGCCCGTCAGGAGGCGTTGACATGCAGCAGCCGCCGTTCGAGGAAGTCCGTTCGGAAAGCGTCCACATATCGCAGAGCGCCGTCCGCTCCGTTTCGGCGCGGCAGGTGGACGCGCGGATGTCGGCGGTGCAGCGCATGGTCGCTGGCGACGCGACAGTGGGGCAGAGCGCCGTCGGCCTGGTGAGCGGCGAGAGCATCAACGTTAGGGACAGCCTGCTGGCGGCGGCGGTCGGGCGTCAGATTTCGGCGGAGAATTCGTCCGCGGTGTTCCTTCTTTCGCCGTCGGTCACCGGAAACGTTCGCGCCGTCTTCACCCTTCCCGCTGCTTTCGCGCTGGGCTTCGGCTACGTCACGGGGAGATGGCTGGTGAAGCTGCTGACCCGCGGCTTGAAGAGATTGATCGGTTAGGAGGGAAGTCAGACAGTGCAAGAATTCGAGCTGTCCGCTGCGCCGCGCAGCGTCCTCGGCAAGAAGGTGAAAGGGCTGCGACGCCAGGGAATCACCCCTGCCAACATCTACGGACGCGGCATCGAGTCGCAGGCGGTGCAGGTAGACACCAAGACCCTAACTCACACGCTGCGCCGCGCCGGCCGCAACACAATCCTTTCCCTGAGCGTCGAGGGGGAAAGAGTCCGCCGGCCGGTCATGGTCAGGGATATCCAGCGCAACCCCGTCACCGACGAGCTGCTGCATCTCGATTTCTACCAGATATCTCTGACGGAGAAGATGCACGCGGAAGTGACGGTGGTGGTGACGGGCACGGCGCCCGCCGTCTCGGAACTGGGCGGCATCCTGCTGCAGCCGGTGGAGACCGTCACGGTCGAGGCGTTGCCGGCCGAAATACCGCCGCACCTGGAAGCGGACGCCTCACGTCTGGAGGCGCTGGACGCGGCGATTCACGTCCGCGACCTCGAGGCGCCCGCCGGCGTCACGATCCTCACAGACCCCGACGTCGTGCTCGCGCGCGTTGCGGCGCCGAGGCGGGTGGAGGAAGAGGTGGCGGTAGAGGCAGCAGTAGAGGAAGCGCCGGCCGAGGAACGCGTCGAAGAAGTGACGGAGGAGCGGGAGGAAGAAGAGCCGGCGGAGTAGCCACCGTGGCCGGCTCCGAAAGGCCGGGGCGCCCTCAGCTGTCAGTGAAGCCGCCGCCCGAGGAAGCCGCGCTCCCCGCGCAGGAACTCGGCGGCGGGAAGCGCGCGCCGGCCCTCCTTCTGTACCTCAAGCACCGCCAGCATCCCTTTTCCCGTCTGCACGGCAAACGCGCCCTCGAGTGCTTTCCCCGCGCCCTTCGGCGGCGGCAACACCGTCCCCGCTGGCTGAGCGCTCTCCTCCTGGAGGGGAAATGCCCTCAAGATCCTGATGAGCGTCTCGTCGTAGCGGGCGAAGGCGGAGGGCCACGGGTTGTAGGCGCGGACCCGCCGCCAGATGTCGACTGCGGGCACCTGCCAGTCGATGTGCCCGTCCTCCTTCTGCACCATCGTCGTGTAGGTTGCCTTCGCCTCGTCCTGCGGTTGCGGCGTCAGGCGTCCCCCGAGGTAGGCCGGCAGCGTCTCCATCAGCAGGTCCGCCCCGAGCACCGAAAGCTTGTTCAGCAGCGTCCCCGTTGTGTCGTCGGGCTCGATGGCGAGCCGTGCCTGACTCAGGATGGGGCCCTCGTCCATGCCCGGCGTCAGGAGCATGATCGTAACGCCTGTCTCGTCGTCGCCCGCAAGAATGGCGCCGGCCACAGGCGACGCCCCGCGGTGCCGCGGCAAGAGCGATGGGTGGATGTTGATGACGCCCTTCGGCGGGATGTCGAGGACGCGCTGGCGAAGGAGCTGCCCGTAGGCGGCGACGACGATGAGGTCGGGCTTCAGGGCCGCGAGCTCGGCGGCGTCGTCGGGGGCGCTCACGCGCTGCGGCTGACGGACGGGCAGGCCGTATTCAAGCGCCTTCGCCTTCACCGGCGACGGCGCGGGCTGACGGCCGCGTCCCGCCGGACGGTCGGGTGGCGTATAGACGGCCACTACCTCGTACTCGCTCTCGACGAGACGCTGGAGCGCCGGCAGCGCAAACGCCGGCGTGCCCATGAACACGATCCGCACGGTTCCCTCCTGTCTAGATTCTAACATAGCCGCTCTCGGAGACTTGAAGACCGGGGTTGACGGCTCGTTTATACTAGGAGACTGGCGGTAGGAAAGGAGGAGGTCGATGAGAGGATTCCGTCCGTTACTGGGGTTGGCGCTGCTCTTCACCACTCCGGCGCTCCTCCTTCTGGCCTGCGATACGGCGGAGGCGCCGCCTTCCACCGTCACTCCCGAAACGCCGACGCCACAAGCGACGCCGGGAGAGGCGGCGATCACCATCGATTTCCCCGCTGAAGGCGAGACTGTGACGTCGCCGGTCGAGGTCTTGGGCACCGCCAGCGTCTTCGAGGCGACGCTGTTCGTGGGCGTGAGGGACTTGGACGGCAGGACGCTCTGCGAGGTCGTCACGATGGCGAGCGAGGGCGCGCCCGGTAGAGGCGACTTCTCCGTCAGCCTGGGCCTCGTCCCGCCGGACGAGGAGACGGACGCCGAGGTAATCGCTTACACCCGCAGTCCGAAAGACGGCAGCATCCAGGACGAAGTGATCGTGCCCGTTACCCTCTCTGCGGAGGCGCCGCCCGTGGTGGTCACGTCGCCGAGGTGCGGCCAGGAGGTGACGAGCCCCGTTCTCGTCGAGGGCTCCGCTGGTCCGGGAGCGGACGTCGAAATCGTTGTAGGCGGGCTGTTCGGCGGCGAGCTGGGGCGGGCCACGCTTCAGACGGACGCCCAGGGCAACTTCTCGGGCGAGGTGGAACTCCAGATCGACCAGGCGCAGACGGGCGTAGTCGAGGCGTCGCTGGCGGGCGATGCGACGACGCTTTTCCCTGTGCCGGTCGTGCTCACTCCCTGACGCCGCGGTCTCTCACGCGGACGGGCGTTCCCACACGCGCCCCAAGCGCCGCTGCCGCGTCCCCCTGCGTGACCGCGACCTCCAGGTAGCCGCCGCTGCCGATGAGGGCGACAAGTCTTCCCTTCTCAAGGCCGTACGTCGCGCTCAGGCCGTCGATCCTTCTGCCCGCGATCTCCACGCGCACAGGGCCGCGCGCGAGGTCGCTTCCGCGAACGTCCGTCACCAGGTTGCCGAAGCGGTCGATGTGGACGACCCTGCCCGCAAGCGCGCCGTCCGCGTCCCTGCTCGCCCTGAACGGCGGCAGGGAGACGAGCGAGCGTATGGGATCGCCCAGTTCCTCCAGCGGGACGCCGAGGGTCAGGCGGGCGGCAGCGGGCGCGAAGATGTCGCGGCCGTGAAACGTGCGGCTTATCTCTCCCCGTCCTAGCCTCTCGGGTCTGATGGCGACGGCGCGGAATCCCTCAGGGAGAGCGACCTCCCCCGCTTTGCGCGCATCCTCCGGGAGGGCGACGGCGAGGACACCGTTGTCCGGCCCCACCAAGAAGCCGGCCGGCGACGCGACGACCAGCGGCCGCCGCCCGGTGCCCACGCCAGGGTCCACCACCACGATATGCACCGTCCCCTTCGGAAAGTAGGGGATTGCCGCCTCGAGCACGAAGACGGCTTCCTCGATTTCCTGCGGAGGGATGTCGTGGGTGAGGTCTACGATTGTGGCGGCGGGATTGACGCTGAGGATGACCCCTTTCATCGCCGCCACGTAGGGGTCGGAGAGGCCGAAGTCGGAGGTGAGGGTGACGATGGGCGGCGCTTCCAACGCGTCCCTCACGTCTTAGCGGCCGCTTGCCGGCAGGCCGAGGATGGCCGAGAAGCGGGAACCGCTA
Organism: Dehalococcoidia bacterium; assembly: GCA_030018455.1. Taxonomy (NCBI): domain Bacteria; kingdom Bacillati; phylum Chloroflexota; class Dehalococcoidia; species Dehalococcoidia bacterium. The sequence goes on from JASEFU010000002.1 coordinate 321,297, forward strand.
TCGAAGAGGACGGGCGCTTCCGCGGGTCGAAACCGGTCGTCCGTGACGTAGGTGTAGGTGTTGTGGAACAGCGGCACACTGGGCACATTGCGGGCGAATATCTCCTGGAAGACGCGGTACAGGGCGCTACGCCGGGTCGGATCGTCGGTCAGGCGGCCGTCTTCCAGCACCTCGTCCGCCTGCGCGTCGACGAAGCCGGCGAGGTTGCCCTTCTCGCCGCCGATCTGTGTGCTGTGCCAGGTGGGATAGGGATCGGGGTCGAGGCCGGCGTCAAAGCCGTAGATGGCAGCGTTGAAGTTGCGGGGCATTAGGGTCTCCCGAAGGAGGACCGTCGCCTTCTGCGTGCGCACCGTCGCCTTCACGCCCAGTATCGCCCAGGAGCGCGCCAACTCCTCCGCGATGGCGATACGCGACCGCTCCTCGTTGGTCACGAGGTCGAACTCCATCGCCTGTCCTGCCTTCTCGCGTATCCCGAAGATGTTCAACTGCCATCCTGCCTCGTCGAGCAGCCTCGACGCCTCGAATACGTCGAAATCGTAGCGCTCGAGCGCCGGATAGTAGGCCCACGTTCCCGCGGGTATCGGGCTGTCGGCGCGGACGGCCTGTCCGTCCAGAAAGTTGGCGATGATCTTCTCCTTGTCGATAGCCAGGGCCAGGGCCTGCCGGACGCGCTCATCGGCAAAGAGCGGCGAGCTGTTGTTCAGGTAGAGAATGGTGTAAGTGGTGGAAGTGAGGTCATGCACCTGCCAGCGCTTCTCGTTTTGCAGGTATAACTTGTCTTCGATACTTAAGGGCGAGCGGAAGAAGGCGCCGTCGATCTCGCCCTCGCGCAGGGCGAGCAGGAGCCGCGGCTCGTTGAGAAAGAACCGCATCTCAAGGTGCCCGATTGCCGGCTCGCCGAGATAGTGGCCGGGGACGCTTTCGAGCACTGCCCGCTCTTTCGTCATCTCCAGCAGACGGAAGGGCCCTGTGCCCACCGGTTGCTGGTTGAAGGGGGCGTTGTAGAGGTCTTCGGCGCTCAGCCCTTTCAGAAGATGTTCCGGCAACAAGCCTATCGACGCGTAGGCGAGAAAGGGCGCGAACGGCTGCGCGAGAGTGATATCGACGGTGGAGTCGTCGAGTTTCTCCACGGAGACACTACGAAAGAGATCGGCGAGAAAGGAAGGACCGCGGTACTCCGGGTCCTGGAGCAACCCGACGGTGAAGACGACGTCGTCGGCGGTGAAAGGGTGGCCGTCGTGCCAGGTGACGCCCCGGCGGAGATGGAAGGTGTACGTCTTATTGTTGGCGCTGATGTCCCAGCTCTCAGCAAGGCCGGGCAGGACGTCGCCTTTGGGGCCGAGACGGGTGAGGCCGGAGAACACGAGTGAGGCAAGGTCGGTGTCGACGGCGTTGAGCGGGGCGAAGAGGGGGTTTACGCGGCTGGGCGCGCCCGCCGTGCCCTCGATGTAGACGCCGGCTGCCGCCGGTTCTCTGATGCGGGGCGGGTGCGAAGCGGTGTACCACAGCCCGCCCAGCGCCGCTACGCTGAAGGCGAGGATTGCAGGAAGAAGCCAGCGGGAACCCACATCACTTGCCTTGGTGAGGCGCTGGAAGCGTCAGGGCTCGTACTTCAAGAGGCGGTAACGCTCCACATGGAGATGAGGATGAAGACGGCCGCGAGAACGATGGTCAATTGAAAAAGCGTCTTTTCGACGCCGCGGCGCGTCCGGAAGACCGACTGCGTCCCCAACTCTCCAAAGCCGGAACCGCGCACCTGCAGCAGGATCACCACGATGAGGACGGCAGAGATGATGATCTGAATAACGTTGAGATAAGTGATGCCTATGTTCATGCTTTGTTCATTCTAACCGAAACCGGTCACGCAGTCACGCCCTCTGTCGCCGCTTCCGATATCATCTGCTCGATCTGGTGTCGCTCGTAGTAGAGGTGCACCAGCGCGTCCGCCAGCTTCTTCGGATCGTGGTGGTAGCGGTTGTCCTCGCTCACCACGTCGGCGGTGACGATGCGTACACCGTTGATGAGCGCACTGTCCGAAACGACGGGCTGCGAATGCGCTCCTTCCGGCAGGCGGCCCTTCACGTTGCTGTTGGCGAGCACGTAGTGGAAGAGGTCGCCGCCGATATGGCGCTCGAGTATCCGGTAGTGGTCGCCCACTGTAAACCCGTCGGTCTCGCCGTGCTGTGTGGCCACGTTGCAGACGTACACTTTCAGCGCCGGCGACACCTGGATGGCGCGCCGCACTCCCTCGACGAGGAGGTTGGGGAGCACGCTGGTGAAGAGACTGCCCGGCCCCACGACCACGAGGTCGGCGTTGAGCACGGCCCTGACCGCCTCCGGGTTGGCCTCGGCGTTCCCAGGCTGCAGGAACACTTCGCGGATGCGGCTGGGGCTGTCGGTGATGTTCGACTCGCCGTGGATCTCTTCTTCGTCCTCTGTGTGGGCGCAGAGCGTGACGTTGGCGAGCGTGGAGGGCAGGATCTGGCCGCGGACAGCGAGGACGCGGCTGGTCTCGCGCACCGCCTCTTCGAAGTTGCCGATCACGCCGGACATGGCGACGATGAACAGGTTGCCGAAGCTGTGCCCCTCGAGCCCTGAGCCGTCGCGGAAGCGGTACTGGAAGAGACGCGTCATGAGCGGCTCGGCGTCGGCGAGGGCAGCGATGCAGTTGCGGACGTCGCCCGGCGGGAGAATGCCCAGCTCGCGGCGCAGGCGGCCGGAGCTGCCGCCGTCGTCGGCGACAGTGACTATCGCCGTGAGGTTGCCCGTGTACTCCTTGAGGCCGCGCAGCAGCGTCGAGAGGCCGGTCCCGCCGCCGATGGCGACGATCTTCGGGCCGCGGTTAAGGTAGCGGTAGTTGTAGAGGATGTTCACCAGACTTTCGTCGCGCCCCGGCCGTACAAAGGCGGAGAGGAGGGACCGGTTCAATTTCCAGATGGAGAGAAGGATGATGCCGACGCTTCCGCAGATGAACATGGCTCCTCTGAGCCAGCGGGGCAGGAACTGGAGGGTGATGTAATAGACGAAATCGGGGAAGGTATAGGAGACGTAGGCCTCGCGCAGCAGGTACGAGAAACCGAGGCCCATTATCGCCACGCCCACGAGCAGCAGCAGCAGCCACCGCTTTATGTGCATGCCGAAGTAGAACCACTTTATAAAGTTGCTCTGCCGGAGGGCCCGCATTTCCCGTATTATGCTAAACAAGAGAGGGAGGGGCAAACTTCCTACGCCTGCCCCAGGCGTTCTCTCAGCAGGCTGTTCACCAGATCAGCGTTCGCGCGACCCTTCGTCTCCCTCATGACCTGCCCGACAAGGAAGCGGACCGCTTCCGTCTTCCCCGACCGGTAGTCCTGGACAGCTTTCGGATTGGCCTCCAGTATTCTGTCCACTATAGTCGAGATTTCGTCGGCGCCGCTGATCTGTGTGAGGCCCAGCTCTTCCACCAGCACGCGCGGGCTCTTGCCCGTCTCAAACATCTTCTCAAAGACGGTCTTGGCGCTCCTTCCGCTAATGGTGCCGTCTTCGACCAGGGTAATCATATCATAAAGGTCTTGCGGTTCAATCTTGGACTGATCGATTTCGATTCCAAGAGAATTGAGCAGGTGCATGAAATCGCCGAGTATCCAGTTGGTCAGCGACTTTGCGCGTCGTCGCAGCGTTTCCGGCGGAGCGTCCTTGAGTGGCGCCAGCGCCGCGTCCAGATAATCGGCGCGCGGCCGCGTTTCCGTCAGCAGGCCCGCTTCGTACTCGGTGAGGCCATACTGCTGCATGAAGCGCTGCTTGCGGGCGTCGGGCAGCTCCGGCAGGCGGGTGCGGATTGCCTCGACATAATCGCGATCGAGCCGCAGCGGTGGTAAATCGGGCTCAGGGAAGTAGCGGTAGTCGTGGGCGTACTCCTTGGTGCGCTGCGGCACCGTCTTCCCCTGCTCCTCCAGCCAGCCGCGCGTCTCCTGGGGCAGGCGCCGGCCCCTCTGGAGAAGCTCGCGTTGCCTCTCCACCTCGAAGCTGAGGGCGCGGAAGACGGCGCGAAAGCTGTTCATGTTCTTGACTTCGACCTTGGCGCCGAGCTCGGTCTCCCCCACGGGACGGAGGCTGATGTTGGCGTCGCATCGGAAGCTGCCCTCTTCCATGTTGGCGGTGCTCACGCCGATGTAGCGCAGGATCTGTCGCAGCTTCACCAGATACTGCCGCGCCTCTTCCGGGGAGCGCATGTCCGGCTCGGAGACGATCTCCATCAGGGGCACGCCGGCGCGGTTAACGTCGATGAGGCTGTAGGTCTCGCCCGCTTCGTTCTGGCGGTGCAGCAGCTTCGCCACGTCCTCTTCGAGGTGGACGCGGGTGATCCCGATGCGCTTGCGGCCGCCGTCGAGGTCGATTTCGAGCCAGCCGTTGCGAGAGAGGGGCATATCGTACTGGGAGATCTGGTACCCCTTCATGAGATCGGGGTAGGGGTAGTTCTTTCGGTCGAACTTGGAGTACTCGGGGATTTCGCAGTTGAGGGCGAGGGCGGTCATGATGGTGTACTCGACCGCCTGCTGGTTGATGACGGGCAGGACGCCCGGCATGCCGAGGCAGATGGGGCAGACGTGCGTATTGGGGGGTGAGTCGGCGTAGTCGGCGCTGCAGCGGCAGTACATTTTGCTTCGTGTGGAGAGTTGTACGTGCACCTCCAGCCCGATCACCGTCTCGTACTCAACCTGCGTTTTGGTCGTCACTGTCGTTAGCTGCCTTTCGTCCCCGGCGTCAGGTAGTGTGATACCGGCGCACTGGTGCCGGGGGTGGGAATCGAACCCACCCGCCTGCCGGCAGGCAGGCAAGCCGCGAGGCCAGCGGATTCTAAGTCCGCCGCGCCCGCCTGCCTGCATCCAGGTCTGCGAATTCCGCCATCCCGGTTCGCTTGTGCCTTTCTAAGAAAAAACCTTCCGGCTCGGCGGTTTGTGGTGAACGCGAGAGCCCGTCTCCAAACGCTCACGTCCCCAGCCGGTGAGGCCGACATAGAGTCCACCGTCGCGCAGGCTCCTGAGCACGTACACGTAAAACATGTTGCCTGCGTTCTCAGCACGATTGGTGCCGGGGGTGGGAATCGAACCCACCCGCCTGCCGGCAGGCAGGCAAGCCGCGAGGCCAGCGGATTCTAAGTCCGCCGCGCCCGCCTGCCTGCATCCAGGTCTGCGAATTCCGCCATCCCGGTTCGCTTGTGCCTTTCTAAGAAAAAACCTTCCGGCTCGGCGGTTTGTGGTGAACGCGAGAGCCCGTCTCCAAACGCTCACGTCCCCAGCCGGTGAGGCCGACATAGAGTCCACCGTCGCGCAGGCTCCTGAGCACGTACACGTAAAACATGTTGCCTGCGTTCTCAGCACGATTGGTGCCGGGGGTGGGAATCGAACCCACAAGGCCGCGAGGCCAGCGGATTTTAAGTCCGCCGCGTTTACCGGTTTCGCCACCCCGGCACAGATTCCGATTAGATGGGAAAGGCCCAGACCGCGTCGGCGGTGCTGAGCCATCATCTCGGTTTTGGAGGCGACGACCGGATTCGAACCGGTGATCGGGGTTTTGCAGACCCCTGCCTTACCACTTGGCTACGTCGCCGCACGTCTTCCTTTGCGCTGGTGCCGAGGAGGGGATTTGAACCCCTACGCCCGAAGGCACGGCCCCCTCAAGACCGCGTGTCTGCCTATTCCACCACCTCGGCCGCCGCTATTCCTGGATTGTTGGCAGGAGTGGAGGGATTCGAACCCCCGACCGGCGGTTTTGGAGACCGCTGCTCTGCCAGACTGAGCTACACTCCTACCCCGGATCGCAGTATAGCAAGCGCTCCCAGGCGCGTCAAGGCGATATGGCGTGTGCGCGTGTCTGCTACCCGCTTGCCGCCGCCTCGACAATCGGTCGCAGGAAATCGGCGTCGCTCCAGCCTTCGTCGTCGCCCTCGCCCAGCCGCACGGCGACGATGTCCAGGCTTGGGATCACGTAAATGCGCTTCGTCTGGAAGCCCATCGCCATAAACGCGTCCTCAGGCACTCCCGGGAAGTCCCACAGCCACCAGTACAGGCCGTAGTTCGGGTTCTCCATTTGCGACGGCCGGACCGACGCCTCCACCCAGCTCTCCGGCACGACCTGCTCGTCCCCCCACTTGCCGTCGCGCAGGAACAGGTACCCGAAGCGCGCGAAGTCCCTCGCCGTGGCGAAGACGCAGCAAAACGTTAACGGCTGGCCGAGCGTGTCGGTCTTCCAGTCGGCGCTCTCGATGCCGATGGGCCCGAAAAGCGCCTCCTCAGCGTACGCGGCGGCGTTCATGCCCGTGGCCGCTTCCAGAATGCGCGCCCAGCTCTGGGCGTCGCCGTCGGAGTAGTACCAGTCGGAGCCGGGCTCGCGGTAGAGCGGACGGCTGATGGCGTAGCCCGCGGCGTCGTCACTGCGCAGCATGTTGATCGTGTCGCCGGTTGGCGGGTCGTATATCATGCTCCAGGAGAGGCCGGAGGACATCGACAGCAGGTGCCCCAGGGTAATCTTCTCCCTATCCGTTCCCCGCCACTCGGGGATGAAGTCGACGGCGGGCTGGCCCAGCCCTTCGATCTTCCCTTCGGCGATGGCGATGCCCACAAGCGCGCTGGTGATGCTCTTGGCCATCGACCAGCTATTGTCGGTGGAGTCCTTGTCCCAGCCGTCCCAATAACGCTCCCACACGATGCGCCCGTGCCGGACGATTACGACGGCGCGGCAGCCGTGCTCGTCGCAGTAGTCGGCCACCCCGTCCAGCCTGTCGCCGTCCATGCCCTCCGTCTCCGGCTCCGAAGTCTCCCAGTCGTCGGCGGGCCACGTGATCGAGTACGCGGGCGTAGTGGCGGTAGCGGCGGCCGGCGCCGTCGACTCGTCCTCGTTGTCGCTGCAGGCTGCGAACAAGATAAGTGCAAGGACGGGGAGAAACAGCAGGGCCAGTCGGGACGCTTTCGGCCGTATCATCGATATCCTCCTCAGGAAGCCCGGCGCGGGACGGGGGGCGAGACTTGCCGTCTGGGAGGAGCATAGGCGCGTGTGGGCGACGGGTCAAGACGAAGAAAGGGGCGCAAGCAGGGCCCGTGAAAGGATGCTTGCGCCCAAACGCTTGCAGGAAGACCGCCTGCGCCGGCTGAGGGCTATTCGACCTCCTCTTCCCCTTCGTCCTCTACGTCATCGCCGTCCTCAACCGTCGCGTCGCCGCCCTTCTTGCCCTTGCTGAAATCAGGCGGGCCGCGCTCGACCGCGTGACAGGGGACGTTGACTTGCTTGCCGCTGGGCGTGGTCTTCACCACCGTCTCGCCCTTCTCGCAGGTGCCGTCGCCGTTCTCCGGCCCGAAGTTGGGGTTCTCGTCCGGTATGCCGACTGTCTCGCGCGGTAGGTCTTCGTCCTCACCGTCTTCGACTTCGCCGTCGGTTTCAGTCTCATCGACGCCGTCCTCAGTTTCGTCAGCGTCTTCATCGACGGTGCCGTCGTCCTCGGTGTCGCCGTCGGTTTCCTCTGTGGTCCCGTCGGTATCCGTGTCCGTCTGATCGACGTCGCCCTCGGTGTCACCGGATGTCTCGTCTCCGGTTGCGCCGTCATCCGTGACGCCGTCGTCGGTCTCCGTCGCTACCGTGTCCGCCGACGTGCCGGGCAGCACGTCCTGCGAAGCGAACGCGCCGACGGCGGCGCCCATTGCAAGCACTGCTACTACGATGCCGATGGACGCTTTGTGGCTCAGAAATGCCGGCAATATCCTCATCCGCTCACCTCCTCCAAAATTGGGGTCATTTTATCAATCGGAACAACCCTTCTCAATCTGTGATCGTGAACGCTCTCGAAGCGCCCTCTCGGATCTCATGCGTTTCCTGGAATCGGTCGCCTGAACACGGCGGGCGGGTCTCTTCCTGGCCCGCCCTGGTTGACACGGCAGGTCACACGTAGACTGGGTCGAGGTAGACAGAGCGCTCGATGGCCGCGGGCGTGGGAATTCCGGGCGCGATGATCTGGAAGAGCGTCGTCGAGTGGGGCAGCGGCTCCATCAGGCCAAACAGGCGGCCCTCCACCGCCAGCGAGACCATAAGCTCGTTTCGGCCGCGGTCAGCCGCGAGCTTCATCAGCTCCAGGAACACCGCCAGCATCGCCTCTTCGTGGCCTTCAGCGTAGCCGTAGTCGAGCACGAATGCGGGCGCGGAGACGTGCTCTTCGCCCGTCGCCTTGAGCCGCTCGATGATTTTCAGGCAGCAGCCGAAGTCCCAGAAGCCGGCGGCGGCCACCAGCTCTCCGCCCAGCCAGTAGCCGCGCCAGTGACGCCAGCCGTAAGTCGGGCTGAGGCTGAGACGCCGCGCGAGGAACTCGGTGGTGTAGGGCATGAACATCTCGCGGCCGGCGTGCGTGCGGTTTATCAGGTCGACGATGCAGCGCGACTCGTCGAGGCCGACCGCTTTCACGTGTTCGTCCGCCGTTTGCCCCGCGGCCGTCACGTCGAAGGCATCGAGCCGGCCCTGGGCGGGCCAGCTTTCCATGTTCAGGCGCTCCCCAAACGCGAGCGACGTCTTGTTGTCGGGGCTGATGAGCCAGTAAGGCGTGTCGACGTTGGCGTCCATTGTCAGCGCGATGTTCTTCAGAACGAGATCGGTGGCTACGTGGCGGCGCCGGTATTCGGGAAGGATGCGGCCCTGGTGGATATACAGCAGGCGCCGCCGCTGCCCCTCGACCAACGCGTCGTGCCAGGCGCCCGCCACCACGCCGATGAGGTCGCCGTCCTCCTCCGCCACGACGACGTGTCCGTGCTCCTGCATCTCCTGGTGAACAAAGAAATTGGGCGCGCGATCGAAGAACAGCAACCGGTCGCCGAGGTCGAGCGGGGCGCCCAGCTCCATTTCGATGAGGGCGTCGTTGTCGTCCGGTCGGGCTTCTCTGACGATATGCACGGCAGGAGAATACTAGATCATTCGCCGGATGCAGACAAAGCCCCTACTCGTAACGGAGCGCTTCGGCGATGGGGATGCCCGCCGCCTGCCGCGACGGGATGAACGTCATCACCAGCGACGCAATGTAGGCGAAAAGGCAGATAAAGGAAAGCTCCAGCCAGGGGATGTAGAACCCCTTAATCCCCGTCGCCGCGAACTCGTCACTCGTTATGAGGAAGTACGACAGCAGGATCGCCAGCCCGAGCCCCGACAGGATGCCCAGCAGGGTGACGAAAGATGACTCCATCAGGAGGCTCAGCGCCACGGTGCCGCGCGAGTAACCTATCGCCCGCAGCATCCCGATCTGCTGTCTTCGCTCCACCACGGTTCGGAAGGCGATGACGCCAACGGCGGCAATCCCCACAATCAGGCCAAGGCCCATGAAGCCCTGCATCAGGTACTGCAGCCCCCGGAAGAGCGCCTGGTCGCTCTCGCGCTCCGCCTTGATGGAAGACGCCTGCGCCCCGGACGTGAACAGCGCCGCTTCGATTGCCTTCGCCGTGTCCTCGGCAGCCCCCGGGTCGGAGAGCCTGATCACATAGGTCGAGTACTCCGGCTGCCCGAAGACCTCCTGGATGAAGCGCTGGGAAGTAATGAGGCCGCCGAAGGTGGAGAAAGGGCCCATTCCCGTGGCGCCGACGTTGAGGACGCCCACGAGCGTCACCTCGCCGACCACTGCCGTCGCCCTGTCGCGCACCTGGATGGTAATGGGATCGAATTCGGTGGTCTGGGCGTCGATGCCATCAAGCCGGAAGATTTCCATCCCGCCGCCGAACCCGAAGTCCTGTGGTATCGCGCTGTTGTCGATTACCGCCAGGTTGCGGTTCGACCGCACGGCCTGCCACACTGCTTCGTCGCTGACGTAGCCCCTGGCGCGCGCCTGTAGCCCCAGCCTCGTATCTGCGAGGAACTCCTCGTCCGCGCCCTTCACCACGAAGAAGCTGAATTCCTCCTGCCCCCTCTGCCGCAACTCCGTAGCGAAGGGCTGCGCGATGTCCAGCCTGCCGACGTCGGCGAAGGCGTCGGTGTTGACGGAGCCCTCCGCCTCCAGGGCCGCGCGCAGGTCGCCCAGGGGGTTGTTCGGGTTTTCGATGACTTCGATGTCCCAGCCGCCGCGCGACTCCTCGCTCAGGAATAGCCGGTCGAAATTCGCGTTCATTGCCGACATCATCGTCAGAGCGAAGACAACGAGCGCGATCATGGCCATTGTCATGCCGGTACGGAATTTGCTCGCCAGCGGGTATGCCACGGCCGTCTTCAACGCGGGGAGTATGCGTGTCATCCGGCTCCCCAGCAGCGTGAAGAAGTGGAGGAGAAGGTCGGCGTTGTAGACGATAACGAAAGTGGCGGCGGCGACCATTGTGATCCCGCTCAAGAAAAATATCTCTACCCCGCCGGCCATCTCACGGTTGGCAGTCAGGAATTCAGGCAGGTGGCCGCCCGCTCCCAGGAGCCACCACACGAGCAGGATGAGCCCCGTGGCCGTGAATAAAGGCCGTTCCGGCAGCCGCGCGTAGCGTCCGCCGATAGCGACCGCGAACATGATTAGCGAGAAGCCGAAGGCGTACGGGAATAGCTGCTCGACTGAGACGCCCGTGAACATCAGGAACGCCCCGAAGAGGATGAGGACAATGGCGGAGAGGAGGGTCCGCCAGCCCGGCCGCGATTCCGGCTCCGGCAGGTCGCGGATGGCGCGCACGATGTTGAGGCTGCTCGCCCGCCATGAGGCGAAGACGACGGTCAGGAACGTCATCACCACGCCGAGAGAATACGAGATGATGAGGCTGCGGGCGGTCACGTTCGGCTCGACGCTGATGTCGAACTCGGAGAAGACTGCGGCCATCACGCCGGTAAGCAGCAGCGACACGAGGACGCCCAGCATCACGCCTACCGCCGCCGACAGCAGGTTGTAGCCCATGCCCTCCGACATGAACATCTGCACCAGGTGGCGGCGCTTCGTGCCCACCGCTCGCGATATGCCCATCTCCGTCTTTCGCTCGGCTGCGAGCATCACGAAGATCATGATGATGAGCAGGATGCCCGCCGCTATGGAGAACAGCCCCAGGATGATGAAGAAGGTCATTATTCCGTTGCCGAACTCCTCGGCGAACTCCAGGTTCTCCTGCTTCGTCGGCTCCACCGTGAGATCGAGCCGCTGCTGCTCGATAGCCGTCTCCAGCCTCTCGACCACCTGATCGGTCACGCCGACGGAGTCGCGGACACCGCCGGTGTTCGAGATGACAACGAAATCGACGTTGCCCTCGCGCCCGAAGAGACGCTGAAGCACGTCCAGCCGCGCGGCTATTCCGCTCCTCGACTCGAAGCCCACGGCGCCCGTCACCGCCTTGTCCTGGACGACTTCGGCGACGCGGAAGCGCAGCGGCTCGCCTCTGAAGTAGACGGTGACCGTGTCGCCGGCTTGCACGTCCAGTTCGTCGGCCGCGCTCTCGTTGAGGTAGACTTCGTCTTCGGCGAGATCGCCCACGCGGAGGGTTCGACCGTCGAGGGAGACGACGTCGGGGAACGCCTCCATGCGCTCGGGATCGAGACCGACCATTCCCACGTTCGGTATCGAGAGCCGCGTCTCCTCGTTCACCGCCGGTACCCGCTCGAGCAGCACCGGCGCCATGCCGTCGATGTCCGGGTCGGCGCTTGTGACCGCCTCCAGGTCATCGACGACGGCGCTGGGGATCGTCAGATCGCTTCCGGCGAAGGCGACGCCTTCCGCCTGCGTCTCGAACTGCACGATCTCGTCGACGTGCCCCAGGACGTCGTATGCCGTCTTGGTGATCGTGTGGTCGACCGTGTCGCCGGTGGTGAAGGCGGCAGAGACGATAAGGGTGCTGAGCATGAGCCCGATGATTATCAGCACGGTTTGGGCCACGCGCCGCGGTATGTTGCGCAGTCCGATGAGGAACATGACGCGATTGCGGAACGCTGTGAAAGCGACGGTGAAGAGCGCGATCGCGAGGAGGACGATCATGGCGATCATGATCGAGTTCATCGGAATGCCGAAGAGACTGTCCACCGCCGTCCTCCCGGGCCGCTCAGCGGCTTTCCTGGCCGTTGTTGCGTTTTTCGTCGACGATGAGGCCGTCGATCATGTAGACGGTGCGATGAGCGCGGGCGGCGATGTTCGGGTCATGGGTGACGAGCACGAACGTCTGCTGCCTTTTTGCGTTGAGCTCGCAGATGAGGTCCATTATTTCCTGGGCGTTTGTGCTGTCGAGGTCGCCGGTGGGCTCGTCGCCCCAGACGATGGCGGGGTCGTTGACGAGCGCGCGGGCGACAGTCACGCGTTGCCGTTGGCCGCCGGAGAGTTCGCCCGGGCGGTGGTTGGCCCAATCCGCCAGGTGCACCTGATCGAGCGCGGCCATGGCGCGCCGGCGCGCCTCTTTGACGCTGCTCCCCGAGACGAGGAGGGGCAACTCGACGTTCTCAACGGCCGTCAGCACGGGAAGCAGGTTGTAGAACTGGAAGACGAAGCCCATGCGGCGCGCTCGGAACTCCGTCTTCTTGTTGTCGGACATGCGGTTGATGTCGGCGCCGTCGACCATGATCCGTCCGTTGTCGATGGTGTCGAGGCCGCTGAGGCAGTTGAGCAGCGTCGTCTTGCCGCAGCCGGAAGGCCCCATGATGGCGATTATCTCGCCTCGCGTGACGGAGAGCGTGACTCCACGCAACGCCCGGACGGATACCTTCCCCGTGTTGTACGTTTTCACGACGTTCGTCGCCTCGACGATGAAGCCGTCCGTACGTTCATTAGGGGTGAGGTCTTTCATGTTCACCTTCCATCTGCCCGGCACTGCAAAGAAAGGGCGCCAGCCTTCCAAAAGGTGACGCTTCATTATTCATGATAAGCGACCGGGCAGGCGCCGGTCAAACAGATGGCGGTGTGACCGGCTGTCGAAGAAGCGGGCGCAACTAGCGGGCCGTCCGCCACCGTTGGAGCGCCGCCATGGTGATGGTGTACTCGCGGGGCATGGCCGTCTGCCAGTCGCCGGGAAGGAGAGTTGAGGGCGGGGACTCGCGCGCGAACTTCATGTGATAGTAGACGTAGCCGATCTCGTAGTAGCGGACGGGGCCGGCCCACATGGGCTCCAGTCCCTCGAGCCGTCGGACAAGTTTTTCCGGCACCTGCCCCGGGGGATAGGTGTCGCCCAGCAGCACCATCGATTCCGCTTCTCCCAGTTGCGAACCCAGGATCCACTCTTGCCGCGCGCTCTCGATGTCGCCCTCATGAGCGTACCACTTTCCGAGGGCGGTGCGGGCGCGGCCGAAGTCGGGCTGGCGCTGCACCGCGAGCTTGAGGTGGTCGCGGGCCTGGTCGTAGTCGCCGAGGGCCATGAGCATCTCGCCGAAGTCTACCCGCGCCTCCATGTTGTCGGGGTTGCCGAGCACGGAAAGGGCGCAGTCGTCGACTAGGCCGGCGGCGCCCGGCGATAGCGCCTCCTGCTGCTCGCCGATCAGCGCCAGCACCCTCCCTTTGCCGCACGGGTTCAACGCGAGGGCCGACCCGTCGATGATCTCCTGGTAGTGTTCGCGCCGGAAGTCGGAGGCCATCCAGAAGCTGGATCCCGCGAGCGAGGACATGCGGGTGATGGCCATGGCGTAGGTCTCGACGGCGTCTTCCTCCGCGCCGATGTCCTCAAGAACGGCGGCGGCGGCCAGCAGCACCGTCGGGTCGGCGCCGGCGAGTCTTTGCGCTTCCAGCGCCTCGCTTCGCGCCTCCTCGTCTCGTCCCGCCATCTCCAGCGCCCTCGCCAGGTTGGCGTGCCCGATCGGTCCGCGCGGCTCCAGCTCGACCCCTCGTTGAAGATGCTCGATCGCCTGCTGGAGCAGGACCTGCGGCCCGTCGGCGTTGAAGGCGAGGACCTCCGTGAGGCCGAGCTGCAGGTGGTAGATGGCGAGTCCCTCCTCGCCTGAGACCGCGTCGCGCGCCTCACGCACCGCTTCCATCTTGCGGCCCTCGTTCAGGTACCCGATGCTCTGCGAGTAGTCATGGTGCGCAATGTCGATGCGGGCCCAGAGGAGGAAAAGACCGGCAATGGCGATGGCAATGACGACGCGGGGGAGCGCGGGCAGCAGCCGGGGCAGCGACAGGCGGCCGCCGGCGGGATCGCCCGGGTTGGCAGGAGTGCTGCGCTCGGCGACGACCGCGCGGTAGTTTGCGACGACAAGGGCCAGCACGGCGGCAAGCGCGATCAGCGGCGCCTTCCAGGTGTTGGCGGCGTCGGCCATGTTATGGGCCGCAAAGCCGGCGAGCGCGCCGCCGGCAGCAATCACCGTCAGCCTGTCGCCCGTCGAGCCCGCGCGGTACGTCCGGACGAGCATCCAGGCGACGAAGCCGCCGAGAAGAACGAGAGCGAGCAGGCCGAGGACGCCGGCGTCGACGGCGGCCTGGATCAGACCGTTGTGGGCGTGAATGGCGTGAACGGGGTACTCGCCGCTGTATTCAGGGTAGAGGAGGCTGAACGTGCCGGGGCCGCTTCCAAGCAGAGGGAAGTCGCGGAACATGTCGATTCCGGCGGAGAAGACGTCCTGCCGGGGGGAAAGGGACTCGCGGAACAACCACTGAGGCCGCGATTCCCAACGCATGAGCACGACGACAGCAAGCGCAGCGACGAGGGCTGCCGCCGCCAACGCCCCGGCTGCGATCAGGAGCGAGCGCCGTCGCAGGGCAGCGCGCAGCTCACGGATGCGCTCCTGCCGCTCCCGCCCGGCCAATTGAACGGCCATTGCCACGGCCGTCAGCGCTCCCCCTGTCAGAGCGCCCACCCAGGCGCCTCTCGAAAGAGTGAGGAACACTGCCCAGGCGGCTGCCAGCAGGGCGACTCCCCAGAAGAGCCGCTCCCACGCGTAGGGCGCCCGATAGGCGGCAAGAACGTAGAAGGGGATGATTAACGTTAGCACCATGCCCAGGATGTTCGGGTGGTCGCTCACGCCGTGCACCTTCGGCACCGTGGGGGGGATCAGGTCGCCGAGGTGGAAGGAGCCGCGGGTGGCGCGGGCGAAATCGAGCCAGTCGCCGTAGCTGCCGGCGACGTTCCAGAGCGCCCAGAAGGAGGCCGCCATCCCTGCCAGCATTAGCCCGCGCTGCAGCGTGGCCGGACCCAACAGATGTATATCACTCAGGATGTAGAAGATGAGCACCGCCGCCACCAGCATCAGCGTATTCTCCAGGCTTACCTGGGGATTGACCGAGGCGAGCGTGGCGACAAAGTAGACGGCGAGGAGGGCTGTCAGCGGCCAGTCGAGGGGCGAGCCCCCGGGCAGCCGGCGCCGCGCCAGCAGATAGACGGCGTAGCCAGCCGCAAGGGCGAATGTGACGGCGTGCAAGGCCATCGTCTGAGGGAATACGTGCTCGCTTGCCTGGGGCATGCCGCTGCAGATGTAGTAGCCGAGCACAGACGCGACCAGGACGAGGCCCAAGGCCCGCACGGCCCATGCGCCTTCTCCCGCTCGCTCGTTTCTTTCCAGGGTACGTTCGGCCAGCAACTTTCGCGACCGTTCCGGCTTCCGCCGCAGGTGTAAAGCCCGCGGGCGGCTGTTCGAGACAGTAGCCCATTGTACCCGCTACCCGACGCTTCACGCCACTTCGCTGCCGCCGGCAGGGGGCAAAGAATATCGCCCTCGAGGACGATCCTTATGTATGGAAGATGCCGCCGGCCGAGAGAGAGTCCGGCGGCAGGCGCGGAGCGAGGCGACGAGACGCTATGACGATGCGGGACAAGTTCCGGCGAAGAGACCGGCCCGAGAGACGCCTGAACATGCTCAAAGGGGCGGTGCTGGCCGTCCTCTTTGTTCTGGTCGCGGCAATAGTCCTCGACCTCGCCGTCTTCTTCGCTAAAGTGCGAAAGGCGCAATGGGTAGCCGATGGGGTCGCGATGGCCGCCGCCGCCGAACTGAGCAAGGGCGGCAGCGAGACAAGCGCGCTGAACGCGGTCACCGACTGGCTCCATCGAAACGAGGTCGCTCCGCTGAAGGGCGAGTGCTGCGTCTTCGAGGACAAGCGTCCTTTCACGGCCCCCGACGGCGCTCCCGACACGGTGACGGCGATGGCCCGCGCCACCCATAGCACCGTCTTCCTGAGTCTTTTCGGACTGCCCGAGGAGATATCGGTGGAGCGGACGGCGACCGCTCATGTCGTCGGGTCTGCGGGTGGCGCTCTCTGCCCCCTGGCCGTCCTTGGCGACCCGACCGATCTCAATCCGGACGATGGCACGTACCTGGGCCTGGGCGCCGGCAGGGTGTACGCCATCGACCTGGCGGATGCGCCACGGCAGCCGGGCGATTTCTTGCCCCTTGACTTCGATGGCACAGGTATCGACGGGTTCTATGAGAGGATCGCCGGCGGCTGCAAGGCGAGCGCGCAAAGCGTCAGGTCGGAGGGGGACGTGACGACGCCTTTGGCGAGCGACGGCGACGCAAGCCGTCTCGCGTTGCGGGGGCTGAGCGAGCACTACGCGAATGAGCTCGGCGATGGTGTTGCCGACTACCTGAATTTCGCCTGGTGTGACATCGATTTCGCGATGGACGGCGCGGGACCGGGGATTGGCCATGCGACGGGTTTCGACCCGAACATCCAGTTGCCGCGCAAGGAGTGCGTGCGCGGGACCGCCGATGGAGGGATGGGCCGGATAGTCCTTGTCCCCGTCGTGAGCGCGGCGGGAGGGGAGAGCGGCCTGACGGTGCTCGGTGTGGCGGCGATGTATGTCGTGGGCTGGGACAGGGGGTCTGCCGACGACGGCATGGCTTACGGGATGTTCTTGGAACGCGCGCTCGCCGGCGACGAGCTGACGGGGGAAGACGACATCAATCCGCTGGCGCCGCTGCGCGTCGTGCTCGCCGACTGATTGCTGCTACGACGGCGGCAGCTTACCTTCCTCGCGCAGGAACTGCTCGATGGCGTCCGCAAGCCGGATAGCCATCGCCTCGCGGGCGCGGTCGTCTTTGAGCGCGGCGGCGTCGGCGTCGTTCGTGAGGAAGAGCAGCTCGGTAAGGATCGCCGGCGTGTCGACTTCGCGGGTGACGAGGAACTGGCAGAACCCTTCGGAGCGGTGAACGGAAGCGTCCTCCTGCACCCCGCGGCGCACCGCCTCGTACCCGTAATCGCGCAGTCCGGTCATCGCCGCATCCAGCGCCAACTCGGCCAGACGCGCGCTCTCCTTTCCGAACTGGTGCTCCCCGCAGTACCACATCTCGACGCCCGCCTGGTTCGGATTGACGGAACCGTTGCTGTGCACCGATACGAAGAGGTCGCTCTCCACCGATTGGGCAAGGCGGACGCGGGCCATGAGGTCGGCGGAGATGAGCGCGTGGGCGAGCGGTCGCGGCCCCAGCGGCTTTCCGTCGCCGGCGCGGGTCATGTAGACGTCGAAGCCCTTTTCCTCCAGCAGCCGACGAAGATGCTCGGCGATTGCCAGGTTGGATTCCGCCTCCGTGAGGTCGACCTCGCCGCCCGGCGCGTGGTGCACGGCTCCCGGGTCCCCGCGGCCGTGCCCGGGGTCGAGGATGATCGTGGGGCGTCGGGGCGCCGGCGTGGGACGCCGCGGCACGAGTGATTCTCCCGCCATCGCCCGGGCTTGCGTGGAAGCGACAGCCTCTTCCGGCACGGGAAACACCTTTTGCGGCTCGCCGCGCTCAACCGGAGGCGTCTCGTCTTCGCGCTCGACGGCCGGCGGGGCTGTGGCGTTCGCTGCTGCCGCCGGCTCCTCTTGCGCTAACGGAAAAGGTGGTTCTTCCGATGGCCGGGCGCGCGCCGCCACGATCGAAGCCGTGAAGAGGCTTACCGCAATGGCCAGCGAGCAACCAGCCAGAATGCTGAAGCGCGCTTTCAATCGCACGTCGTCCTTCCTTTTGAGGGCAACGCGGCGGCCCGAAGCGGGGCTAGCCGGCGTCTGCTCGGGCCGAGGGGAGATTGAGCGCGCGCGCGACTCCTCTGAGCTCGGCCAGCAGCTCAGCGGCGGATACTTCATCTACCTCGGAGACAAGGGCCGAGGTATCGGCGTACTCTTCCTCCGCCGCCAGGAAGACGCTCAACAGGTCATCTCTGGCCGGCGGCGAGCCCTCGCTGTCGGTGCTCTCATCCGTTGTTTCCGTCTCTTCCTCTTCGTCCTTCTCGCTCTCCTTCTCGGCATCCTCTTCGACGAGTCCCTCAGATTCTTGTTCTTTCATGAACTGCAAGGCGTCCTCCGTCAGCTCGTCCAGCAGGTCCTCCTCCTCTTCCGGCTTCCGTCGTTTTTCCCAGAACTTCAGCAATGGAACAAGTTTCATTCCGGGGCCTCCCTTCTCACCTACATTGGGCTTGCGACGCTGGTGAAGATGGCCTGCACAATGAACGGCACCACCAGCATGCAGATCCCAGAGAGGAAAGTCATTATTGCGCCGTACAGGCACAGCTTGTACGTGTGTCCCCCCGCGGCGGCGAAGGGAGCGAAAGAGTCGGCGGCCGTCAAGACAAGGATCACGGCCACCACGAACGCCTTCACGAAGGCAGTATCGGGGGAGACGAAGGCAAGGTCTGTGCTCACCTGCGCTTCCGCCGCTATTCCTTCGGCAAAGCCCTGCTGCTGCACCTCCGCCAGCTTCGCCCCGAAGATCACCAGCACTTCACTGACAAAGAGGAGGATGGCCAGCAGCGCCACGTGCAGGGGGATCATGATAAAAGTAAAAGTCGATGACACCAGCTTGCGGCTCGCCCGCAGGAGCGAAATCTTCATGCTGAACTGCGAAGCGAGCAGGGCGACGCGCTCCGCGTCGCCGCCCAGGCGAATGCCGTCCCAGAACACGCGCACCGCCCGCGTCACGAGCTCGCTGCCCGACTCGGCTGCGAAGCGAAGCCACGAAAGCTCGGAGCGCAGGCCGCTCTTGAGCCGTATGTGCAGCCGCCTGACCTGCGGTTCGAGGGAGCCGAGCGAGCGGCGGTTGAGCCTCGAGATGCCCTCGCTCACGGTGCTCGACATCGCCGAGACCATGCTGCCGATCGCCCGCAGCACGCTCGATATGTCGCGGTCGCGGCGGTCGATCTGCAGGTCTTCGCGGAGCGCCAGGAGGCCGACGGGAAGAAGAAACACCGAAATCGTGATGAGAGCGAGAGGGAGGCCGAATCCGAGCAGCATGACGCCTGCCGCGGCCGCCCCGCCGATGGGGACGGTGTAGCGGGCCAAGAGCGCGGCGAAGTGCCGCTCGTGAGAATAGTCGGCGAGGGTACAGGCTTTTATCTCCAGAGGGGCGACGCTGTACACGAGCCACGATCCCACGAAGGTCACGGCGATGACAATTGCCGCCATCACCAGTATGTAGCCGGCCCCCATGCTGTAGATAAGCATCGAAACGAAGGAGATGACGACGATAAGGGTGGCCGAGACCATGAGGGCTACGTAGGCGTCGGTCCACTTCTGGAGGGTCTCCAGGTCGCGCTCGTACTGCTTTCCGTACAGCTCGAGCTGAATCTCCATCTCGCGGGCAAGGAACTGTTCTTCACCTTCGCCCGAGGAGAGCGAGCTCGCGAGGCGGAGCAGCAGGCTGCGCATGTTCTCGTCGGCGAGCGTTTCCGCCACCACCTCGCACGCCTGGGCGTAGTCGTAGTTGAGACGTTGCGCCGCCCAGTGGATACGCCGGAAAAGAATCGAAGTGCTGTACCCGAGGGCGGAGGTATGCTCGAATAGCTGGTCGCGCGAGATGCCGGCGGTGGCAATGGCCGACATGTGAGTAAGCTGGGTCACCAGGTCGAACGCCACCGGCTCCCGCCCGAAGAACCGGGCCGGCTTTTCCAGGCGCGCTCGCTCCTTGACGGCGCTAGAAGAGTCCCTCGCGCCCCGCTTTTGCCAGAAGTTGATAGAGATCATAGAAGTTCGTGGCCCCCTGGTGCGAAAGCTTCTCGAGCACCGAGGCCTTCTTCTCCAGTTCTGTGTATATGTGCCGTTTGTCCTTCGACGTCAGCCCCCTGCGAGGCGCGACACGGTTCTCCAGCAGGTAGCTGTTCATGTTGCCGGTGAACTCGAACGAGTCCTCGGCGGGATTCCAGCGAAAGACCTCGACGAAGGAGAAGGAGTCGGATGAGAGGTCGTAGCCAATGATTTCGTTGATGCTCAGTATGCGGCGTCCGACCTTTCCGTTGGGCAGCCGCACGGCGCTGCAGACGACGACGACGTTCAGGTTGTCAATGTAGGGCTTGGGCACGTTGATAGGGTTTCCCGTGACACGCTGGATCAGCTTCTCCACCGTCGCCGCGTGGAAAGTCGACATCACCTGGTGGCCCGTTTGCATCGCCTGGAAGGCTACCGCTCCCTCTTCGCCGCGGATCTCGCCCACAAGGATGGCGTTGGGGCGCTGGCGGAGGGCCGCCTTGAGCAGCCCGAACATATCCACGGATGCCCCCTGGGTCGTGTCGCCGGACATTCTCACCACCTCGCGCACCCAGTTGATGTGCGGCACCTGGAGCTCCGGCGTGTCTTCGATGGTGACGATTTTGGCGTCGGAGCGGATGAACGTGGTCAGCGCGTTTAGGAGCGTCGTCTTTCCGGAGGCCGTCTCCCCCGAGACCCAGAGGTTCATTCCGTCTCCCACCACCATCGCCAGATAAGCGGCCATCTTGTAATCGAGGGTGTCAAAGTTCACCAGCTCGAGTATGCTTATGGGCACCTCCGAGAACTTGCGGATGGTGAAGTTGCTCCCTCTCTTCGAGACCTCGCCGCCGTAAACGATGTTGATACGAGAGCCGTCCGGCAAGGCGGCGTCGACGATGGGGTGCTTGTAAGTAACCGGCTTCTTGATGTTCTCGGAGAGCCTGAGGACAAAGTCGTCGAGCTCCTCGTGAGCGGTGAAGACGATGCTGCTCTTGAGTCCTTTGAACACCTTGTGCTCCACGAAGACGGGGCCGAGGCCGCTGCAGCTTATGTCCTCTATGTTGCTGTCCTTGATCAGGGGGTCGAGGGCGCCCATGCCGATCTTGTCGCGGAGGACCACGTACTTGAGCGTCTCCAGTTCCCTCGGCGTGACCGGTACCTTCCCCTCTTTGCTCGTAGTGCGGGAGAACACGGCCAGTTTCTGCTTGGGCTGCCGCTGCCCGTTGCCCCCTTTGATCGAACCCTTGACTTCGCACGACATCTCCACTGCCAGCGCCAGGGCCTGCGCCTTCTCCTCGTTTGTCTCTGCCTCGGCGAGGATGTCGACGTAGTCCAGCAGCCGCCGCTCGACCTCCTTCAAGAGCTCATCGATGTCGAGGCCGACGGGAGGCTCGATGGTGATGTAGTAGTTGCGGGGGTCCTCCACGTCGGGGTAGATGTGCACAAAGACGTGCTCATCAACGGGGTAGATGATGTTGGGGTGGGCTATCTCGCCCAGCTTGCGCGTGATTTCGGGGTGGAACTCAGGGACACCGGCGGTGGCGATCGGGATCATGTGGAGGTAGTCCATCAGATGGGGCGACGCCTGTGCCCGCTCGATCAGCGGCTTGGGGAGCATCTTCAGTAGTAGACACTCCCCTTTCGTGTGGTCGTCGACCACATTCTCTCCGGAGAACGGAAGGCCACTGCCCATCTCAAGCCTTTGCTTTTGTTATGGGGACAATCCTCATGCCCAGGCCCGGCTCCACGTCAAAGCTCACGACGTTGCCGGTCGTCTTCTCCGCGCCGCGGATCTTCGCCACCTGAAGCACCTTCACAAGCTGCTCGCCTACCTCTTCCGTGCGAAGCCGCAAATGGGCGTCGCAGATGGAGCGGATGCGTATGAACATCGACTCGTCGAATGCGTAGGAGTGCAGCGTGATGAATACCGTCTTGTTTCGATCGCAGATCTGCTTGCAGTTTGTGAAGAACGAGAGCGTGTCGCCCTCAGGCAGGTTAGACACAAACGGTGTGAGAGAGTCCATTATGGCGATGTCGTAGTTGTGGTGGCGGGCTATGTGCTCGATGAGCCGCGTGAACACGTCTGCCGATTGTTCGGGCGTAAGCGCCGAGGGGACGGGGTAGACGTTGAGCTTGCCGAGCAGGAAATGGTCGGTCACGCTCATGCTGAGGCTGTCCATCTGTCGCAGGAGGCTGCGCGTCGTGTTTTCCGTTGTGTAGTACACAACGCGGAAGCCTTCCGTGAGGGCGCCGTAGGTGAGCTGTTGCACGAGGACGCTCTTGCCGGCGTCGGACTGGCCCTCCACAAGCGAGAGCGAGCCTTCAGGGATGCCGCCCCCGATTTTCTTGTCGACCTCCGGATTCCCGGTGGTGACGATCCTTTTGATTTCTCCGCTCTTGGCCGGTTCCATGTTTTCACTCCTAGGCAGTTACATAAGCGGACAGGGTTACCCCGTTCTCAGCCGCGATGATTACCCAGCCGGTTGTGCCCGGCCCGAGCGGCGGGTTTACCCTTATCTGCATCTCCATGGTCTCGCCTGGATTGAGCACGTCGGGCTCGAAGGCGTCGTTCGAGATCGAGATGACCGTCCATGTGTTCGATTGCAGTGAGCCGGTAACGTACGGTATCCAGCCCACGTAGCGCGTTCCGGTTTCCGAAAAGTACTCCACCACCACATCCATCCGCGAGTAGTCGACCGCCTTTGTCTGGCCGTCGTTTCGGAGCATGACTGTGATGTTGGCCTTGCCCTCGTCTATGCTCGTTTGCGTCACCGAAAACTGGGTGTGCGTCTGATCGCTCAGCCGCTCCTCCATGACCTGCCACGACTGGCCCAGAGTGTCGAGCGACGAGTAACCGCTCCTGGCAAGGACCACCGTGGTGATCATCAGGAGGGCGGTTACGAGCAGGGCAGGGATGCTTGTCTCCATCTTTGCTGTCCGTCACACAGTGAAGTACTTGGCGTCGCTCGACCCGTTGGGCGCGATTATCTTCGTGTAATAGACGACGTCGCTCTCGAGAGCGTCGCTCAGGTGGACGGTGATGTGAAGCGTGGCCGTCGGACGCCAGTCGGTATCGTTCTCCAGTGAGTACTCCCAGCAGGGCGCCGAGCAGCTGGCGCCGCCGTAGGGAATGCGGCCGAACTCACCCTGGGGTCCGAAGAACACGTCGATCTTGTCGAGGGGATCGATGATGCTTGCCCCCACGTTCTTCACCCAGAGGTCGGCCGTCGTTTCTCCTGATTTTCCCGTGGCGTGGACGATCTCCACCTGGCTGCTGAGCCTGTCGTCGAGGACGCTGGCCGTGGACGTCAGAGCGCCGCTCGTGCGGTGAACAGCAGGGAGTATCGTGTTCACCACGGCGACGACGGCGATTATGCCCGCTACCGTAAGCAGGATGGTGGTAATGGCCTTTTCGATGCCGGCACCCCCTTTTGGTCCTTCATAACGGGGGACGGAAGCATGCCGCTTCCCGGGTCCCTACTTCGCGCCCGATAGCCGCCCTCGCAGCGCCTCCGGTTTCTCTCCCTCCATGAGGGCGTGAAGCTGATAGAGGATGACCAGGCACTCGTTTACAGACGGCGGCTCCGTGCGCTCGTCGATGGCGATGCCGAGGTTCATCACCCGCATGAGGGCTTCCTTGGCGGACTTCGGCAAGTAGCCGGCGAACTCGCACAGGTCGAGCAGTATCTCGAGCCGTTCGGGTCCCACCTGCTTCAGCGCCTCTTCCGCCCAGACGGCGAGTCCGGCGACTTTTATCAGGCTCCAGCTCAGGCCGTTGTCTGTCGCCGGCGCCTCCTGTCGGGGAAGGGCAGCCGGCTTTTGCATGGCAGGCGCCTCGTCGCGGGCGGGTGGCGTACCTGTCATCGCTTGCGGCGCGGTTTCCGCGGCCCGTCGCGGCGGCGGCTGCGGGTCCTCCCTCTGGGCCGGCGGCGTCTCGACTTGCGGTGCGGCTACGCGCGCGTCTTCGCCCTCGTCCCAAGAGTTTGCAGCGCTTATTGCAGGTGTCCCCTCTTCCTCCTCATCCTGTTCTTCTGCCAGCTTTACGACGCGGATCGGCGGACGCGTGTCCGATGCGTCGACTCCGATCACTGCGCCCTGGCCGCCGCCGAAGGGGTTGTTCTGGCTTAGGATGGCCGCCCTGATCTCGCTCAAGATCAGTTTGACCTCCCCCTTCAGAAGCTTCACCTCATCCTCGAGTGACGAGATCTTTGCGTTGAGTTCCATGCTTCTGCCTCCCTGCCTCTTGGGGCGGCGCCGTTCCCTGTCATTCGCACCGCCCCTGTGGCAATGAACTCGAACTAGTGCAGATCGACCACCGTGTCGAGGCCGGCAGGCGTCGTTCGCGCTATCACCATCGTCCCTCCCAGTGCCGGCTTCAGCTCCAGGACGAACGCCTGATTGGCTCCCAGCGCCTGCGCGCTCACGTCGACGGTGATCTGCGCCAGTTCCCCGGCCTCCATCAGATCGTCCGCGTCACCGACCAGCCAGAAAACGTCCCATGCTATATTCGCTTCGTTGGTGTCGCTGTCGCGGTAATCGATGACAACCTTGTTGCTCGCTGCGGCGGGGTCTAGGTTGACCGGTTCGCCGCCCGCTGCGTTGGCAACGTCGAACACCAGCGTGCTCACCGTAGTTCCATCGGTGGTGGCGACGACGCTACCCCTTAACTCCAACGAGCCGCGGGTCTTCTGAAGTCCCGCGTACACCGCCTCTTTGCCCCGTTCCGAGCTGAAGAGACCGGTGCTGAGGACCACGAAAGCGAAGACGGTAGCAACGACCACGAAGGCGATGAGGATTATCGCCGTCTCCAGGCCGGTGATGCCCTTCTCCTCCCTGGCGGCCCTCGTCAAGAGCCTCTTGAATCTGTCCATTTGTTTCCTCCGGTCTTGGTCCTGCTCACATACGCCTTGGCAGATACGGGACATGCCAGCTGCCGTTTCTGTCGGCCCGCGAATGTCCCAACAGGGCGCACTTCTAGTGCGTCCGCAGGAGTTTTCGGTTACCTTTGGGAGCAGGAGCACGGTGCCTTCACCCAAATGGGCGGGGTGCCTGCACCTATCGGAAAGCCGGCGGTCGAGTCCTCTGCCGCAATAGCCTCCGGATTCGAAGCTTTTCGATGAATTCTTTCCGGGCAGCCCTAAAGACTGGGCTCTTGCGGCCGATAAACACGACGTAGGCTCTATCGATCGGTTGACGGCCGGAAAGAGACCGCGCCCTCAGCGGTCTCTCCCGGCGACCTGACTGGGAAGAAATGCAGGGACGCCACAAAGGAAAGAAGCTGCGCCTGCTCGTCGTCGAGGATGACGGCCTGTGGCGCGACATGTTCCGCCTCGCCCTCTCCGCCCAGCCCCGGCTCGAGCTTGTTGACATCAAGAGCAGCGGCGAGGAGCTGCTGCCCCTGTGCCGGTCGGTCCGCCCCGACGTACTGCTCATCGACCTCGATTCGGCGGCGACGAAGGAGTGCGTGGGGGCGGCGCGCGCGGGCAAGGCGGAGCGGCCGGAGATGGGCGTCGTTGTGATTGCCGCCGCCGCCGACAGGGAATGTCTCGCCGCGCTTCCCTCGCCCGACACGCCCGGCTGGTCGCTGATCGTCAAACAATCGCTTTCCGACATGAGCGCGCTCGTCCACGCCATCGAAGCGGCGGCTGCCGGGCTCGTCGTGCTCGATCCGGCGCTCCTCGCAGCCACCCTCGAGCCCCGGCATTCGCGCCTGAGCCGCCTAACGCCGCGCCAACTGGAGGTCCTGCAACTCATGGCGAAGGGGCTCAGCAATTCCGCCATCGCCAAAGCGTTGGTGCTGGAAGAGAAGTCGGTGGAGAACCACATCAATGCCATATTCAGCCAGCTCGTGGTGAACCACGACGCTTCCGCCCACCCGCGGGTGAAGGCCGTTATCACCTATCTCGAGGAGACGGGCGCCCATCCCTCACGGGCGGCCTGATCCCGGCTGCTTTCCCCCGACCCGGACATCTGGAGCCGATCCTGTAAGATTGCCCTGCGGCAGGCGTTTGTATAATGGTCGCAGCTAGCCTCGAGGGATCGGCCTATCATGCCCAGATTGACCAGGTTGACAATGCTCGTCTTTATCACGTGCTCCTGTCTGCTTGTCGCGGGCGGAACGCTCCTCTTCTTCTTTGTGCTGAATCCGGGCGGTGATGGGCGTCCCGCCTCCGAAGGGCTGCCCGCCCAGACCGACGGCGACGGGAACGGCCGCAACCAGTACTTCTCCTCCGTCAAGGGCTACGCCATCGCCGTTCCTTCTGATTGGACGGAGACGCCGAACAGCATCGAACTGGGTGGCGCATCCGTCGACGTCTTCTACTCTCTGCGTCCGACCGGCCGGCCCGGCGTGGCACCCACGTTCAGCGTAAGCAGCGAGTCGCTCCCTCCGAAAACGACTTCGCGCGACTACCTTGAATCAAAGTTGGAATTCCTCGGTTCGGTGGGGGCTGAGTTTGCCGCGCCCGCGGCCGTCGAGGTGGGCGGTGTCGAGGGCTACCTGGTGGATTACAGCGGCTACTCGCGCACCTACTCGGTGGATTCGACGTCGATCGTCGTCGTCACCGGTCAACAGGGGTGGGAGTTCGTCCTGACGGTGCCCGCGGGCGAACGTTCGCGGTATCGCCCGTTGCTGGCCTCCATTCTTGCTTCCGTCCGTTTCCCGTCCAATTAGCGCCTTCTTCGCTCGTCGGCGACCGCAGTGGATGGCGGCGAGGAGAACGTTTTTGCGGCAGCGTATACCGTTTTGCTATACTCGAACAGTGACATAAGCGCGGTCGGAGGGGGGTGAAGAGATGCCGGAAAGCAAGCACAGGCGCAAGCGAGGGGCGAGGCGGACGAGCCGCGCCGCCGATTGGTCGGGCCCGGCGACCAAACACGGCCCCTTCGGACTATTCTCCAACATCAAGCTGTTCTACTTTCTCGGCGCTCTGATCATGGTGGGCAGCCTCGCGGTCGGCGGCATATGCGCGCTGCCGCAGGGGCAGACGGCTGAGCCCACGCCGACGCCGGAGCCGACAGCGGAGGTAACCGCAGAAGGCGCCGTCACCCCGGAGGAGACGCCGGTGGCCAAGAAATGGTACCCCGCGCCGCCGCCGATGACGATCGACGTAGCGAAGTCCTATACTGCGATCGTCAAGACCGACAAGGGCGATTTCTCCATCGAGCTGTTTGACGACCAGGCGCCCAACACGGTCAACAACTTCGTATTCCTGGCGCGCGACGGCTTCTATGACGGTCTTACCTTTCACTACGTGAAGCCTGACTTTTCCGTCATGACCGGCGACCCCTCCGGCGCGGGCACGGGCGGCCCCGGGTACAACATCGCGAAGGAAGAGACGCCGCATCGCTTCGAGGCGGGCACCGTCGGCATGGTGAACGGGAGCATCTTCTTCGTCGCACTCACCGAGTCAAAGAAGTTCGAGACCGGCGAGTTCTGGGCCTTCGGCAGGGTGGACGAGGAGGGTCTCAAGGTAGTCCGGCAGCTCGCCGTGGGCGACACGGTGCTTGGCGTCGAAATCATCGAACAGTAGGGCGCCCCTTCGACCCTTCAGTCCGTCCTCGATCCCCTCGACATAACGAAGACGCGGCGCTTCCCTCGTCTCCAGCATTTCCCTAAACTGACGATTAATACTAACGGTTGTGCCGGACGGCCGGCTCATAGTCAAAGAAAGGAAGCCCGCATGCTCAAGAAGCTGTTGGTCGCCGGCAGTATTCTGGCCGTTTTCCTCGCCGGTTGCGGCTCAGACGGTGACTCCAAATCGGCTAGGACGGACGAAGAGAAGCCCAGCGCCACCGTTGTCGTCAAGACGCCGGGGCCGACAGCGACCGAGGCCTCAAAGCCGGTCGGCGGCCCCGACGCGCTGTTCCAACCCCTCAGCATCATGGGCGGGCCGCTTTTCGGCGGCGGCTTCGACATGGAAGGGGCCACCCAGGAGGTCGATCCCGATCTCAAAGCGGCCCTCATTACGGCCGGCGACCTCCCCTCAAGCTACGTTGACTTCGGCAGCGACTTCGCCTTCTCCTTCGATTCGCCGGAGGGACCGATGGAGATGGCGGCGAATATGTTCTTCGAAGGCGACATGATGGAAGGGGGCGAAGGATCGGTGGTTATGTCAGCGGCCATCTCGATGCCTGCCAGCGCCTTCGAGGAATGGGATGCGCAGCTCGCGCAGATCGACGACCTCGATCCGGCGGAGATCGAAGAAGCGATGGAACAGACGGGAATGGCGAGCATGGGCGTGACGCTGAACGACATCCAGATATCGCGGCTCGACCTCGGTGAGGGCGGAATGCGCATGTACATGGTGATGGACATGAGCGGTCTCACGGAAGACCTGGGAGAAGAAATGGGGATGTTCGAGGGCGGCATCGCCTTCGACATGTACATGTTCAAGTCCGGGCAGACCGCCTACATGGTCATGAACATGTGGCCCGCGGGCGAGCAGACTGATGTCGACGGTCTGGCGCTGGCCGAACTCATGGAGTCGCGCATCCGCTAGACGGTCGATCGGACCGTGCAGCAAGGGCGGTCTGTCCGGGCCGCCCTTCTTCTTCCCACCGCGAACACAGAAATCTTCGCCCACGTTCGCGCTCACACCCGCCCGGGCTGCCTCTTTGCGGCCTGCGGCGCTGTTCCCGTTCGCCGCGTCACGCCGCGACGGGAACGGAGGCTTTTAGTGCAAAACATGCATTTAAAGCCAGAAATCCTTGACAATGAAAAGAAGCGCAGCCTATAGTGGGTTTAGGCTCTGTCGCATCATTCGAAGGGATAGACACATGCCGGAAGACCAGCCGTTGTTCGTCATCGATGACCTCCACGTCAGCGTCGAAGGCAAGGAAATCGTGAAGGGTCTCAACCTGACGGCGCGGCGCGGAGAAATCCATGCCGTCATGGGCCCGAACGCCTCCGGCAAGAGCACGCTCGCGCACGCCCTCATGGGCCACCCCCGCTACGAGGTGACGAAGGGCAAAGTCCTGCTGAAGGGGGAGAACATTCTCCGCCTCAAGCCGGACGAGCGGGCCCGCCGCGGCCTCTTCCTCGCCTTCCAGTACCCGCGCGCCATCCCGGGCGTGAGCATGGTCAATTTCCTCCGCTCCGCCCTTCGCTCCGTGCGCGATGAGGACGTGCCGGTGCGCGAGTTCAGGGCGATGCTCAGGGAGACGATGGACCTCCTCAAACTCGACGATGAGTTCGTGCGCCGCTACGTCAACGACGGCTTCTCCGGCGGCGAGATGAAGCGGGCGGAGGTGCTCCAGATGGGCATCCTCAAGCCTGAGATGGCCGTCCTCGACGAGACGGACTCGGGGCTCGACATCGATGCCCTGAGGACGGTGGCGGAGGGGATAAGCGCCCTCGCCGACGGCACGCGCAGCTTCCTCATTATCACCCACTACCAGCGCATACTGAACTACGTCCGCCCTCACTTCGTGCACATCCTCTTCGACGGCCGCATCATCAAGTCGGGCGGCCCCGACCTCGCCCACGAGCTGGAGGCGGAGGGCTACGAGGGGATAATCGCCGCGGCGCAGGGGGCGCGCTGATGACGGAGCGCAAAGCCGTTGACATAATGTCGGACGGCTACAAGTGGGGCTTCCACGACGAGGCCGAGTACCTCTTCAAGACGGAGAAGGGCCTCTCGCGCGCCGTCGTCGAAGAAATAGCAGGGATAAAGGAAGAGCCGCAGTGGATGCGTGACTTCCGCCTGCACGCGCTCGAGCTGTTCGAGAAGAAGCCGATGCCGGCGTGGGGCCCCGACCTCTCCGACATCCGGTTCGACGACATGTACTACTACGCGCGCGCCAGCGACAGGGCGGAGCGCGACTGGAAGGACGTGCCCGACTACATCCGCCGCACCTTCGACCGGCTGGGCATACCGGAAGCGGAGCAGAAATTCCTCGCCGGCGTGGGGGCGCAGTACGACTCGGAGGTCGTATACCATAACCTGCGCGAGGAGCTGTCGAAGCAGGGAGTCATCTTCGTCGACACCGACACCGCCGTGCGCGAGTACCCCGACCTTGTCCGCCGCTATATGGGTACCATCGTCCCGTCCGGCGACAACAAGTTCGCCGCCCTCAACAGCGCCGTTTGGAGCGGCGGCAGCTTCGTCTACGTTCCGGAGGGCGTGCGCGTGGAGATACCTCTTCAGGCCTACTTCCGCATCAACGCTGAAAACATCGGCCAGTTCGAGAGGACGCTGATAATCGCCGAGCCAGGCAGCTTTGTGCACTACATCGAGGGGTGCACCGCGCCTATCTACACCACGAACTCGCTGCACGCCGCCGTAGTGGAGGTGATCGTCAAGAAGGGCGCTCGCGTCCGTTACAGCACCGTGCAGAACTGGTCGACGAACGTCTTCAACCTCGTGACCAAGCGCTCGGCCGTTTACGAGGACGGCGTCGTCGAATGGGTCGACGGCAACCTGGGCAGCCGCACGACGATGAAGTACCCCGGCATCTATCTCATGGGGCGCGGCGCCCACGGCGAGGTGCTATCGTTGAGCTTCGCCGGCCGCGGCCAGCACCAGGACACCGGCGCCAAGGCGATTCACGCCGCCCCTTACACGAGCTCCGTCATCACCGCCAAGTCCATCAGCAAGGACGGCGGCCGCGCGAGCTACCGCGGGCTGGTGAAGGCGGCGCGCGGCGCGAAGGGCGTGAAATCGAGCGTGCGCTGCGACGCCCTCCTCATGGACGACGACTCGCGCTCCGACACCTACCCGACGATGGATATCGAGGAGCAGTCGGCGCTGATCGCCCACGAGGCCACAGTCAGCAAGGTGGGCGAGGAGCAACTCTTCTACTTGCAGAGCCGTGGCATCGAGCAGCAGGAAGCGACGAAGATGATCGTGAACGGCTTCGTGGAGCCGGTGGTCAAGGAGCTGCCGATGGAGTACGCGGTCGAGCTCAACCGGCTGATCGAGCTGCAACTGGAAGGGGCGGTCGGCTAGGCATGCAGGCAGTGACTTCCAGCCGCGGACAGGCCGCAGAGCTCATCGACGCGCTCTCGTCGCGGCATAACGAGCCGGAGTGGCTGCGGCAGCGCCGCCTCGAGGCCTGGCGTCTGTATCAGGGGTCCTCGACGGAGAGCGCGCGCCTCGAAGCGCTGCTTTCGGAACGGAGCGGCGATACGTCTTCGCGTACGGGCCGCGTCTGGAGCGGCCGCTTCGGGGGCGTCATCGAGCAATGGGGGAGGGAAATCGTCTCGCATTCGCTCAGCCCCGAGATTGCACGGGAGGGTATTGTCTTCGCCGATCTGCATTCCGCCGCCCGCGACCACGCCTCGCTGCTGCGAGAGCGCCTGATGAGCGTCGTGACGCCGCAAGAGAACGGCGACGAGGCGCTGAACGGCGCGTTGTGGAGCGGCGGCGCGCTTGCGTACCTGCCCCCGGACGCGCAGGCGCTCGAGCCGCTGGCGTACCTGGCCGGCGGCGCGGAGAGCGCGTTCCGCCGCGTCCTGCTGGTCGCCGAAAGGGGCAGCGCCGCGACCTTCGTCGAGGCGGGCGTCTCGACAGGGAAAACGCCCGCCGCCAGCGACTCGGTCGCCGAGATAGTGCTCGCGGAAGGGGCGCGGGTGCGTTACATAATGTTGCAGGACTGGGGGCGCAGCACCGACTGCCGCCTCACCTTGCGGGCGGTCCTCGGCGAGGGGAGCAGGCTCGATCTGATGGTTGCCGGCACGGGAGGCGCCTCTACGAAGGCGAAGCTGGAGGCCGTCCTCGCGGCCCACGGCGCGACCGCCCGCATCGTCGCGCTCACTGTCGCCGGCGGCGATCAGCGCCTCGAGTACAGCACGTTGCAGGAGCACAAGGCGCCGGAGACGGTGAGCGACCTCCTGTTCAAGTCGGCGCTGAGGGGGCGCGCGCGTCTCCAGTGGCGCGGGCTCACCCGCGTCGAGAGCGGCGCAGCGGGCGCGGACGCTAATCAAGAGTCGCGCAGCCTGCTCCTCAGCGACCGGGCGCAAGCGAGGCCGATGCCCGTGCTCGAAATCGAGGCGCACGACGTGTCGCGCTGCAGCCACGGCGCCACCGTCAGCTCGCTCGACGAAGAGCAGCTCTTCTACCTGATGTCGCGGGGCCTGTCAGGCCGGCAGGCGGAGACGGCGATTGTGGAGGGCTTCTTCCGCCAGGCGCTCGACCGCCTCGACGGCGACGGCGTCAGGAGCGGCATCGAGCGCGTGCTGCGGCGCAGGCTGACTGCGGGACGTCGCCGCAGTTCAGACGGAGAATGAGATGATAGACGTCGAAGCGGTGCGAAGAGACTTTCCTATTCTCGAACGGCGAGTACACGGCCGGCCGCTCGTCTACCTCGACAACGCCGCCACCACGCAGAAGCCGCGCGCGGTCATCGATGCCCTTTCGCAGTACTACGAGCGCTCGAACGCTAACATACATCGCGGGCTGCACGCTCTGGCGGAAGAGGCGACGGCGGCCTATGAGGGGACGCGGGCGAAGGTGGCCGGCCTGATAAACGCGCCGACCGCCGAGAGTGTCGTCTTCACCCGCAACACCACGGAATCCATCAACCTCGTGGCCCACTCCTGGGGACGGAAGCGGCTGCGCCCCGGCGACGAGATCGTGCTGACGGTGATGGAGCACCACAGCAACCTCATCCCCTGGCAACTGCTGGCGAAGGAGACGGGCGCGCGACTGCGCTTCATCGACATCGACGACGAGGGGCGCCTGCGCCGCGACGACATCGAACGGCTCATCGGCGAGAGGACGCGGCTGGTCGCGTTCACGCAGATGTCGAACGTGCTCGGGACGATCAACCCTGCCGCGGAGATCATCGCGCGGGCCCACAGCCGCGGCGCGCTCGCGCTCGTCGACGGGGCGCAGAGCGTGCCCCACATGCCTGTCGACGTCCAGGAGATGGACTGCGATTTCCTCGCCTTCTCCAGCCACAAGATGCTCGGGCCCACGGGAGTCGGCGTGCTCTACGCCAGGCGCGAGCTCCTGGAGGACATGGAGCCCTTCCTCGGCGGCGGCGAGATGATCAGCAGGGTGTCGCTGGAGGACGCCTCCTGGAATGAGGTGCCCTGGAAGTTCGAGGCGGGGACGCCCAATATCGGCGGTGTCATCGCCCTCGGCGCTGCCATCGACTACCTGAAGGCGCTGGGAATGGAATCGGTGAGAGCGCACGAAATGGAGCTTGGCCGCTACGCTCTGGAGGCGCTGGCGGGCATCCCCGGCGTCACCGTGTACGGCCCGAAGAACGCGGACAGCCGCGGCGCCGTCGTCGCTTTCAACTACGGCGACCTGCATCCTCACGACATCGGCACGGCGCTCGATAGCTATGGCATCGCCATACGCGCCGGCCACCACTGCGCGCAGCCGTTGATGGCGCGGTTGGGCGTGGTCGCCACCGCCCGCGCCAGCTTCTACATCTATAACCGGACGGACGAAGTGGATGCCCTGGCGCGGGGAATACGAGAAGCAGCGAGGTTCTTCGAACGTGTCCCACTATCCTGAGCCGGAACTGGACGAGCTCTACCGCGAGCTTATCCTCGACCACTACCGCAATCCGCGGAACCACGGCAAGCTGAGCGACCCCGACGTGGTTGGGGAGGGCTACAACCCCCTCTGCGGCGACGAGATCGAGGTGCACGTGCGTCTCGAGGACGGGCGCATCACGGAGGCGGCCTTCAGCGGGCGTGGCTGCTCCATTAGCCAGGCCTCCGGCTCGATGATGACGGAAGCGGTGAAGGGCAAGTCGGTCGACGACATCGTCGCGCTCGCCGACGCCTTCATGCGGATGATGAAGGACCCCGATTTCGTGCCGCCGGAAGAGATGGGCGATCTGGAGGCGTTCCAGGGCGTCGCCCGCTTTCCGGTGCGCGTCAAATGCGCTACCCTTGCCTGGCACGCGCTCCGAGAGGGGCTCAAGCGCCGCTCCGACTAATCCCAGAGGGGTATGGGGATGCTTTTCTCGGAAGAGACGGTGCGTGAGAAGCTACGCGACGTCATCGACCCCGAGCTGGGAATGAACGTCGTCGACCTCGGCCTCATCTACAAAGTGAAGATAGAAGGGACGACCGTCCGCATCACCTACACGCTGACGAGCCCCGCCTGTCCCTTGGGTCCTGCTATCGCCGCCGCCATCCAGCGCTCGGCGTCGGAGCTCCCCGGGGTCGAGAGCGTCGAGCTCGCGCTTACGTTCAGCCCGCCCTGGGACCCGAAGACGATGGCAAGTGAAGAGGCGCGGATGGAGATGGGAATCTGGTAGCGGCGCCCTTCGCCCGCGAATGAACGAGAACGTCTTCCTCATCAGCGGCCGGCCCGGGTCGGGAAAGACCACCGTCGTCCGGCGCATCGTGGAGGCGCTTGCCGTCAGGGCGGGCGGCTTTTACACGCAGGAGACGCGGGGCACCGACGGCCGCCGCACGGGGTTCGAGATCGTAACGCTTCAGGGAACGCGCGCCCCCCTTGCCGGGGTCCATATTCGCAGCCCCTATCGCGTCGGGAAATACGGCGTCAATCTCAGGGGTATCGACGAGGTGGCCGTCCCGGCAATCCACGATGCTGTGAAGGACTGCGATCTCATTCTCATCGACGAGATCGGCAGGATGGAGCTGTATTCGCAAGACTTCCGAGACGCGGTGACTGATGCCATCGAAAGTGGGAAGCCCGTGCTGGGGACGATAATGCTCGCCGCCCACCCTTGGGCCGACGCCGTCCGTTCTCGCGCCGACGTGCATGTCTTTCCGATCGATCCATCGAGCCGCGACTCCGTCGCCCGTCTGGTACTGGACCGGCTGCGCCCGCTCTTCCACTAGCCCGGCCTCGATAGAGAATAGACCGCGCTCTTACGCCTCCGGACTCCTCGCTGTCCACTGAGGGGCTATCCCCCCCGCCAACAAGGGTGTGGGCACCCTTCATGGCGAGACCTTAAGTTTCGAAACACATTCAGACCCAATCGGATGGTTGGCGGCAAGAGTCTGCCGCCGCTAGTCCCGCCAGCGAGCGGGTGACGGGCCGCGTTCTGAAAGGGCCCATACTCCGTAAGGAGGGAGTGCATGAGTAGGATACTGAAGCTAGTCAAACGGGCAAATCGGGAAGAGGAAGGCATCACGGGCCTTGAGACGGCCATTATCCTGATCGCCTTCGTAGTCGTGGCGACGGTCTTTGCATTCGTCGTGCTGAGCACCGGTCTCTTCAGCTCCGAGCGGGGCAAGGAGGCGGTGTACTCCGGTCTGCAGAAGACCAGGGGTTCGCTTGAGCTGCGCGGCAGCGTCATCGCCAACACCGATGGCACGAACGTGACCAGCCTCGTGTTCGACCTGGCCAACGCCGCCGGTGGCGAGCCGGTCAACCTCGACCCCGCAGCCACCAGCAACAAAGTCGTGATGGCGTATCGCGACGCGTCTGTCGCCAACTCCGACCTCGTATGGGAAAGGGCATGGCTCGTAGGCGACGGCGATAACCTGCTGGAAGCCGGCGAACTGGCGGAGATCACCCTGACCATGGCCTCGCAGACCCCGGCGATCACCCTCGGCGCCAACGCTGCCTTCACCCTCGAAGTGAAGCCGCCGCTCGGTGGCACGATGGTCATCGCGCGAACGACGCCCGCCGGCCTGGATACCGTGGTCGATCTTCACTAGAAGGTCCGCCTTCCGGAGGATACCCAGGCAAACGCGGCCGTCAACTGAAAATCGAAGAGCCTCTTGAATCTGGGCACCTGCTTGTCGGGCAGAAACAGGCGGGTGCCCAGCCATTTTCGGCAGTGCGCTAGGTCACGATGTCGCGCCGCTCGAATATCACCGCCGCCACCGCCAGCGCCCCCAGGGCCACTCCGCCGGAGACCAGGAGACCGACCCACGAAAGCTCCCCCGTATCGAGGATGCGCTGCGGGTCGTAGAAGTGGAAGAGAGAGATGTTGCCCGACCATTCCACCCTCTCCACTGTCCGGGCGACGATGTCGATAGCGTAGAAGGCGGTGGTGAGAAGGCCCGCCGCCGCTGCCGCCTTCGCTGTCGAGAGGAACAAGCAGGAGAAGGCCAGCGAGTAACCGGCCACCGCCAGAGCCACCATCCATGCCTGGAAGAGGGTAAGCGAAAGGTTCAGCACGTTGGCGGTTGCGGCTGCGGTAGCCAGCCCCGCCATCAAGGTCAGCGCCGCGGCCACCGCGAGGACGGCGGACGCGACAACGAACACCAGCCACCGCCAGAGCAGGAAGCGGCTTCGCGCTACCGGCTGGCTCAGTATGAGGTCCAGCGTCCCTTTCTCGCGCTCGCGGGCGACGGCGGCGCCGCAGTGAACGACGGCGTAGATGGCGAACAGCGCCGCCCCAAAGCTCAGGAACTGCGTGTTCATCCAAAGATTGACCGCGAACTCCTCTCCCGACGGTATGGGCGCATTCGGATCGAGACCCATGAACGCGCGCAGACCTTCCGGGAACTGCTCGATCAGCTCCACGTAGTCGGCCGCGCCTATGCTGCGGTACAGGGCTCCCGTGAGGAAGGCAAGCGCGCCGACGCCGATTACCCACGCCAGCGCGGTGTAGCGATGGAACCAGACGTTCACGGTGAAGACCGCGGCGCTCACTCCTCGCTCCCTTCGCTGTAGAACTGCATGAACGTCTCTTCGAGCGTTGCCTCCGGGAAGACGATATCTTCGACCGGGAGTTCGGTGAGAGCGCGCAGCACCTCGCGCACGTGCCCGGAGACCTGGAATTCGGCGCGGTTCCCGTTCATGCTTCGCAGCTCCGTCCCCGCGATGAGCAGCGCCTCGCGCGGCACGGGCCGCTCGAACGTCACCTCGAGCGTGCGCACCTTCTTGTGCTGAATCGCCTCGACCTCTTCGACCGCCATCAGCTTGCCGCGGCGCAGTATCGCCACGCGGTTGCACACGCGCTCCACCTCCGGAAGATTGTGCGACGAAAGGAAGATCGTGCGCCCCTGGGCTTGCTCCTCGCGTAGTATCTTGTAGACCTCCTGCTGCACGAGGGGATCGAGCCCCTTCGTCGGCTCGTCGAGGATGAGTAGTTCGGGCTGTGGCATGAGGGCGGCGACCAGCGCCAGTTTCTGGCGCATCCCCGAAGAGTAGGCGCCTATCTTGCGCTTGAGGTCGATATCGAGGCGTTCGGCGAGCGCCCGCCCGTGCGCGAGGTTCGACGCGCCGCGCAGCCGGTTCAGCAACTCGAGGAGATGCTCGCCGGTCATGGCATCGTAAAGCGCGACGTCTCCCTGCAGATAGCCGGTGCGGCGACGCACGGCCAGCGAATCGGCGCGAACGTCGTGCCCGAGCACCTCGGCGCGGCCTTGAGTGGGACGTATGAAGTCGAGAAGGAGGCGGATCGTCGTCGTCTTGCCGGCGCCGTTCGGCCCCAGATAGCCGAAGATCTCGCCCCGTTCCACCGTCAGGTCGAGGTTGTCGAGCGCGAGCACCTGTCCGTAGCGCTTGGAGAGCCCGTAGGTGCGGATGGCAGGGATCATGCTTCTCCTTTCCCCTACGGCCAGTATACGGTTGACGCCGTCCGAGTTCCAGTTGTCAGGCGTGTAGACAATTAAAACGGATGCACGGTACAACAGTTGACGGAGCGGACGAAAGCTAGACTAAGGAGGTTGACTCTATGGCTAACGGCGAGATGGTAGTCAGCGAGAAGCTGGCGAACCCGGCCCCGCTGGGGCTGGCAGGCTTCGGGATAACGACGCTGGTGCTGAACGTCATTAATGCCGAGATCATCGACGGCGACAGCATCGGAGTGGTGCTCGCCCTGGGGCTGTTCTACGGAGGACTGGCGCAGCTTCTCGCCGGCATGTGGGAAGCGAAGAAGAACAACACCTTCGGGTTTACGGCCTTTAGCTCATACGGTGTCTTCTGGATCGGCCTGGGGACGCTGATTATACTCGAGGACAACGGCCTCGTAAGCGAAGTGCCGCCGGAAGGCATGTCCGTGTATCTGGTCGCGTGGGGACTCTTCACCACGTACATGTTCGTGGGTACGCTCAGGATATCGGTCGCGTTGCAGGTCGTTTTTGCCGGACTGTCGGTCCTGTTCTACCTGCTTGCCTGGGGCCAGCACAACGAAACGGTCCACCAGATCGCCGGCTACGAGGGCCTGCTGGTGGCGGGTGCGGCGCTCTACGCTTCGGCGGGAGGGATAATCAACGAGACCTGGGGCCGCGAGGTGCTGCCGCTCGGGGTTGTCCGCCGGCGCGCGGCGCCGACGGTGGCCGCGAGGGCGTGACCCACGCCTCGATTGCGCTGATTCCTGTCAACTTAGGAACGGACGAGGACGGCCCGCCGGTTCGGGCAGCCCAGCGTGTGCTATGCGCGCTCTATGCGGACGGCGCAGGCCTTGTACTCAGGCGTCTGAGCGACCGGGTCGTAGGCGTCGTTCGTCAGGACGTTGGTGAGCGCCTGCTCCGGGAAGTGGAAGCTGAGGAAGACCACGCCCACTGGCGAACGCTCTGTTAGCCGGGCGGCCGCCGTTACTTCGCCGCGCCGCGACACGACGCGCACCTTCTGCCCGTCCTCGATGCCCAGCCGCTGTCCGTCGACAGGGTTGATCTCGACCGTTTCCCGCGGCAGGAGCAGCCGTATCGCGGCCGAGCGTCCCGTCTGCGTGTGCGTGTGGTAGGCGGGGAGGCGGCGTCCCGTCGTCAGGACGAGGGGGAACTCGTCGTCGGGCTGCTCTGCCGGCGGAGTGTACCCGACGGGGCGGAAGTAGGCCGTCTGCTTGCCTTGCCACAGCTCGCTGTGGAGGTACGGCGTCCCCGGGTGGTCGGGCGTCGGGCAGGGCCACTGTATGCCCTCGCCTTCCAGCCGCTCGTATGAGATGCCGGTGAAGGCGGACGTGAGCGCGGCCATCTCGTCCCACACCTGGGAGACGTCCTCGTAGTCCATGCGGTAGCCGAGGCGCGTCGAAAGCTCTGCCAGGATGCGCCAGTCCTCGCGCGCGCTGCCGGGCGGGTCGACCGCCTTCCGCACGCGCTGGACGCGACGTTCCGTGTTGGTTATCGTGCCGTCGCTCTCGGCGAAAGAGGCGGCCGGCAGCACCACGTCGGCGAGGCGGGCGGTCTCTGTAAGGAAGAGGTCCTGCACGACTAATAGGTCGAGCGATTCCAGCGCGCGCTGCGCTTTCGAAGCGTCCGCCTCCGAGACGAGGACGTTCTCGCCCATGATGTAGGCGGCCTTCACGCGCCCCTCCAGCATCTCGTCGATGGCGGCGACCTTGGTGACGCCGGGACGCGCGGGCAGGGTGACGCCCCACGCCTCTTCCCACTTCCGGCGCACGTCGTCGTTGGCGATCTTCTGGTAGCCGGGCAGGTCGACGGGGCCGCAGCCCATGTCGCAGGCGCCCTGCACGTTATTCTGGCCCCGCAGCGGGTTGACGCCGGAGTTTGCCCGCCCGAAGTTGCCGCAGAGCAGCGCCAGGTTGGAGAGCGATTGCACGTTCTGGACCCCGCAGATGTGCTGGGTGACGCCCATGGTGTAGATGATGGCCGCAGGCTTCGTTGTCGCGTACTCGCGCGCCGCCGCGACGATATCCTCCGCCGGAACGCCGGTGATCTCTTCCGCGCGCTCGGGCGTGAACTCCTGGACGGAGGCGCGGAACTCCTCGAACCCTTCCGTGCTCATCTCGATGAGGTCGCGCGCTTCCAGCCCCTCTTCGATTATGACACGCGCCATGGCGTTGAAGAGCGCCGT